>JAEXAJ010000001.1 GCA_023458215.1 Bacteroidota bacterium
CGGATATTCTTTCGTCAGCGTAATGTCCTGTACCAATGGGCGGGATACGCTTATTTCGGGAACCGGCATTGTACGTGCCGCTTCTTTCTTGTCCCCACATCCCGCCAACAATGGAAGGATGAACAAGGCGATGTACATTTGATTTTTCATATATGGTTTGGTTTTTAATTCATCATTTATAAGTTTCTCCGTATCCCCCGCCTAACGCCTGATACAAAGCGATCAATTGCAATAACGAACTGCCTTGAGCCTGCACGAGTTGGTTTTCGTAACTCAAAAGCGAACGTAGGGCGTCCAGCACATTTTGGAAGGGGCTGAGCCCTTGTTTGTAGAGGTCAAGAGATAGCTTCAAGGTTTCTTCTCCTTGATGGCATACCTCACGCATGGCTACAATTTGTTGTATGGAGTTACGGTAAGCATTCATTGCGTTGTCCGTTTCCTGTACGGCAGTAAGTACGGTTTGATTAAATTGGTGGATGGATTCGTCCAATTGAGCATGAGCCAGACGGGTGGCGTTAATTAGTTTAGTTCCGTTGAAGAGCGTCCAGCTAATGCTTGGAGCAATCTCGAAGGTCATGCTATTCCGTTTAGTCAGATCTTTCAGATCATGTGAAGTGTAACCTACGGAACCCTTTAGAAATACCTGAGGTAACCAGTCGCTTTTTGAGGCTCCCAGCAACGCAGCTTGGGCATTGACCTGTCTTTCGGCTTGCCGGATGTCGGGACGGCGCAACAGTAAATCGGCCGGAATGCCTACGCCGATAGGTTCCATATAGTCGGGCAATTTACCGGATTGTTCTAAGATGGGACGAATCTGTTGCGGATAGGTACCTAGTAAAATTGCTATCGTAGTGATGTATTGGTTAATCCCCGCTTCCAGTTGTGGTATGGAGGCCTTTGTACTGTAATAAACGGACTTGGCTTGCGCAACATCTAGTTTAGAAACCAATCCGGTTTTATACCGTGTTTCAGTAATGCTGAGTACGGCAGCCTGTGTATCGTAGTTTTTGGTTACTACACTAAGTTCTTGCTGTAATTCGCGCAGCCCCACGTATGCCGAAGCTATCTGGGCGCAGAGTGAAATCATTACAGAAGTATATTCCTCTTTACTGGCGGCAAAGTTTTCACGTTGTGCTTTTACCCGTTGTCGGATGCTGCCGAATACGTCCAACTCCCAACTGGCGTTGAGCGAAGCACTATAGGCACTACTTCTGGATTGAGGCAACGTCGTAACATTGCCACTGTTTTGCTGGCGATCCCACCCGCCATCTAAAGAAATAGAAGGGAAAAAATTGCCACGTTCTATTCGCAGGTTAGCCTTTGCCATATCCATGCGATCCATGGCAGAAAGTACGGAATAATTTTGAGTGGACGCAACTGTGATAAGTGAGTCGAGCATAGGGTCACCAAATGCTTTCCACCATTGGTCGTCAACGGGTTGTATCTGCCCCGTGAAGAGATTGTCGTCCCCCGGAATAGTGTGGGATGTATCAGTTCCCCATCCTTGGGGAAGCGGCTTTTCCAGATATCTGTTATTCTTCTGAGCGATAGCCGCAGGACATAAGCATAAAATGAGCAGCGCAGAGCTCCAAAATTTTATATTCATAAGGTCTAGGTTGTTATGTTATGGGAAAGATAACAACCTAGACCCTTATTTGTTTATGCTATTTTTAGAAGGCGTACCCGAAGCCTACATTCAGGTAGATGGGATACATGGCGAAAGTGATTGTATTAAAATCTTTCTTGAAAATGTCATTCATTCCCCAAGTAATATCGGCAAACACGTTTAAGTGCTTGAAGGCGCGCCAGTCTGCACCGGCTTGTAATCCCCATGCAAATTTGCGAATATTGCTGGAGAAGTCATAATTAGCAACAGCACCATTGGTAAAATTAACTTTCTCACCGGTAGGATTTCCTTCACGTAAATAACCTTCGTATACATATCCGGAAAATTCTCCATCCATTAGATAGGAAACGTATGCTCCTAATTTCGCACGCCATCGTGGACTGATTTTATATGCACCAAGCACGGGTACAGTGATATAAGTATTGCGTACCTTAGTCTGTACTCCTCCTGTCCAGTTTCCTTTCAGACGGTTGCCGTCACCACCAATGATTTCCATGCCATAATTTTTCACTGTTGCTTTGGTAATCATGTTTTTAGTTTCCATCCTCAAACCTGTTATCACGCCCCATTTTTTCTGTGTTCCCAGCCACTTGATAGCGTTTCCTTCCAGCATCAAAGCTAAAGTTGGATTGTAGGCATCGATACTTCGTATTTCAACGGGCAGTGGTAGTGGAGCAGTCCCCCCAATACTGACACCGGCTTTTATCTCGTATTCCCATCCATGCAGTGCTGCATTGATGAGTGTCCGGTTTTGATTTTCCTGAGCGTGTAAGGCTACATGTATATAGCCCGTCAATGCTATGAGCACTATTATCTTCTTTATCATGATGTTTAGAGTCTTTTGAGTTGTTATTCGTAAATCAGTTCCACTTCATCTACCAAGAGAGTACTTCCGGGTGCACCTTGAAACAGTGCTCCATCTTTACTTGAAGCAAATATGATACTTACTTTGTATCCGCCATTAGCCAGCTTGGTTTCATCAATTGTCTTTCCATACCGCTTGTAGTCAAATGGAATGTCAAAGAATTCCCATTCATCCGTTTCATGTGGGTTCGATATTAGTGCAAGTGCTACCATATTAGGATTATTATAATTCTCATTTGCCAGATTTCCATCTAGCATATCGGTACCCTTTGAGGTTTCATAAAAGATAGCGTAGATATTGAACATATCTTTGCGGTCTGTATATCCTCCATTTTCGTAAAACTTCTCACCGGCCTTGTATTTGTAATAACCAATTAAGCGTATCGGTTTATTATAGAAGGGTACTCCAAATCGTGTAGCAGTGAGCGGGCTGGTAATGGCATTCAGCATGTTAAAGCTTCCAATAAAGAGGTTGCCGGCAGCGATAGGCATTTTTACCATTTCTCCCAATTCGCCGGTTGTCCGTGTTTCTAACTTTGCACATTTTCCAACTTTACCGTGAGCATATTGTACAGTAGGATATTGATCGGTTGTTGCTGTACTCATAGCAAAGTTAAAGCCTGCATTGCCACTTGCCCATGTTAACTCCTCGCCATTCTCTTCAGAGTAAAATTCTTGATATATGTTTTTGATAAGTCTCACGTGTTCAAAGTGATATGTTGTAGGAATATTACTTGGATGCTGTTCTTTGGCAGTAATCAAGTAGATACGTTTCCATTTCTTGTCTTCCGAAGTTACGGTATAGCGTACCGGATTTGTGAAGTTTTGGCTGCTTCCGCTCGCAGGGCTAATGGTGGCACCGGGAGTAAGCTCGAATATAGGAGCTAAATTGTTAAGATCAGTTCCTTCTTTTACACTAATCAGTATTGGATAAGCTTTTGATATTTCGTTATATGGTGGATTCAGATCAATATACGAATTAGCCAAAACATCTTCCTGGAATGATATACCTGTTATATCTGCTTCAGCATTGGGAGCTTCGTCCTGTATACACGATCCTAGCAATATCCCTATCAGAGTACATTGCAAGAATATTTTTGTTAGTTTCATACGTTTCTAGTTATTAAAGTCTTTTTATTTTAGTGACAAAACTACGCTTTTTTCTTTAGATTATAAGATATAATGTTCCTAATTAACAAAAAAACGGCAACAACTGTTCTGCTATTGCCGTTTTGGATATCAAAAATGTTCTATTTTTAATCTTCCGAACCGAGATGTACGATTTTTCTTTTAGCTCTTGTCGGCTTTTCTTTTGGAACTTCCACCTTTACCTCAGGAGATATACCTGCCAATTCGGGGTCAATCATAATACGACCGCAGTATTCGCAAACAATAATTTTCTTACGAGAGCGGATATCCAATTGTCTCTGAGGCGGAATCTTATTAAAACAACCGCCACATGCATCACGCTGTACATATACAACTCCCAATCCGTTGCGTGAGTTCTTGCGGATGCGCTTGAAAGATTGAAGCAAACGTGGTTCGATTTTGGTTTCGAGTTCTTTGGCTTTGTCTCTCAGCTTTTCTTCTTCCTGCTTGGTTTCGGAAACAATTTCATCCAATTCGCTCTTTTTCACGTCAAGATCCTTCTGTCTTTCTTCCAAAGCAGCAGTACTGTCTGCTACTTCATTTGACTTTTCGGCCTCTTGTTCAGCAAATTCCTTGATACGTTTTTCACAAAGTTCGATTTCCAAAGTTTGGAATTCAATTTCCTTGCTCAAGAAATCATATTCACGGTTATTGCGTACATTATCTTGCTGATCTCTATATTTTGCAACCGAAGCCTTTGCGGTTTCTATCTCTACCTTTTTACCGGCAATAGCAGACTTTAATTCCGAAACTTCAGCTTTGATTCTGTCAATACGAGTACTCAGACCGGCAATCTCGTCTTCCAAGTCTTGTACTTCCAAGGGAAGTTCTCCTCTTAACGTCTTGATTTCATCAATTTTAGAAAGCATAGTCTGTAACTGGAACAAAGCTTTCAACTTCTGTTCCACTGTTAATTCCTGAGGATCTTTTTTTGCTTCTTTAGCCATTTTACTTACATGTATTTTATGGGATTTGTATTCACTTTGGTCTGTTGAATCTCCAAATTAGGAAATAAATCCCGGATTAATGTATAAAATATTTCTTTAGTATATTGTTCGCTCTCGTAATGTCCTATTTCAGCCAGCAAGATGTCATTTTCGTGTCCGAAATAGTCATGATATTTAATCTCACCGGTAATGAATACATCGGCATGACTGCGTATGGCAAGGGGCATTAGGAATGCTCCGGCACCGCCACATAAGGCCACTGTTTGGATTTCACGTCCGGTCAACTTATTGTGTTTGAGGCAACCTACCTCAAAAGTCTTTTTGATACGTTTCAGAAATTCCAGTTCGGTTTCCGGTGTTTCCAACTCCCCAATGACACCTGCTCCTGCTTGTGCCCATGTATTCTGCAAAGGATAGACATCGAATGCAGGCTCTTCATAGGGATGGGCAGCTAATAAAGCCTTAACTGCTTCTGCTTTTTTATAAGTAGGTAAAACCGTTTCAATGCGTACTTCTTTTTCGGTATGCATCTCACCCACTTCTCCGCAGTATGGATGGGCTCCTTCGTGTGCGCGAAAGGTTCCCTCTCCTTCCAGGTTATAACTGCAAGAATCATAGTTGCCGATATTGCCACATCCTGCATTGAAAAGTGCTTTACGCACCTCTTCAGCTTGCGCTGTGGGGACAAAAGTTACCAGTTTCAACAAGGCATTCTCTTTTGTTTCCAAGACACGCACATTCTTTAAACCTATTTTCTCTGCAATCTTGAAGTTAACGCCTTCGGGCGCATTGTCCAGATTAGTATGGGCAGCATATATTACGAGGTCGTTCTTGATGGCTTTCAAGATGCAACGCTCCACATAATCTTTTCCTGTAATAGATTTATACCCCTTAAAAATAAGGGGATGATGTGCGATTATCAGGTTGAATCCTAACGCAATTGCTTCATCCAATACGGCTTCAGTGACGTCAAGACACAACAAAGCCCCTGTAACTTCCGCATCTGTCAATCCGATTTGCAGGCCGGCATTATCAAATCCGTCTTGCAATGGCAGAGGCGCGAA
>JAEXAJ010000002.1 GCA_023458215.1 Bacteroidota bacterium
TGGGCCGATAAAGGTTTCGCAATAGCCAAAGAGCAATTTGCCTATAACCACTTTGAGTTCCCCCAAATGAAAAACGAGGGAACCAAAGCAACCTATAAAGAGACACCCGATGTCCTCTTAATAACCGCCGGCAATGCAGTATTCCGCATTGAAAAGTCTACAGGCGCATTGGTCAGCTGGAAAGTGAACGGAAACGAGTTGCTACGCGGTGCCTTGGAACCCTATTTCTGGAAACCGGCCAACGACATCCAAATGAGAAACGATTATAACAAACGTCTCGGTGCTTGGAAAGATGCCGGAGAAGAACGCGTAGTCAACACCTGCAAAGTTAGCGTAAAAGACGGAATAGTGATGGTAAATATCGACATGTCCCTGCCAAGTATCGGAGCTGCTTATCAACTCCAGTATACCGTGAATGGCACCGGCCGCATACAAGTGGAGGCTTCTTATCAGCCCGAGAAAAAAGACATCCCCCTGATGCCTAAATTCGGTATGCGTATGCGCCTCTCTCCGAAGATGAACCAAATAGAATGGTACGGTCGTGGTGAGTTCGAGAACTATCCCGACCGCAAAACCGCTGCTTTCTTAGGTCTTTATCGCCAGCCTTTAGATAAGTTTATTACCCATTACATCGTACCCCAGGATAATGCCAACCGATGCGATGTACGCTGGTTCTCGCTCGGTAATGATGACAAACAATGTATAAAAGTTACCGGACTTCAACCACTGTGTTTCCGCGCATGGCCGTATAGCGAAGAAGATTTGGAGAGTGTAAAGCATACTTACGAGCTACCGAAACGCGATTTCATTAACCTGAATATCGACCTCAACATTCATGGTGTAGGAGGTGATGATGGTTGGGGAGCCCGCACAATGGATAAATACACGATGGATGGTAATCAAACTTACAAGTATGGGATTGTGATGGAATATACGGAATAATCATACAATACCTTATTTTTGTGAATATAACATTCCTCCACGTATCTGATAAACTATTTTAAAATACAATGTACTTATGAGAAAGATGATGTTAATGTTAGGATTGGCAGTCAGCCTATCCAGTTTTGCCCAAGACCAAAAAGGTTACGAGAACCCGGTGATTCCCGGTTTTCATCCCGACCCGAGCGTGTGTCGCGTAGGCGATGATTTCTATTTGGTAAACAGCAGTTTCCAATATTTCCCGGGTGTTCCGTTGTTTCATAGCAAAGACCTTGTTCATTGGGAGCAAATAGGGCACTGCCTGACACGCCCTTCACAATTACCACTACATGACGCCGGTCCATGGGGAGGCATCTATGCTCCTACCATCCGTTACAACGATGGCGTTTATTATATGATTACGACTAATGTATCGGACAAAGGTAATTTCATTGTCCACACCACCGACCCGCGTGGTGAATGGTCGGAACCCATTTGGCTGAAACAAGGTGGTATCGATCCCTCCCTCTACTTTGAAGATGGCAAATGCTATCTGGTCAGCAATCCTGCCGCAGGCATCTTCTTGTCCGAAATCAATCCGAAGACGGGAGAACAACTGACAGAATCGAAACGCATCTGGAATGGTACAGGCGGACGTTATCCCGAAGGACCACATATTTATAAGAAAGACGGCTGGTACTACCTATTGATATCGGAAGGGGGTACTGAATACGGACACAAAGTAACCATTGCACGCAGTCGTAATATGGATGGTCCTTACGAAAGCAATCCTGCCAACCCCATCCTGACACATATCAACATGAATGCCCAGGACAACCCGATTCAGGGTACCGGTCATGCCGACCTTGTGCAAGCTCCTGACGGTTCGTGGTGGATGGTATGCCTCGCCTTCCGCATGCAAAGCGGTACTCATCACCTGCTGGGACGTGAAACCTACCTTGCCCCGGTACGTTGGGACGAAAACGCCTGGCCGGTAGTGAATGGCGACGGAACCATAGCTTTGAAAATGGATGTACCGACCCTGCCTCAACAACCTTTTGCCGAAAAGCCTGTACGCACCGGCTTTAAGGATGGCAAACTAGGACACGAATGGGTATATATCCGCAACTACAACCCCGAGAATTACTCTTTTGCATCCAGCAAACTACGGCTGAAAGCTACACCCGTAACCCTTAATAGTGGAAAAGGCAGCCCCACCTTTGTAGGACGCCGTCAGGAGCATATAGACTTCACAGCCACCACTTCTTTGCAATTGCAAAAAGCCTCAACAGGAGATGAAGCAGGATTATCGGTCTATATGTTCGAGCCTGCACACTATGACCTCTTTGTAAAACAACTGGCAGACGGAAAACAAGCCGTAGTACTGCGTTATCAGCTGGGCGAAATGACTCATACAGAGAAAGAAGTTGTTCTGCCTCAACAGAAAGTACAGCTTCGCGTGAGAGGAAACAATGAGGTTTACTCCTTTGAATATGCCACGGACGGTAAGAACTTCAAGGAGCTGGGACGGATGAATACACGCTATATCAGTACCGAAACCGCCGGAGGATTCACAGGTATCATGCTGGGTATGTATGCAGTATCCGGTTCGGAAGCATCGAAGGCGTATGCCGACTTTGAGTATTTCGATTACAAGAAGTAATACGAACCGGGAATTGAATATTCAAAACGAAAATCTCCGCCACTTCTGCCCAACCAGAGAAGCATATCGGGAGAAGACCTTCATCTCTTAACCTTCTCAACAGAAGCATTACTACAAGAGATACACAAGATGCCATCTTGTGTAGCATGAGATGCCATCTTGTGCTGCATAAGATGGCATCTTGTACATGCTTGATAGTAGTGTTACAGAAGATATGAATAAGCGATACATCTTATACACCTAGTGATGCAAAGATCAGGGCTTTGCTTGCCCTCCTAAAAAGAAGTATGGGGCACATCATCCATGCCTTACACAGATGCGGTGCCCCAAAGCCCAACAATTATCCTGAATTACCTAAAAAATCATTTTACCTTAACTATACGGAAATTATCGAAGAACATCTCGACAACTGTATCGGCATTCTCAGAAGGATTCTTAGTATACAAACCTAGTTCACTGTTGTTCCTATCCAACAATGCTTGATATACCGAAGAAGCAGTGAATTTAGATAGTGGAGTGCTGCAAGTAAACCATCTGCCGAGTGTTGTAGTTCCGGTCATCCTGTCAGTAGGGACAAAATCACCATATTTATGATCAAAATCACCACATAATACATATTCAAAGATCACATTATCCAACGGATATGAAACATAGCATTCGAAACGCAATTCCAAGTCATCAATCGGAGTCGATCCGGGAATGACATCGGTCGCTGGCAGCACGGTATTGTTTATAGCATTTCCCCACCAATACTGCCATGCTCCAGGCTTGCCTTTAATGGAGTAGCATTTACCGGTACTTACAAACGGAGCCTCTGAAGTTGTAGCAACAACATCCTGCGCATCATTCCCCCAGATAAAGCTTCCTTTACCGTCATAGTCCAAAATAACATTTGACAAAGGATAGAAGGGCTCTTTAATTTCTGCTACACCTCCCAAAGTTACCACAGAGATCTTTCCACTCTTTGTAGGAACCTTCGGCATGACAAAGCGGATCGTATCGAAGGACTCGGAAACCGTAAGGTCGGCTGCCAAAATCGTATATTGGTCATTCACATTGACGCTTGTCACTGCTATAAAGTTGCTTCCGATAATATATACTTCCGAACCTACAACCGGCATATCCGAACTTATTTTAGTAGCAACAGGCACCGGAAGATCTTTATAAAATTCAGAAACAGCCTTATCAGTGTAGCATTGTATAACAAGATAACCAAAATCGAAGATGCCTTGCGGGATGGCAAAAGAGAGTTCGGTGAAGTCTACATTCACAGTATAGTCTTTTACATCAATTTCGGTAGCAGCACGGGTGGGTGTTTCTTCTTCCTCAAGATCGGCAGGGTTCTCTGTTGTAAAATAAATACGTTCAATCTCTACAAAGTTGCTGCCAAGCACCTTCATTGTTTCGCCGGATACAGCCGGATAATTAACAACCAATCGTTTAATGGCAGGTGCAGGAGACAATACATGCATTGAGTAGCTACATACGCCATTATCTGTTACCACACGAATCTCTCCCTTCAATTCCGGGTTAGTGCCCGTTAAAGGCAATTCCGCAGGAACAGTTACGATTATACTCGTGGAAGTGGTAAGATTTACATTGAATGGAATATCCTGATCGTTTATATACACCTTTTTCAAGTTATTGAAATTCTCACCAATGATAGCAATCATCTGCCCGGGTTGTACATCGGTAAACGTACTGTCGACCAATGCGGGATCGGTCACACGGACATAATGGATTACAGGATTCCCCCCTCCGTCATTTTTCTCACATGACATTATAGCGAATGTCATGAGCAGCGCCACGACAAACAGCCAGTTTCTTTTGATCGATATTATTGTTTTCATAAGATACGAGTTTTAAATGTTTATTCGTTGAAGTTGTAGGGCTGAGGTTCTTCATTCAGCAAAGGATTTTGGATTACATCACTTTCCGGATATGGAAGAAACATATTCTCTTTTGTTACCAAGATGTCTACTTCGGGTTCTATCAGTGTATCGAAAACCAAATTTCCATTCACATCTTTCGTAATATTTTCGGCTCTCCAACCGCGTTGTTGTGCATTGAGATAGGCAAGCATCTTATCGGGCTTATAGCAATACCAGTTTACAAGATCGTACCAGTTGGTATATTCCATGGCAAACTCCACGCGCTTTTCTCTGATGATATCGTCCAAAGTAATCGATTCTTTTGAGGGCACTTTAGCTCTGGCACGTACTTTATTGAAATACGCTAATCCGGGGCCGGCACTCAAGGCGGCACTATTCCCTAAACAAGCTTCAGCATAAGTAAGATATACATCCGCCAAACGGATGATATAAGTATTCAACGGTGAATTCATCGATTGTATCTTACCATCGTTTTCATCATCGGGACCTCCGACTACTCCCTTCTTTATGGGAGATGCCGTACCTGTATATCTATATCCACCGTCG
>JAEXAJ010000003.1 GCA_023458215.1 Bacteroidota bacterium
TATACTATATCTTTGATAACATATTATGCATAATACAATTCAATGAGTGATCCTTTTCATATATACACCGATATATCTGCACTTCCCGTACACGAACATGAAGCATATCTGGAAGAAGGTTTTGGCGGAATTTGCACAAGCGGTACAGCCGTTATAAAGGTGTTTTCTGTTTGTCGCAAAATATCTCCGAATGATTTGATAACCCTTTTGCCACTGCAATTGGCGCAGATACAGGAAATCAGTGGTGATTTCGCTATGACTTTTTTCAAGATTAATAAAGTCATGTTTCTGGATATTATGAGTGGCTTGGGAAAAATAACTCCCGACTTTTTCTTTTATATGCGGAAGAATTTCCAGGTTCGTTTAAGTGACAATGATACTAAAAGGTTCCTCGGTTTCTGTAAGGTTATTGATTATCGCGAGAATAATGACGATCCTCATTTTTGGCGGGAAACAGTGTTACATTTATTGAGGATCTATTATTGGGATTTCTATGTCCACTTTCAAAAAGTAGCAAATAAGAAAAAAACATATCTGAACTCCCACAAGGAGAGCATTGCTTTTAAATTCTCAATGCTGGCATTCGAGCATTGCAAAGCACATCGTGAGATCAACTTTTATTCTGAGAAACTGTGTATTTCTTCTTTATATCTCACCAAAGTCATACAAGAAGTTAATGGTCAATCTCCTCGTGAAATGATTGCGGATTATGTCATTGTAGAAATAAAAAGAATGCTTCGGAATGCAAACTTTGACATAAAAGAAATTACTCACCAGACCGGATTTAGCAACCAGTCTTCCATGAGTCGTTTTTTCCGCCAACACACAGGGATGTCACCGTCTGAATATAGATGTACCATTCATATCATACAGTAAACTTAAAACAGAAATAAGATGAATCAATTTGAAACAGCAAACAGCGAAGACAGTAAAACTTCTTTTGAGAGAGACATGCTTGCATTGTTGCAGGATCAAATCCTGTTCGCGGAAAGTGTATTTGTCCATTTGCCGATAGGAATTGAAATCTATGATGTAGAAGGCATTTTGCGGAGTATAAACGAACATGCCAAGAAAATGTATGGAGTTGAGGATGTGAATATGGTAATAGACAAGATTAATCTTTTTGATAGTCCTTATGTTGATGAAGAACTCAAAGCAAAAATACAATCGGGTGAATACATCGTACTCGAATTTGAATATGATTTTGCCCGGATAAACCAGGAATATTATAAATCTCGTAATAATAATACCATTATATATGAAGTTAAAATAGTTCCTATACGAAATAAGCAGGAACAAATTTTGGGTTATATGCTGCTTACCAACGATGTGACTGCCACTAAAGAAGCCGAATACCATACTGAGGAAAGTAAGAAAAATATGGAAATGGCAATGAAGACCGCTAATATGTCGTCGTGGGTATATGATGTGCATAAAGAGAAATTCGGTACTTTGTATGGAAATCCCATTACGCAGAATTGCGATACATTAGAGAAATTGCAAAAACGGATGCTGGCGGAGGATTATACTCAGCTGATGCAACTCTTCTCCCAGCTGATAAACAAAGAAGTGCAACAAGGGCAGATTACTTTTTGTTTTTATAATGAATCGGAGAGGCAATACCAATATTATGAAAGCTGGTTACGGTTGTCCTCCGAGCACCGTGGCAAACTTCTGATTATAGGCACACAACTGGATGTGACTGAAAAAATACAAATGGCCAAGAAAACGCAGGATCTTATAACCAAGCGTGAATTGGCTATGAAGGTAAACGATATAGTTCATTGGGATTTTGACGTTCGGTCACAAAAATTCGAGTCTTACAATGATCCCGTCAATAACTATGCTCCGGATAAATTGATAACCGTAAAAGAATATCAGGAGGCAATTCATCCCGACGATCAGTCTTTAGTTAACGATGTTTTCCAATCCATGTTATCGGGCAAAAAGTTTAATATAAACTTTACTTGTCGTATACAAACACAATATGATGATTCCTGGCAATATTGCAACGTGACCGGAGTTCCTTTTGAATATTCTAAAAAAGGTGAGGTTATACGGTTCACCGGATTCCGGCAAAACATATCCAAAATCCACCAATTGAATGAAGAACTTAAAGAACGTAATTATAAGATGGAGCTTACATTCAAGACGGTTGGTATGTCATATTGGGATTTCGATGTGGAAAGCAAACAATTCAGGGCTTTCAATGATCCGGTGAATGATTACCATTCTGAGAAAGAAATCACAATTGCCGATTACTTGAAAGTGACTCATCCCGACGACACAGAACACCTTCGTGAAAATATGGATTGTATGCTCCAAAAGAGAAATAAAGAATTTAGTTTCCAATATCGTTCCAGAACCAAATGGGATCAAGATTGGCAAACATTAGTTGTCACAGGTGTTCCGTCCGAGAAAGATAAAAAGGGAGATGCCATTCGTTATACCGGTATATCGTACAATAATACAAAATGGGAAAAGATGGCGCAGGAATTAAAGGAGTTGAAAGAAAAAGCCGAACTTTCCGACAAGCTTAAATCTGCCTTTCTGGCTAATATGAGCCATGAGATACGGACTCCCTTAAATGCAATTATCGGATTCTCCGAGTTACTGGTAGATTGTGATGATGCGGATGAAAAAGCAGAATATTGGCGCATTATTGAGTCTAATAATGAATTGTTGTTACGGCTGATTAATGATATTTTGGATCTTTCTAAGATAGAATCCGGAATTCTTGAGCGGCACCGGGAAAGGTTTAACTTATCCCAGGTATGTAATGAATTGTATGTGATGATAACTCCGAAGGTTACAAATCCTGAAGTCAAATTTTACCAGGAAAACACTCATCCGGACTGTTGGGTAAATTTGGATAGAAACCGTCTCAAGCAAGTATGGATGAATTTCCTTACCAATGCAGTAAAATGTACCCGGTCCGGTTCTATTAAAATGGGTTATACCGTAGAGAAGAACGGCATCCGTATTTATGTCGAAGATACGGGAATAGGTATTCCGAAAATGCTACAGGACAAAGTATTCGGACGGTTTCAAAAGTTCAATGAATTTGCACAGGGTACGGGGCTTGGCTTGGCGATATCCAAAGCAATTGTTGAGGCTGCCGGAGGAGAGATCGGTTTTTCTTCCGAAGCTGGTGTAGGATCGACTTTCTGGGCATGGGTTCCTTGTGAAATATGTAAGCAGGATTATGTGGATAAATCTTCTCAATTATCAAAACAACAACACCCCGGACTGGATAGTATTGATAGAAGGGAGATACGGGTTTTGGTTGCTGAAGATAATGATAGTAACTTTTCTTTAGTACGCCACATGCTCAAAGATTATAATCTTACTCGTGTGGAGAATGGTGTAGATGCTGTAGAGAGAGTACGTTCCGAAAAATTTGATCTTATTCTTATGGATTTAAAGATGCCTGTAATGGATGGCTTGGAAGCAACCCGGAAGATTCGGGAGTTCAATATTGAGATCCCTATTATTGCACTTACTGCTAATGCATTTGATTCTGATAGGGCCAACGCTCTTGATGCAGGTTGTAATGCTTTCCTGCCCAAACCTATAAAAAGGAGACAATTACTTGAATTGTTCTCTTTTAAATAATATTTGCTTGGGCTAAGCTACATAAATACATGAGATAAATGCGCGTTAGTTTTATTATAAAACCCGCATCATGATGGTTTATTTTCCTTTTTTACTTTGTTTGTTTTTCCCAAATTGCGGGCTCTACGGTTGCCAATGAGCAACTGTAGAAGCCTGCAGATGGAAAATGTCCGACATTCGTTTTATCTAATTAGATGTTATTTTTTTGCATGCGGATAATCAAGGGTATAATGCAATCCGCGGCTCTCTTTGCGTTCCATTGCCTGACGAGTAATCAGATAACCTACATTAATCATATTACGCAATTCGCAAAGTTCCCGGGTGGCCTTACTGCTTTTGAATAACTTTTCAGTTTCTTCGTAAATAATATCCAAGCGGTTCCAGGCACGAGTGAGGCGAGTATTGCTACGTACGATACCTACATAAGCTTCCATAATCTGATTCACCTCTTTCATACTTTGTGTTATCAATACACGTTCTTCGTTGGAGATGGTACCTTCTTCGTTCCACTCGGGAATGTCTTCATTGAAATCGTAGCGTTCCATCACACTCAGAGCATGCTTGGCTGCTGAGTCAGCATAAACCACGGCTTCAATAAGAGAATTGGAAGCTAAACGATTGCCTCCATGCAGACCTGTGCAGGAACATTCGCCGATGGCATACAGGCGGCGGATGCTTGACTGGCCGTCCAAGTCAACCTTGATACCTCCGCAAAGATAATGTGCCGCAGGAGCTACCGGAATATAATCTTTAGTAATATCAATACCTATGCTTAGACATTTCTTATAGATATTGGGGAAGTGTTTCTTGGTTTCTTCCGGGTCTTTATGTGTAACGTCCAGATAAACATGTTCATCGCCACGTAGTTTCATTTCATTGTCTATGGCACGTGCCACGATATCGCGAGGAGCCAGTGAGAGGCGTGAGTCGTACTTTTGCATGAACTCTTTGCCATCCATCGTGCGTAGTACTCCGCCATATCCACGCATGGCTTCGGTGATAAGAAAACAAGGGCGATCGCCCGGATTATAGAGAGCGGTAGGATGGAACTGGATAAATTCCATATCTTTCACAGCACCTTTGGCGCGGTAGACCATAGCTATGCCATCGCCTGTAGCAACCAATGGATTTGTTGTATTACGATATACAGCTTCACAACCTCCCGTAGCCATAATAGTCAATTTGGAGAGGAATGTATCTACTTCACCGGTTGTTTCGTTCAGCACATAGGCTCCATAGCACTTTATGCCCGGAGTATATCGGGTTACGATGATGCCCAAATGGTGCTGAGTAATGATTTCTACTGCGAAGAAGTTGGTGAATACGGTAATGTTAGGATGTTGTTTTACTGCCTCGATCAGGCTGGTTTGTATCTCTGCTCCCGTATTGTCCTTGTGATGAAGGATACGAAATTCAGAATGTCCGCCTTCCTTATGGAGGTCAAATTCTCCGTTTTCCTTCTTATCGAAGTTTACTCCCCATTTAATGAGTTCATTGATTTGTTCGGGAGCATTGCGCACGACCTTTTCCACGGCTTCGCGGTCACTAATCCAGTCGCCTGCTATCATGGTGTCTTCAATATGCTTCTCGAAGTTGTCTACAGCCAAGTTGGTGACAGAGGCAATACCACCTTGTGCGAAATAGGTATTTGACTCTTCCAGGCCAGCTTTACAAACGAGGGCTACAGTCCCCTTATGCGCTACTTTTAACGCAAAGCTCATACCGGCGAGTCCGGAGCCGATAACGAGGAAATCGAACTTTCTTACCATAAGATTTGTATGTTTAATACTGCAAAGATAGTGTAAACCAAACGTAGCACAAAATAAGCCTGCTTATTTTTGCTCTCCGGACGTAGTACATAGAAATACATTCCATAAAAATGCCTACCTTAGCAGCAAAATCTGACAAAATGAATAGAATCTTTCATGCACGTATAGCAGGGGGGCAGTATTTGTTCCTGATCCTGGCGGGAGCTCTTGCTTTCTACAACCTTTGGGAAAAGCAAATAATATTAGCTATCATCTTTATGCTTTTGCTGGTAATCAATATTGAAAAGTTGATTCATACTACTTATACGATAACGTCTGATGGAAAATTAATCCTATTCTTCGGTCGATTCTCTCGTAGCAAAGAGATTCTTTTGAAAGATATTATTTCGGTAGAACGTGCTTGTTCTATGAAGATTGGCAAGTTTGCAGTGATGCATTATGTATTGATAAAATACGGAAAAGATAAGTATAAGGGCTTGCTTCCTGTAAAGGAAGACGAGTTTATCAGGTTACTTGAAGCGAAGATACCTGTTAATAAATAACTCCTCACTATAAAGAAATCTTAATTTTGAGTCCTCCTTTTGCAGTCTTTTGAAGACGGGTGCGTCCATTTTGCAAAAGAAAGGAACAACTATGAATTTGAATTGTGCTATTTTACATGCAGATCCGGAGATGACGGAGAAGTTGGCAGAATCTATTGCCAAAATCCCTTTTCTTACTTTATGTGGAAAATACAATAATCCCCTTGTGGCATTGAAAGACTATTATGAGTCGAAAGTAGAAGTCTACTTTGTAGGCATCTATCCGGTAGAAGAAGGCGGAATTAACGGAATGGATTTTTGCAAACTACTTTCCTCGCCTACCCGCGTAATATTCATAGCAGATGCCGATCAATATGCTGCCGAATGTTTCCGATTGGATGCTTTGGATTATCTGACGGGAGAAGTCGATTTCTCTACCTTCTTCCAGTCGGTGAGTAAGGCTGCGCGCTGGTTTGCTTTGCAAGAAGTGAGTACTTCGGAGGCAAAGAAGCAGGAGGCTGCGGATGAAAGTTCGAGAGTTATCTTTATGAAGTCGGAGAGTCGCATTATGCGATTGGACTTAGACCGGATAAACTACATAGAGGGGCTGGGAGATTATGTCAAAATCTACTATAAAGGCGTTCCCAAACCGATTCTCACCTTGTGCAGCATGAAGTATATGGAGGAGAAACTACCTTCGGATGAGTTTATCCGTGTACACCGTTCGTTTATTGTACGCAAGGATTGCATAAGTGCCATTAGCCGTAATACGTTGGAGATTGAGAAGAAAGATGTGCCTATAGGAGATGCTTATCGGGAAAGAGTGAAGCACTTCATTTCAAGATTGGCGGTGCTGTGATGTGACGGATAACTATTTAACTTATGAATTTACAGAAAATCAGAGATAGTATTTTGATGCGATTGCACCGGAGCTAAATTCCCATAGGTATGGAACTAAGTTCCCAATATAGTGGGAATATAGTTCAGTCGTAATGGGAATGCCTTTTCATCGTAATGAGAATATAGTTCCCACCTATTGGGAAATGAGTGGGACTATATTCATGTTGATTATCAGATATTTAATTTACGCCTTTCCTTCCTTCTTTGGTAGGTCTGACGAATAAATGACAGAGGAGTCCGGTGTCGGTCGATATGTTCCTCGGTGGCGAACAAATTATCTCATTTCTGAGCGAATATGAGCTAAATGTGATAAAGTGATTGGGTGATAAAGTGATAGTGGGATAACACTCTGTGGCACATAGCGCAGCTACCTTATCACTTTATCACTTTATTACCCTATCATCATTTTACTTCATTTCTTTCGCGTTTTGAGCTAATCCAACTATTGTTTCTTCTTAAAGAATGGATAACCTCTTATTGCTCACTCCGATAAAAAATCTTATTTCAGCCTTGCCCTGGATAGTCTTTCTCCGAATGTAAGGTTCAAATTCACACTCCAGCGGCTTTCTTGCATCATGCTGCTGCGTGAATTTAATTGTTTCCGCCAGGTGGCGCCTAAAGATAGGTAGGAGTAGCGGATGGGAAAACTGACACCTGCACTAGCTTCCAGATATTGCATCTTTCCACCTTTCAGCATGATATAGGAGTCACTATAACCTATTCCTCCCATTAATTCGATAGAGCGTGGGAGGCGTGGGTTGGTGGTGTATATGCCTCCCAAGTTTACTTTATGTTGGTTTTGATACTTCATGGAGGTGTAGGATGAGGTATTGCGGCTCCAATCCAGATAATTATAATCGGCGGTGAGCACCCAACGCTCTGTAGTCATAGACAAACCGGTGCCGAGGTGCATCGGTAGATATTGCTTGCGGCTGTGATAACTCTTATCGAGATTCTCGCTGGTAGAGGAGTTGGAATATGTCAGCGTATTGTCGTGGCTGATCGGGAGGGAAGGAGCAAATACTACTCCTGCCGCCCATTGGCATCCGTCCGTGGTGTTGAATTGATAATGCAGTCCGAAGTCGGCGTAGAATGCCCGTTTGGCAGATTCGTATGCTACGATAGCCTTCTCCTGCGTTTCACTTTGTTTTACGGTACCTGTTATCATGCCCAGGTTTACGCCTAAGGAGAGGTTCCGGGTCAGTGCGAAGGCATTGGTGAGGTAGCAACGATACAGCCCGCCTGTTCCTTCGAACAAGGAATAGGTGTAGCTGCCGGGCGAACCTTCTATTTCTTCTTCGGTCTGTATAACGTAACCCACGCTGCTGTAGGGAGCTACACCCACAAGGGCATACCAACGCGGAAGAATGCGGAAACCCATGCTGATGCGGTTGGGGTTGCCTGTAAAGTTGGAACTATGTTCGCTTAGGAAGGAGTAGCGGGCATAGGAGGCCGATGCACCCACATCGAATGTGAAGCAAGTAGTATCCATGCGGGTGATAGCTGCCGGGTTCAGGGTATTTTGGAAACCGGTGCGGTTCAGGGCGATACCTATGTTACCCATACCTGCATAGCGTCCGCCGTCAGTGGTGCTCAGTTCACCCAGTCCGTACATCGAGGTGGGCAGGTTGGTGGTGTTTTGGGCGGTGATAGAAAGACTCGCCGTGCAAAGGCTGCACAGCAGTAAGGGGATTTGCTTATAATGTTTCATTGCTCGTTGTATATTTTAAATCTCACGTCTAATCGGCATTGTCTCTCCAAGTCGGGATCGTTGGTGAATATTACCTGATTGAAGGTGGTTGCGCTCTCCTCGTCAGTCAGACTCATGAGTAGTTTCTGCCGTTTCATGCCCCAGGTGCCGAAGTTGTTTCGGATGAACTCGGTGAGGTCGAAGGAGTAGTAAGTCTCCCGGCCATACATCTCGTCTATGGTGAGGTTGCCGGTCTGTACGGTCACACCGTCGCTGCCGTATATATAGTCTTCGAGTACATTGTTTTCATTGGTGATGTAGAGGCGGATATCTTGGGGTAGCTGGTTCACGGAGTTATAGCTTTTGGCCAGTGGGTAGAGGTAAAGTGTGGCACTCTCTACAGACACGATTTCTCCGGCATTTTGCAAGTCGTTCAGAAAAGGAAATTCAAGCTGATTGTAAAAGCCGGTCAGTCCCTGCATATAGGCGCGGTGGTTCAGGTCAGTTGAGTGGATGAGGTTCTCTATTCCGCTTTGCAACGAGGCGAGGGGCGTACCCGTGCGGTCGTACTGTATTCCCGTATAGGTATATTCGGTATTTACGCTGAAAGTCAGTGTTTGTTCCACCCGCTGGTTGCTCACTTCGTGGTAGTGAAGGTTGAGGCTCATGGCAGAATCGTTTACCAAGAATCCGGTGATACATTGCCCGCTGGTTTCGGGCACAAAGACCAGCCCTGGGAATTTCTTCTTGAATTTCTCCTGAGTGTCAAAGTAATCGTCGCGTACCACAAGATCGTCCAACCACTTCTGACCCATTTCGTCCGGCAGGCGCACTTCTATTTCCTTTTTCCGACCGGGGCGTGGGGTAAAAGTGAAGCTGAATAGCGGTATATCTTCTCTCTGTAGAGTAGTGGTAGTATAGAGTTTGTCGTTATTATCCAGTACAATAGGATACTTCAGGCGGTAAACGGTGATGCGTTGGCTGGTCAGCGTATCTCCCCAGAAGTGCCCCGAAGGTATCATCCGTAAAACAAGTGAGTCCAGCGTATAGCTGCAATCCGTACTGGGCGTGAAACTGTTTTTGGAATATTCGGCATAAAAGGCGGCTGATACTTCGCCCCATGAATCGTCTTTATAATGTCCCAACTGGCAGATACTATCTCCTTGTGTCTTGATAGAGTCCAGTAGGATGGTACTTATATCTACCGAACAAGTATCTGCAAATACATTATAGAAAGAACTACTTACCAAGCTCTTCCCAAGCTGTGAGTTCTCGTCCTGACAGGAGCAGAAGACGGCGATAAATGTAACTAAACTATACAATAATTTTTTCATTCTTCATTCTTCATTTAAATGTCGGCAGCAAAGGAAATTCAAACTTCCCTATCCGCCTATTAAAATCGGCGATCGGGCAGGTTTTATCGTTAAAGGCGTTTAACGGGTATTTAGGGCTGTTAGTCGGTTATTTTTGCGGGTGTGATTCCTACGATTTACTTTCGCCACCAAAACATAGTAATCTAACATAAGTTTAAAGAAAAAATGAATCGACTATTATTGGGATTGATGCTGCTGGCTACTCTGTGCCTGACCGGCAGTTGTACGGAAGACGATGAATACACACAGGGACAGTGGATAAAGAAAACAAGCTATAACGGCTATGCGCGTGCATACGCTTGTAGTTTCACTATCGACAATAAAGGCTATCTGTGTTGCGGCTTCCGTGGAGGCAACAAAGATTATCTGAATGACCTTTGGGAGTATAATATGGATACAGGCGTGTGGACACAATGCGAAACCATGCCTGTAGAAGGTCGCAAATACGGCGCTGCATTTGCTGTGAACGGCAAAGGTTACGTTACTACAGGTTCCAGGAAAGACGGAACATCCTCCGATTATATGGCAGATACATGGGAATATACTCCTGCTACGAATAGCTGGGCGCGGAAAGATGATTTCGGCGGCGGAGCGCGTGACGGTGCGTTGGCGTTCACCATCGGCGGATATGGATATGTAGGTACGGGATATAATGAAGATACCATTGGCAGCATGCTGGACTTCTACCGTTTCAACCCCAATGCCGCCGAAGGAAAGCAATGGGAAATAGTGCATGGCTTTGGCGGCGAGAAGCGACGTTACGGTACGGCCTTTGTCATCAACGATGTAGCCTACATCTGTTGCGGACAGAATCAGGGAGGCGGTAGCAACCCTGTGGACTTCTGGAAATTCGATGGTAGCACCTGGACGCAGTTGAGGGATATTGCCAATACCGATTCTAATAATGATTATGACGATGATTATGCCATTGTCCGTTATAGTGCGGTGTCCTTCTCCATTAACGGATATGGCTATGTGGCTACCGGAACCCGTAGCGGTGTTACCGGTGATTACTGGAAGTACGATCCCGAGCAAGATTTGTGGTACGGCGATTCTGATGATGACTTTACGCCGCTTACGAAAGTGCATAATTATCCTGCCGGTACCTCTTCGCGCGAAGGTGCCGTTTCATTCTCCAACGGTCAGCGGGGTTTTATCTTGACCGGAGCGTCGGGAAGCAGCAGTTTCTTCGATGATATCTACGAACTTCTGCCCGATGAGCAAGAAGATGTTGATTAATTTAAAGTGATTACAGTGAAGCATTCGTTTATTATGATAGGTGTGTCGTCCGTGTTGGCGGCATGCCTTTTTTCCTGTTCGGGTTGTTCGTCGGGCAGCGATGAGTTGAAGTGCCGGGTGATGGAGGTAGAAGGCGGTTATGGTTATGTGGTGCTCTGCGGAAGCGACACGCTGATATCCCAACCCTATATGCCGGCAATAGCAGGGCGGATACCGTTCAGCACCAAAGAAGATGCCTTGAATACAGGTAAACTCGTTTGTAAGAAGTTGTTTGACGGGCAGCCGCCTACTCTTAGCAGGGAGGAAGTGGAGGAAAGTCTCACTTCTTTCTCCTTTCCTAAATAGAAAGGAGAAAGAGGGAGCAGGCTTACTAATCTCCTTCGGCAAGCTCAGTCACTTCGTGTTTGATAGGCGAATGGCTATAAGGAAACTCTTTCGTGAATTTCCCTTTTACTATTTTCAAGGACTCGCTGCCGGGTCTCAACAAGGTGAGAGTATAGGTGGCTTGCAGGCGTTGGTAGTAGATTCTTGCAGAATAAAGGTTCCGTTTCCAGCTTACTAAATCCACTTCATAGGACTCACCCATCTGCTGGTTGCGATACATGCCTGTTTCAGTATAATTGTACTGATTCTTTTCGAAAAATAGTTTCCCGTTTTCAATGCCTTCGGGCATGTCTACAAGGCGTTTCCCGCTTTCGGGACTAAGCTGCTCTTCATTGAAATCAGGACTACTGAAGGAGTAGTTGATGTCTTCCATATAGAGCAGGTTGAAGCTCATCTTTGTTGTAACAGGCACTCCCTCTTCCCCTCTTTTATCTATATAGGTTATTCCCCAGGGTCTGCTTGCAGCCTCTCTGATGCCATCGCCTTCCTCCAGGGTATATGCAATGGACTGAATCTGATAGAAACTCGTGCACTGCTTCTGCCGGACAGTGATGGCTTCTGCATAAAATCCCTCTTTCATCCTGAGGTTGATGATGAAAACACGCTCTTCTTTCTCAAAGTTGTCATTCAGCGTCACGGTTAGTGCATTCTTTTTATCACGGACGATGCTTCCCCATCCGAAGTGAATGGTGCCTAGGTCTTCGAGGAAGATGGGGCGGTTGTTTATATCGTATATAAATCCACCGTATGGATCGGTAACCGAGGAAATGGACCAATTGGATCTGGTCATATTAATTTCTTGGGTCGAGGCCTCTCCTTCGAAGGTTATTTCTTTGATGGAAGCCAGTGTTTCATCGTCTTTGTCACAGGCTATCAGGGAACAGCAGATGAGTCCCAATGAAAAGAATAGCTGTAGAATCTTACTTGTTTTCATTCTAGTAATAGTTTAGTATATCTGTTAGACGCAACCTTTGTGCGAATGCTGCTTGGCAAAGATACTTATTCTTTATGAATAGCAGGTATGAAAAACAGATAGTTTCTTGGGTAACAGCGGGGAAAGTTTTACATTTGTACCAATTGCTAAGAATAATCTTAAAACAAGAATCTATCATGAAATACCAAGTTGCCATTATCGGCGGAGGTCCTGCGGGATATACTGCTGCCGAAGCTGCCGGGAAAGCCGGACTGAGTGTTGTACTTTTCGAGAAACAAAACCTTGGTGGTGTATGCCTGAACGAAGGTTGTATTCCCACCAAGACTTTATTATATTCGGCTAAAACCTACGACGGAGCACGCCATGCCTCCAAGTATGCAGTAAATGTATCCGAAGTTTCGTTCGATCTGCCTAAGATCATTGCCCGTAAACAGAAAGTAGTGCGCAAACTGGTACTCGGCGTGAAAGGCAAACTGACCGCTCACGGTGTAACCATCGTTACCGGTACAGCCACTATCATCGACAAGAACCATATTCAATGTGGCGAAGAAACCTACGAATGCGAGAATCTCTTGCTTTGTACGGGCTCCGAAACCTTCGTCCCTCCCATCCCCGGAGTAGATACGGTGCCCTACTGGACGCATCGCGACGCATTGGATAATAAGGAGCTTCCTGCTTCGCTTGCCATTATTGGCGGTGGAGTTATCGGTATGGAGTTCGCTTCTTTCTTCAATAGCCTCGGTGTACAGGTTACGGTAATCGAGATGCTCGATGAAATCCTTGGCGGTATGGACAAAGAACTTTCCGCTATGCTCCGTGCTGAGTATGCAAAGAGAGGCATTAAGTTTATGCTGAGTACGAAAGTCATTTCACTGGGTGAGGCTGATAACTCCCTGATTCAAGTGAATTACGAAAACGCTGATGGCGACGGCTCTGTGGTAGCCGACAAACTCCTGATGAGCGTAGGCCGTCGCCCGGTATTGAAAGGCTTTGGTCTCGAAAACCTTCATTTGGCGAAGACAGAACGTGGAAACATCATTGTCAATGAACAAATGCAGACTTCCGAAGAGGGTGTATATGCTTGCGGCGACTTAACCGGCTTTTCTCTACTGGCGCATACCGCCGTTCGTGAAGCCGAAGTAGCGGTGCATGCTATCCTCGGCAAGAACGACGTAATGAGCTATCGTGCCATCCCCGGCGTGGTATATACCAATCCCGAAATAGCCGGAGTAGGTGAGACGGAAGAATCTCTCCAAAAGAAAGGTATCGCTTATCGTACTATACAACTTCCGATGGCTTATTCCGGACGTTTTGTAGCCGAGAACGAAGGGGTGAACGGTGTCTGCAAAGTACTTTTAGCTGAAGATGATACCCTATTAGGTGCTCACGTCCTTGGTAATCCTGCTTCTGAAATCATCACCTTGGCAGGTATGGCCATTGAATTGAAACTGACGGCGGGCGAGTGGAAGAAGATTGTATTTCCCCATCCCACGGTAGGGGAGATATTCAAAGAGGTGTTATAACAGGTTTGTAATAAGTAAAGAATAGATTAGTTATAAAGATACCGGCTATTGCCATCAAATTAGTAAAACACTGCACCTCCGGGCACTGACCATTGGGAATATATTTGCAAGAAATGCGGCACTCATTTTGAGAAGCTGGTTGCGAAGTGGAAGGAAAATATAGATGAAGAATAATATGAAGAAACTTTTACTCTTTTTATTTGTCGTGATCTGTAACGTACATTACGGTCTTTCTCAAGTCGGCAGTATTGCCCCTGACAAGTATTTGATAACCGGACAACTCACCAATGTGCCCGATAGTACGAGAATCAGTTTGTACCGTGAAAACGGGCAGCTTCTTGAACCAGTGTTTCATGATACCATTTTCAATGGGATATTTACTTTCAGTGATACAGTAAGTCATGCCAAGAAGTTACTGCTTATTTCAGGGGAGAAGGGATTTCCCGGTATTTGGCAGGATGTTTGGGTAGCTCCAGGTAAACATATTACAGTTACCGGGCAAGATAAGTTGATATACCTTTGGCAAGTAAAGAGTGATATCTCCGAGCAGTTGGAAGAAAATAACTTTCAGTCTTGTGCGTTAGAGCTTAGACAGGAGTGGGTGAAACACAATATAGTCGAGTCTGACTGGCTAAGACAAATGGAAAATAAAGAAAATGCGGGGAACGATAGTATTCTGAATCAAATATGGGCAAAGGTAGACTCGGTGCGAAAGTTTTCGTTCCCCTTGCAACGTAGTATCTATAAGAAAGAAATTGATTATATGAAGACGGCTCCCATAGGCCCTGTTTGGATGGGGCGGCTGCTACTTTATTCCCAAATGTCAAGCTCCAAGTTCTTTATGCCTTATTTGGATGAATTGAAAGAATTATATTCTAATTTGCCGGAAACAATGAAGCATACTGTCGATGCAGAGCTAGTGTATCAATACCTTTATCCACCGATAGCTGTTGGTGCTGGCGATGAAATGGCCGATGGAGAGCTATATGACCTGCAAGGTGCAACTCATCGCCTTTCTGAATTTAAAGGAAAATACATTTTGCTTGATTTTTGGAGTGTTGGTTGCGGTCCTTGCATAGCATCGATTCCTGAACTGGAAGAGATAGCAGATACTTATAAAGATCATTTAGCTGTAGTAAGTATCAATACTGATCCGGAGAAGCCTTGGAAGGAGTTTATCATTAAAAAGAGTATGAAGGGTAACCAGTGGAACGAACTCCGAAGAGCAAATACCGGATTGACCGCCAGTTATCAGGTGAAGGGATATCCTCACTATGTACTGATTGCTCCTGATGGGAAAGTGCAAGCTGTTTGGGGTGGTTATGGAAAGGGCTCACTCTTGGAAAAAATGAAGAACCAGTTGAATAAGTAATAATGAAAAGATTAATAATGTATTTGCTTTGGTCTGTTTGTCTGTTGCCCTTATCTGCGCAAAGAGTGACGATACAAACAGATTCGCTTGCTGCACGCCTTGATACGCTGATAAAGTATAAACTCCCCCAAGGCTCCAACGTTGCCATCTCCGTCTTTGACTTGACGGATGGGCGACCCTTGTACGGCTATCAATCCGACAAGCTGTCTCGTCCCGCCTCTACCATGAAGCTACTGACCACTATTACCGCCTTGTCCCAACCCCAAGCCGACGAACCGTTTCGTACGGAAGTGTGGTATAAAGGGGTGATTGAAGGCGATACCCTGAAAGGAGATATGTACGTCATCGGTGGTTATGACCCTGAATTCAGCGACGAAGCACTGGATTCATTGGTGAGTGCTGTGAGCCGTTTCCCTTTCTCGGTAATACAGGGCAAAGTGTTTGGCGATGTCTCCATGAAAGACTCCCTTTACTGGGGAAGCGGCTGGTTGTGGGATGATACTCCCGCTTCTTATCAGCCCTATCTCTCGCCGTTGATGCTGAATAAAGGCGTTGTAACAGTCACCGCTTCCCCCGGCGAACGGGGTGAAACGGCGGAGCTGAAGTGTAGTCCTGCTTCTTCCTATTATACACTAACCAATAACACGCAAACGCGTACCCCTTCTGCCGGACGCTTCAAAGTATCACGCGACTGGTTGACGAATGGGAATAATATCATTGTCACCGGCAATGTAGACGGGCGTCGTACAGGTACAGTTAATATCTTCTCTTCGGAAGATTTTTTCATGCGCACCTTTATAGATCGTTTGCAAGCACGGGGCATTCGCTGTACTTCCGATTATGCTTTCAGCGAGTTTCAAAAGGATAGCATTTCGGTACAAATGGTTTGTTACGAAACTTCCATGCAAGATGTAGTAAACGAAATTATGAAGGAAAGTGATAACTTGAATGCGGAAGCCATGCTTTGTCGTCTTGGTGCTCAGAGTACAGGAAAAAAACACATTACTGCCGAAGATGGTCTTTCTGCCGTTCGTATGCTGATAAAAAAGTTAGGATACAACCCCGATCGCTTTAATCTGGCGGATGGGTGTGGCCTTTCCAATTATAACTATATCTCCCCCGATCTGCTTGTTGCCTTCCTGCGCCATGCCTACTCGCGTACGGATGTCTTTCGGAAGCTATATAAAGCACTGCCTGTTGGTGGTATAGATGGCACGCTAAAGAACCGTATGCCACGTGGCACTCGCTCCTACAAGAATGTTCATGCCAAAACGGGCTCTTTTACTGCAATAAACTGTCTTGCAGGTTATCTCCGTGCTGATAACGGCCATGAAATAGCTTTTGCCATCATGAACCAGAATGCTCTTTCGGGCAGAGAAGCAAGAGTGTTTCAGGATGCGGTGTGCGAGGAGATAATCCGTAATTGATAAATGTAAGGTGTGTCAAAATGAATAATGATTTTCTTTTAGGCACATCCTCAAATAGTGTTTTCTTCGAAAAGCAGATAAAAAATATGCCGGGTACCACTGCTGATATCCGGCATATTTTATGTTGTATTCAGTCTGAATGATTGATTACTTATATTCAGCCCAATTCGTATTCTTCATGTCTCCGCTCTTCGCTAATTCAGCGTGCATACCTAAAGCGGCACGGATGGCGTGAGGGGTTTGAGATTTACCGTCAGTCAACTTCAGGTAATCCCACAACAAGTTCTTGTAGTCAGGATGTGCACAGTTCTCGATGATGGCTTGTGCTCGTTCTTTCGGGCTCTTACCACGGAGGTCGGCAACACCTTGTTCGGTGATGACGATGTTCACGGAGTGTTCGCTATGATCTTGATGCGATACCATCGGAACGATAGAACTGATCTTGCCTTCTTTGGCAACAGACGGACAAGTGAAGATAGAGATATAAGCATTGCGGGTAAAGTCTCCCGAACCACCGATACCGTTCATCATCTTTGTACCACCGATATGCGTGGAGTTTACGTTTCCGTAAAGGTCTACTTCGATAGCTGTATTGATAGAGATAATACCGAGGCGGCGTACAATTTCAGGGCTGTTAGAAATTTCGGACGGACGGAGAACCAGCTTGTCGCGGAAGAAATCCATGTCGTCGTAAATACCTTGCAAGCAGTCATTAGTTACAGTCAGCGAGCACGCACTACCGAATTTCACGCGGCCGGCACGAATCAAATCGATAACTGAGTTCTGAATAACTTCTGTGTACATTTCGAATGCGGGAATCGTAGTGTCACGTCCCAAGGCACCGAGCACAGCGTTTGCAATGTTTCCTACACCCGATTGCAGAGGCAAGAAGGTGGGAGGAATGATGCCGCGTTTGATGTCGGCAGCCAGGAAGTCGGCTACATTTTGACCAATGTGGTCAGTCAACGGATCGGAGTCGGCAAAACTGCGGGCTTCATCGGGCCAGTTAGTTTCTACTACGCCGACAATTTTTTTCGGATCTACTTGGATGTAAGGCTTGCCGATGCGGTCGCTGGGTTTGTAGATAGGAATCTCGCGACGGTAAGGAGGGTCGAGAGGTTCGTATACGTCGTGCAATCCCATGGCACGCTTGCTGTGAGCGCTGTTCAATTCCACGATAACCTGGTCGGCAAGGCGGCAAACGGTAGGAGCGATACCACCGGCAGCAGTCAGGTAAATCTTTCCGTCTTCAGTTACTTCACAGGCTTCGATAATGGCAACATTTACTTTGCCCATGAAACCGTAACGAACTTCCTGCGCCATCTGTGACAAGTGAATGTCATTGTATGCGATTTGTCCGTTGTTTACTGCTTTGCGGAAGTCAGCGTTAGTGGTGTAAGGAGCACGGTAGCGGATTGCTTTCACACGTGAGAGTACACCGTCGCAGGAGTCTCCCGTGGAAGCACCGGTAAAGATGCCTACCTGGAAAGGATTTCCTTTTGCATGTTCTTCTTCCGCAATTTTTGCTAATTCAGCCGTTACGGCTTTGGCTGTTCCTGCGGGAGTAAATCCGCTCAAGCCGATGTTGTAGCCATGTTTGATCAGGCTCGCAGCTTCTGCTGCCGAGATGTAATTCAATGCCATAATATATAGATATTTTTATGTGTAAAGATCCATAAGCTAACTTTCAACTCTCAACTTTCATCTTTCAACTCTATCAGTATTTCCGTTGAAGTATCTCTGACCATATAATAGCCCGGCGCGCCTCTTCTGCCGAGTGAATGGTGAATTCGGATTCTGTGGCTTCATCGGATTCCTGCAGGCTGGATGCCGGAGGAGAAGTTATCTGTGTAGTAGAAGAAGTAGTGCTTGATAGGAAGGGTTTGGGCGTTGAAGTTGTCTTTTTCTTCTTAACCTGAATGGGAGATTCGGGTTGGGGGCCTTCGGGGATATAACCTCCGTAAGTTTCTCCACCCCAATTTTCAGGTAGTGGATTTTCGGTTTCAGGAGCGGGCATAGTAGGAGCCTTGTCGGCATTTTTATTTGCTTCTTTTTTAAACTGCTTGACAATTCCGATAACAATTACAGCCGCTATTAATAGAAACTTGAAAACGTCTTCCATATCTTTTTTGATTTTCCGCCCAAAGATAATGCAAACCGAAAGCAGAACAAAATGAACTTGTTTATTTTTTATGCTGAGGTATAGCTTATCTTCGCTTTTGCGCAAAGGTAACTATTTAATCTAATTATAGCCAAGATTTTGGCAATAAAAAAGGGCAGCTTCACAGCTCCCCTTATTTTTTTTAACCTAAACCTTAACTATGAAAAAATCTAATGTTTCTTTCATTCCACAAATTTGGCA
>JAEXAJ010000004.1 GCA_023458215.1 Bacteroidota bacterium
ATGAAGCGTTGCATTTCATGGTCGGGGATAATAATCTTCTGACCGCTACGAGTATCTGAAATGAATTGTAGGTAAGTGACCAACGATTTTACGCGCTTCACTTCGGAAGGACAGGCATGGACAAATAATAAGTTACGAATAATAGGAACCAAAGTACGGATCTTCTTCCCTCTCTTAATGCATATCTTGTAGTGCATGGGGATGAAACAGTCTATTTTTTCCTTTTCGAACAGACGCATGGCATCAAGTTCTCTACGATATGTGGCACGCATAGCATACCATATTTCGACCTCTTTCTCCGCTTCCATTTATTGATTTTTCAGGAAAGTGCATTATCTCTCGGCATTGAATCTCGTGTATATTATTGAAATTCAAATACTTATAAGCACACTATGTAAAATACAGCAATTTTTAGACCTGCTTGCCAACAGAATTTTGTAGTCGTTTTAGTACCCTTATAGGTAAAACGCTATAAACAAACGAATTAGACACTAAAAGCGTTTTTTAGACGTTCGTTTAATGGACACCCTTTTTAGGGTGTCTGCATATCATACTATTTTTGCATAAAACTATGTTAAAATAGCATTTTTTAGAAGTACATAATGGTTTGATATATAGATATATAAATAAGTCTCATTATTTTTTTATCATTTTATCTATAAGAATATTTTGTAATTTCATTTCTTGGCGTTAACTTTGCGTCCATTAAACGAACGTCTAAAAAACGCTTCTTACCTCCCACACACATCCACAACCCCATACAACAACAATTGAAGGCTTCCAAAAGAAATCATCCGTTTCTCCTCAACAATGGTTAATTTTGTCTGCGATGTAATTATTAATAGCCATTGCTACTACAATCTTAGAAGTATTGTGAGCCAATTCAAACTTAGTAGAATAATCCAAGTAGATCCAACTCTCCCCAATACAAATGCGTATAACTGGCAATCACATTCTTATATCGAAAGACAGGAGTATCTACTGTTTGTCCGCCGGCATTATACACTTGTGCAACGGAATGGAAATCGGGGGCACAAGATATCATTTGCGTATAGTGAAACTCATGTCCGCGCACCTCTCTTTCACCCAATTTGAATCGACGATATCCCAAAGATAATTTCCGATCCTCCGGTCGATTGGACAGGATTATAGGTAAAACATCTACCAAGCGTGAGGAATCTTCTTCATGATCGTTTGATAGAATAGACGCCAAGTACATCATACCTCCGCATTCGGCCAATGTACGCCCGCCCTGCTCTATATAACGCCTGATGGATTGACGTATCTTCTTTGCGTTGTGCAAAGCAGGGATATGCAGTTCAGGATATCCGCCGGGCAGATAGAGCAAATCGACATCAGAAGGCAATTCAACTTCCGCGTCTTCGGGGTCGAAATAAGTAACCTTGCCCATTGAATTCAGTCTATCCAAATGTTCGGCATACATAAAAGAAAAAGATTCTTTATTGCGTGCCACCCAAATGGTAAGATTCCCCTCGCTTCCCTCCGAAGGCGGCATATTCTCCCGGCGCAACGAAAGTTCCGTTTTCCGAAGCAACAGGTCGATGTCCAATGCCTCTTCACAGGCTTTCATTGCATACGTAACATTCTGCTTTACATCACTCGCATGCAAGTGCAAACCCAAGTATCTCGAAGAACACGTCAGGTCGTTGTTTCTTCTTATACAGCCGAAACAAGTAATACCTAAATCGGCGCACGCTTTTTTCAACATATCTTCATGGCGCACGCTACCCACACTGTTAAAGATAACCCCTGCTACCTTTATCTCCGGATCGAAATCGATAAAACCCTTCGCAAGTACCGCTGCCGAATAGGCCGATGAGCCCGCACTGACCACCAGCACCACGGGGATATTTAATATCTTTGCTATCTCGGCGGACGAACCTCTGTAAAGATCGTAGCCATCAAACATTCCCATCATTCCTTCTACAATACAGACATCGGCATTTGTCGCGTGTTTGCTATAGAGATGGCGTATATGCGTATCGGATGCCATGAACGAATCAAGATTATAGGACGGCAGCCCGCACGATTGTTCGTGAAATTTAGTATCTATATAGTCGGGACCACATTTATAAGGTTGCACCTTCAGCCCCTTTCGGGCAAGCAATGCCATCAGGCCGCGACTGATGGTTGTTTTCCCACTGCCCGACGTAGGAGCTGCTATCAGAAATTGAGGAGTATTTCTTTCCATTTTCTTACTGATTATTTCCGGCAAAGGTAAGCATATCTCCGACAAAAGCCTTATCTTAGCTGCCAAAATAAAACATTTGCTATGATAACTGAAGAACTTAAAAAACTCTACATCTCACATACCGGACACGAACCGGAACAGATTGACGAACTCCCCTCCTCCGGTTCCAACCGCCGTTATTTCCGCCTCATCGGCAACCCTACGCTGATTGGCGTAAGTGGTGAATCGGTAGAAGAAAACCGTGCTTTCCTCTATATGGCCGATCATTTTCGCGAAAAAGGTTTACCCGTTCCACAGGTATTCATCCGTTCGGAAGATGATGTGTATTATTTGCAGGAAGATCTGGGCGATACACTTCTGTTCAATGCCATCGAGAAAGGACGCAAGACCAGCGTATTCGGTGAAGACGAGAAGCAACTGCTGCGCAAAACCATGCGCCTGCTGCCGGGCATACAGTTTGCCGGTGCCGATGGTATGGACTTCACGCACTGTTACCCCGCTTCGGAGTTTAACAGCCGCTCCATTCTTTGGGACTTGAACTACTTTAAATACTGTTTCCTGAAAGCCACGGGCATGGACTTCCTCGAAGACCGGCTGGAAGACGATTTCCAAAAGATGGCGGATGTGTTGCTTCGCAGCAGTTCGGCCACCTTTATGTACCGTGATTTCCAAAGCCGCAACGTGATGATAAAAGACGGCGAACCTTGGCTAATCGACTTCCAAGGCGGACGCAAAGGCCCCGTGTACTACGACGTAGCCTCCTTCTTGTGGCAAGCCAAAGCCAACTATCCGGAGAGTTTACGAAAAGAACTTCTGCAAGAATATATCGACGCCTTGCGCAAGTATCAGCCCGTGGACGAATCTTACTTCTATGCGCAGCTTCGTCACTTCGTACTCTTCCGCACGATGCAAGTACTGGGTGCCTACGGTTTTCGTGGTTATTTCGAGAAGAAGCCCCATTTTATTCAAAGCGTACCTTTCGCTATCGAAAACCTGCGCCAGCTGCTTCAAGAGCCTTACCCCGAATATCCTTATCTCTGCCAAGTGTTGCGTGAACTTACCGAATTGAAGCAATTCACTGACGATTTGCAAAAACGTCGGCTTGTAGTGAAAGTAACCAGCTTTGCCTACAAGAAAGGTATTCCCGAAGACAACTCAGGCAATGGCGGCGGTTTCGTTTTTGATTGCCGCGCTGTGAACAATCCCGGAAAGTACGAGCGTTACAAACCCTTTACCGGACTGGACGAACCTGTGATCCGTTTCTTGGAAGATGATGGAGAAATTGCCGAGTTTCTGAAACATGTCTACGCTCTTGTAGATGCATCCGTAAAACGTTATATGGAACGTGGCTTCACCAATTTGTCCATCTGTTTCGGTTGTACCGGAGGACAACACCGTTCGGTATATTCGGCGCAACACTTGGCGGAACATCTTAATCAGAAGTTCGGTGTACAGGTAAACTTGATGCACAGAGAGCAGAATATAGAACAGACGTTTAAAGCCAAAAAATAGTGATTAGCGATTAGTGATTAGTGAAAAAAATGAAAGCCATGATTTTTGCCGCCGGACTGGGCACACGCCTACGTCCGCTGACGGATAATATGCCCAAAGCACTTGTTCCCGTAGCCGGAAGACCGATGTTGGAACGGGTGATACTACGACTGAAAGAGAGCGGGTTCGATGATATAACGGTCAATATCCATCACTTTGGAGAACAAATCATTGATTTCCTGCGTGCCAATAACAATTTCGGCATAGAGATCCATATCAGTGACGAACGGAATATGTTGCTGGATACAGGTGGAGCTATTAAGAAAGCCCGTCCCTTTTTGGATGGCAACGAACCCTTCTTGATTCACAATGCAGATATTATTTCCGAAATCGACCTAGCCGCTTTCTACCGCCATCATCAGGAGAGTCATGCAGAAGCAACGCTACTCGTCAGCGAGCGTAGGACGTCCCGGTATCTTTTATTCGACGATTCCTATCAGTTGCATGGTTGGATCAACAAATCTACCGGAGAGGTAAAACCCGAAGGATTTAGTTATCAGGAAGGAGATTACAAAGAGCTTGCCTTCGGCGGCATACACGTCCTATCCCCCTCCCTCTTCCGATATATGGAGAACGAGCAGTGGACGGGAAAATTCTCTATCATCCCCTTCTACTTGTCTGTTTGTCAGAGTGCGCATATACAAGGATATCCGCTTCAGGGCTTCCGCTGGTTTGATATTGGGAAACCGGAAACGCTGGCAGAAGCGGAGGAATACTATAAAAACAAATAAGAAAACAACCGAGATTTCATAAAAATAATCTATATTTGCCACTAATACGTGCGGAAAAGGTGTAAAATTTCACACTTTCCGCACATAAAATGTGATTGATATGAAAATCCGTAGAGAAATCATTGAGCGCTTAAAGCAATGGAAAGATAGCGAGAACAGGAAACCGATTCTTCTTAAAGGGGCGCGGCAAACCGGAAAAACCTGGATTATGCAGGAATTCGGAAAGGAATGTTTTGAATATGTCGCTGAATTTAATTTTGACAAAGTTGCCGAATTAAACAATATCTTTGAAAAGACCAAAGATGTAACCAGGATACTCAAAGAACTCACACTTTTTACGGAAGTTCCTATTGAGCCTCAGAAGACTCTTATTATATTTGATGAAATCCAAATGTGCGAGGGGGCTTTAAACAGTTTAAAATACTTTTGCGAAGACGCCCCACAATATCATATTATTGCAGCCGGTTCGCTACTGGGTGTTGCTATCCGCAAAAAAAAGATGTCTGTTCCTGTGGGAAAAGTACAGATTGTGAAAATGTTTCCTATTACTTTCAAAGAATATCTGCTGGCGGCCGATGAGCGTACCTATCAGTATGTAAATGCACTGGAAGCTTTGGATACTTTGCCCGAAATAATCCTCAATAAACTGGAACTGGAATATAAACGCTACCTTGTTTGTGGCGGAATGCCGGAAGCTGTAACTACATTGTTAGAGAATAAAGGTATGCAAGAGGTAGAAGACACTTTGCAGAATATTCTGGATTTATATACTCTTGACTTCTCAAAATATGCTTCTGCCACAGATATACCACGCATCAACAGTCTGTGGAGTTCTTTACCTTCTCAATTAGCTAAAGAAAACAAAAAGTTTGTCTATCGCATAATCCGTTCGGGAGCCCGTGCACGCGAATACGAAGATGCCTTGTTGTGGCTCGAAGAGGCCGGGCTTATCTATCGCATATTTAATATTTCCAAACCCGGACTACCATTGAGTGCTTATCAAGATTTATCGGCTTTCAAAGTATATGCCTGTGATTGCGGATTACTTAGAAGGCTATCTAAACTATCTCCGGAAACGATTCTCTCAGGAAATGTCGGTTTCACCGAGTTCAAGGGAGCATTGATGGAAAATGCTATATTGCAATCATTAATCCCACAAAATGACGTAATACCCTACTATTGGAGTTCTGAAAACAGAGCTGAAGTGGACTTTGTGCTCCAACTACCAACAGATGTTATTCCTGTAGAAGTAAAATCAGATACACGTATTAGTGGCAAGAGCCTCTCTGTGTACACCGGCAAATTCAATCCACCATTAAGAATCCGTTTCTCAATGAACAATCTGAAAGAAAATAATGGATTATTAAGTTGTCCTATTCCGTTAACTGATTGGATATATAAAATCATCGGATTAATAAAATCATCGGATTAATAAAAGCACCTTTTAAAATTTTATTTCGCTCATTATGCGAAATAATGTATAAAATTCTTTATCTTTGCACTTGGAATTGGCAATCGGAGGGGTATATCTACCCACCGATGCAAGGGAATCCGGTGCAAAACCGGAGCTGTACCTGCAGCTGTAATCCTCACAAAAAGAAGTCTGTAACTACAGAAGCCACTGTTGCGGCAACGCAATGGGAAGGCAGTACAGACTTGAGGAGAGCCAGAATACCTACCAACTTCCATAACTAGCGTACGTAGCTTCCAGGATTAGAAGCGATGTCCCCCATATTATATTGTAGGTTTTCCTATTTTATTCTTTCGGGTCACCCTTTCACATATAGAAGCGACGTGCCGTTTTATTAACTTAATAAAAACCGGTAAAACGATGAAGTACAAGTTATGGCTTGGAGTGACATTATTGTGCGCTGCCCAAACAGCTACCGCACAAAGCATCTTGAAAGATAAGGACGATAAAGAACTCTCGTTAATGCTCAACGAAGTGGTAGTAACAGGCACAGGTACGGAGCATTACCTCAAAGACGCGCCCGTACAAACCGAAGTTATCACTTCCAAAGCTTTGGAACAATACCAGGCACGTAGCATCGATGACCTGCTGAGCGGTCTTTGCCCTTCCCTCACCTTTCACGATGGTGACATGGGTAGCCACATCCAAATGAACGGACTCAACAACGACTACATCCTTATCATGGTGAACGGCAAGCGTATGAATGGAGACATCGGCGGACAAAACGACCTGAACCAGTTGAATCCCGATAACATCGAGCGTATCGAAATTGTAAAAGGTGCTGCCTCCTCTCTCTATGGAAGCGACGCCATTGCCGGAGTCATCAACATCATCACCAAACGCAACCGCGAAAAGATGGAACTAACCAACACCACCCGTGTAGGAGAGCATGGCGATGTACGGCAAAGCACCAGTTTCGGATTCAAACATGGAAAGCTGAAATCCGTGACAGGTCTAAACTTCCGTCATACCGATGGCTGGCGGAATACCGACATGCAATGGGATCAGAACCAATTGAAATCCGGTTCTACCATGCTCACCGTAAACCGTTCCACCAACTATACACTATCAGAGAATCTAGAATGGAAGATCAATAAAAAGTTAGATCTGAATGCCGAAGCCACTTTTTATCAACGTTGGGTGATGCGTTCACACGGTGCATGGAAATATCTTGCCAATGATTTCTATTACCGTAACTACACCTTTGCCGCAGGGGGCAAATATAAACTCAACAAACGCAATTACCTCACAGCCGATTTGTCTTATGGCCGCTTCGGTTACTTCTACGATTACAAACTGAACGAATATACCGACTATTATGAAGACGGCGACCGCCATAAACACATCACTTACTATGCCGGACAACGCATCAATCAAAGTATTCAGCAACAATTGCTGGCACAGGTGAAAAGCGTATTCTACCTGGGCGAACAGCACATACTGAATGCCGGGATTGAATATCAATACAATCGGCTGGAGTCACCCCATCACATTGACGGTGACCTTGCCTCAGTCTATTCCCTTGCCGCCTATGCACAAGAAGAATGGACAGTTACCAATAAACTAGTACTTACCGCCGGTGTACGTGGCACGCAATACGTAGAAACCGGTTTTAATCTCAGCCCCAAAGTATCCGCACTCTATAAGACAAGCAATTGCATCAACCTACGTGCATCCTACGCTTTGGGTTATAAAACGCCCTCTATCAAGGAGCTTTATTACAACTATACCGGTAGTATCGGCGGCGGTTCACTGACCGCCTATCACGGTAATACCGACCTTAAATCGCAGACTTCACGTTATGCCTCCCTGGGTTTTGAATATATAGGCAAAAAGTTTCAGGCAAGCGTTACCGGCTATCTGAATTATATCGACAACATGATTGAACTGGTAGAAATAGGCATTACTCCCGAAGAGAAATTCCTTGAAGTTGAAAAGAGCAAGCAATATATGAATCTGACGAAAGCACGTATCTACGGCATGGATTTCACTTTCAATTACCGCCCCACTAAAGATATCACTTTAGGCGGCGGTTATAGCTACGCCGACCCTAAAGCGCAATATGCTCAAGAGGGAGACAACTATATGAAATATACCTCTATCGACGCCACTTCCAATCATAATACCACTCTTAATGCCTCATGGCAGCATTCGTGGAGCAATTACCGTTTGGGATTGGGTATTTATGGCAAGTATCAGTCCACACTCCATTACAACAACGACAACAATGCCGATGGCTACCAAACTTGGCGCATCAATACCGCCCACTCGCTGTTGAAGATGAAGAAATGGTCGCTCACAATGAACGTAGGGGTAGACAATCTATTCAATTACATAGACCGTACACCTTTCGGACGCAACCGGGCAACTACTTCTCCGGGACGTAATTTCTATGCTTCGGCACTTATTAAATTCAGCAACAAATAACCCTTTTAATAATTAATGTAATATGAACAAATTCAAATTCTATTTGATGGCAGCTCTTGCAGCTACCACAGTTTGTACAGGATTTACTTCCTGCGACAACGATGATGAAGAAAGTACCAAGAATCCGGCAACTGAAGTGGTGACCCGTTCAAAGTCACACGATACGGCTATTTTGCTTTGTACTTTCGGCAGTACTTACAATGAATCGCTGAAAGTCTATGACGATATTATCGCCGACTATAAAGCGAAGTTCCCCGACACAGACATCTACATGTCTTTCACCTCACGCACTTGCATCGGCCGGGCCGAAGCATCCACAGGCGTGGCACGTTACAAATTGTCGGACTGGTTGCAGGCTATCGGTGACGCCGGTTACAAGCGCGTGGCGGTACAGTCATTACATGTTATTCCCGGTGAGGAGTATCTTTCTTTGATGAATACCGATATCAAAAAGAACTTCATGATTGAAGACTATCCGCACATCAATGTATTGAAGGGCGCCAACCTGCTTGCCGAAGATGACGACACGGAAGCTGTTGCCACCGTGCTCTACGCACACTACAAAGAGAAACTTGCTGACAAGAAGAACCTCATCCTCTTGATGGGACACGGTAATCCGGACAAGAATTACAGCGCTAACGAAAAGTACTCGGACATGCAAGTAGCTCTGCAAGAAAAAGCTGCCAACAAGAATATCTTTGTAGGAACGGTAGATTATGGTAATATGCTCTTTTGGCCGAAAGAGGAAGAAGAAAAAAGTGCAAACAGAGTACCTGAAAGCCAAATCGGTCAATATCCCAATTGCATCTATTCACAGATCATGAAGTACTGTGCAGACAATAATCTGCAACCCGAAGAAATTACCGTTTACCTCGCTCCTTTCATGTCAATCGCCGGCGACCATGCCCACAACGATCTTTGGGGTATTGAAGCCATCGCAGAAGGAGACGATTTGAGCAAAGTAGAACTCAACACCAACGAATTTAGCTGGCGTGAACGTTTAGAGAAAATTGGCTTCAAAGTAGATAGAACTTTCGAAGCTCACCCCGTTGGCAAAGCTGACGCCGATCATGGTATCAAAGATGGTTGCGGCATCAAGGCTTTAGGTAGTTATCCGGAAATCCGTCAGATTTGGGTCAACCATTTGTACGAAAACTGGAACGACGAAGATGCTTGGGAAAATGGAGAAGATTATCAACCGGGAGCTTAATTCCATCTTCTTTGCAAGGCCAAAGAATAATAAGCATTAAAGTGTGATAAAGTGATTGGGTGATAAAGTGATAGTGGGATAACACTCTGTGGCACATAGCGCAGCTACCTTATCACCTTATCACTTTATTACCCTATCACCATTTTCGCTTCCTTTTTTTTCGCGATATGAGCCTATTCAACTCCTGATTCGCATTAATTTTATCGTCTAAAGCGATAAGTAATATCCTTCATTTTCCCTTGCTCAATATGATACAGCCGTTGATTGGTTCGTTCGGACTTCAAGCCTCCCAAATCCTCCAGATAAGGGCCTAGCTTGATATACCGGAAATAGTGTGTATCAAACCCTACGGGCAGTTCGTTCTTTCCCGAATACCATCCCACTTTTACAGGAACAATTGATTGATCGCAAAGATATTTCGCCAGCTTTTCTATTTCAAACGGTTCGGCATCTCCTCCCATGAAGCAGACACAAGTGGCTGCGCTGCCATATTTGCGTAGCAGCGCCGCAAGACTTTCCGCATCCAAAACATCGCCCACATCCTGCATCAGGTAAGGACTGTGACATCCTTTACACCCATTGGGGCAGTTGGATATGTTGATGGCAAGCGTCACCTCATCCGGAATCTCCTGGAAAACGATGTCATAATCAGTGTACCGAAGCATAGTATCTACGTTCGGCCTCCTTCTGCCGAGGTTGAGAGAAGTTGCTGACACGTTTCATGTAACCGATGATGCGGGTCAAGTAATCAATATGTTGGCTATGACATTGGGGACATTCTTTCAAATATCGCTTGTCAATATGATGGCAATCGTTGCAAATGGTATTCGGAATATTAAAAGTAAAGTAATTACATCCCTCGGTAGCAGCTACTCGCAATAAGTGCCTGTATTGTTCTTTACTCAAATGTTCCTCCAGATTCATGTGCAATGCCGAACCTCCCGTCAGATGTTCGATGTAGCGGCGGCCGTGCAGACGGAATTTATCAACGATGTTCAGCGAGGTATCTTCTACGATGTAGAAGTAACTGTTGTAACAATCGCGATAAGTTTCGAAGCCCGCTTCCCTATCCCACTTGGCATGCTTCACGCCGACGTTTTCGGCAGGAATCATCTCGCAGTTGAACAGTAGGTCTTTGGTGCGGTATTTCTTGTTGTATTTCTCGACGATGCTCAGAATCTCTTGTACAAAGGCTTCGTACTTGGGGTTGTCGTTGATATCGATACCCATGAATTGGGCAGCCTCTACCAGTCCGTTCACACCGATGGTGAGATATTGGCGGCTCATATTGATGTAGCCGGCATCGAACAGGGGCAACATGCCTTTGCGCTGCAACTGCTTCAAGTTCTCGTTATAAGCCATCTGCACTTTATGAGCCAAGTCAACCACTTCTTCGAGGAAGAAATGATAGAGCAACCCCGATTTCACGGCATGCTGGATACAACGGTTCAGATTGATGGTAAGCACGCTCTTTGAACCGGTAGATACACCGCCGGCACCCAGGGTATAGCTGAAACCGTTGTCTTGTATCTCGTTGCGCAGACGGCAACAGCTACTCAAGGAGTCGGCGTTGTCGCTCATATAAGTAAAGAAAGAGTGTCCTTCGGCATACATTTCGGCGGTGAAATCGCCATATTCTTTGTCCAGTACATCTCCGTCTTGGGTCAATAATGCCATGGTTTCTACCGGGAAGGTAAGCACCGTCTTGGTACGTTCTTTATTGAACCATTTCATGAAGCGCTTTTGTAGCCAGCTCAGGGAGTTCCAGTCGGGTTTGCTTCCGTCGGGGAAAACGAAGTGCTCGAAGAGGCTGTTGAAATAATATTGATCGTAATAGGCCACATTCCAAAAGACTGCCTGAAAGTTGCGGGCACCTGTAGGCTGGTTAATGGAGTAGACTACTTGCTCGAAGCAGTCGGTTATCATCTTGTCGATGGTTCTTTGTTTGAGAGAGAGGTCTACCACCTTTTCGGGGTGCAGGTAGTAGTCTTCGCCATATTCTTTGCCTACAAAATAATTCATATACATCAGGAATTCGGGCGTAGCACAAGCGCCGCTCAACATGCTCGATACGATAAAGACCATATTGATAAAACCACCACAGAACGATTTCAAATTCGTGGGTGCCGTGGAATTTCCGCCAATGGAGTTTGTTCCCGCTATCAACCAAGGGTACATGGTAATACTGGCGCAATAATTGGCAAGGCTTGTTTCATCATTTTTGTAGATGAAGTGATGGTTCAGCAGTTCTATATAACGGTCGGAAACTTCTTTGCCATACATGTCTTTCAAGCGGTCGGTCAGCAAACGGCGATTCAGTCGGATGAAGTTGTCTTTGGGCAGTTCGCCGATCAGCGTAGCTACGTTTTTGTTCTCTACATTGGCGTTAGAGTCGTACTTGCTGCCTGTAGCGGGATTGGACGCTTCGCAATAGTCCAGCAGGAAGCGGAGCTTATCACGTACTTCCCGGTCTTCCAGATGCTTCTGGCGATAGAGCATGAACGACTTGGCTACTGCATAGTAATGTTCGGCCATCAATGCCATTTCCACTTGGTTCTGAACATCTTCTACGCTGGTGCCATCGCTGATGCTTACACGACTAAGGATATTGGTGATAACATCTTGGGTAGCAAAACTGCCCACAGATAGAAATGCTTTGCTGATAGCATTTTTAATTTTGTCAAGTGAGAACGCTTCTTTCTTGCCGTCCCTCTTGATAATGAAAGTTTCTGAATTGATCATGTCTACAAATATGAATTTAAAAGATTATTAAACAACAAATTCATACATAGCAATACACACAGCAATAAAGTAATAAAATGAATCTTCTGACGGACTCGTTCTATAGCTTTTTCACCCGAAAGCATTGAATGAATGATTATGAATAATGGCAGGTCTTCTGACTTACTTCTGTTGCAACGCCTTCCCGGTACAATAAAACCAGTGGCTTTGAGAATGTCGCAACGCTTCTCCTTAAACAGGAGACAAAGCTTACAGCTACGGGGATAGTTCCTGACTTTCACAGGATTCCCTATTAATTCCTCCTCACGCCGGGTGATTTGGAAACCATTTTCGCCGACAAAGATAGAAATAAAATCATCAAAACCGCAAGAGCAAAGAATAAACTTCTATCTTTGCACCCGCTTAGGTGATACGGCTTATTTTCTATTTGCCGTATAATAGGGAATTCAGTGAAATGCTGAAGCAGTGCCCGCTACTGTAAAGCCTGTGTTTATTGCAAACAATGCAAAATTAAACAACAGAAAGTGTCTTCTTTAAACCACTGTCCGATAGGTCCGGAGATTTTCTCCGTGAAACATCAGGATGGGAAGGTTAGACTTTCTGCAAGGCTGAGCCAGGAAACCTGCCCAAGTAACTATAGATATCACAAGACTCCCGGGGTCAGGAGACTTAAGTATTAATCACATTTTATCAATCGATGAAAAAACAGGTTTTATTGACAGCGGCACTCTACTGTCTGGCAGGGTCTCTTTGTGCACAAGTAACATTGAGCGGAAAAGTAACAGACAATGAAAGTGGCGAGCCACTGGTAGGTGTCAACATTCGTGTGGACAACAGTTTGGCAGGAAGCACCACCAATGGAAAAGGAGAGTTCAGTATCAGTAATCTTCCTGAAGGGAAACATGTATTGCGCTTCACTTACGTTGGTTTCACCCCCAAACACTACACCGCCCAAGGTGCCGAGAAGAATATCCTCATCACTTTAGAAGAGAATTTCAACAACATCGGACAAGTAGTAGTAACAGGTACCGGCACACATCGCCGCATGACGGATAGTCCTGTACCCGTTTCGGTAATCACCGCCAAGGAGATAAGCAATGCCAATGTAGCCACGCTGGAAGACGCGTTAGTGAAACTCAGCCCGAATATCTCGTCCTATACCAATGGTATGGGTACTACGATGAGTCTGAACGGCATTAACGAAGACTACGTATTGATCCTTGAAAATGGTAAACGTTTGGCGGGCGAAGACCGCTATACACGCATCAATGTGGCGAATATCAAGCGAATTGAAGTACTGAACGGTGCGGCATCTGCCTTATACGGCAGTGATGCCATCGGTGGTGTCATCAATATTATTACGGACGATGCCAAGAATACGATCAATGTATCCAGCTATACGCATTATTCCAGTGAAGGACGATGGACGGAGACGCTAAATGCGGATGTCAACGCAGGTAAATTATCTTCTTACACCTCCTATCAACGCCTCCAGGCAGGAAGTTGGCAGAATAATAACATCGACGAGAACGGATACCCGACCGGAAAACCCACTTCCGTAGGCTTCTACTCGAATACTGTGAACCAACGTTTCGTGTTCAACGCTACGGATAAGTTATCGTTTTTCGTGCGTGGTACTTATTATGATAACAAAACACGTCGTCCGCAAGACGCTACCTACTTCACCAAAAGCAAAGACAAGTACGTGGAAAAAGATGCCTACACCTATAACTTGAAGCATGAAACCTATACATACGGTGCAGGTATGAAATATATGATTAATCCCACCGCCTATATTGATGCAGAGTTCTACTCGGATAACTTCTCTTCCGATTACGTCTACTTCAAAAAAACAGGCGACTATATGCCGGGCGATCAAGTAACCCGCAAGAAAGTAAACTACTACAACGGAAATGTAAAAGGAATTTTCAAAGTAGGCAATTACAATCGCGTATCGGTTGGTGTGGAATACGTCAACGAGCAACTGAATAGCGAGTCGGACAACATTTCATCAAAGAATATCTATACAATGGCTCTCTATGCACAAGATGAAATCAAACTGATGAGGAACCTACAGGCTGTACTGGGACTGCGTTACATCTACAACGAAAACTTCAAGAATCATGCCACGCCTAATGTTGCCCTCATGTACAAACTTGGAAACCTTAGTCTGCGTGCCGCCTACGCTGCCGGTTTCCGCACTCCCACCCTCTCACAGCTATACGCAACGGACGAATCGAAGACCTCCAGTCGATATACGGTAGGCAATCCTAACCTGAAACCGGAAAAGAATAACTTCTATTCACTGAATGCGGAATACAACTACCGGTGGATATCCGTCTCGGCAACCGGATTTATCAACGATATCCGCGACATGATAAACTACCGTACCCTCTCGGATGCAGAAATCACAGCGATGGGATTGGATGATAAGCATGCCAAGTTTGATGAGATACGCCAACGTGATAATGTAGATAAAGCAAAAACCAAAGGTCTCAGCTTTAATGCAACCGTAAACCTTGGAGCCGGTTTCAGAGTCAGTGGCGGTTATACGTACCTGGATACCAAAGCCAAACAACGGAATGAAGACGGTACGTACAAAGAATCTCCTATCGACAAAAGCATCCGCCACATGGGCAACGTCAACGGGCAATGGGAACATAGTTGGAGTTTCTACCGTCTGAACGTAAACCTGCACGGACGCCTTCAGGGAGAACGTTATTCGCAAACCTACGGCTACGCCCCCAAATACCAACAATGGGACTTGAATACCCGCCACACTTTCAATTTGAAATCCTTCATTCTGGAACCCGGCATAGGTATAGAGAACCTCTTCGATAAGATTGACGACCGCCCCTGGAACAATAACTTCTCGACACTCAATCCGGGACGTTCGGTTTACGTGAGTCTGTCGGTAAGATTTAAGAAATAGTTATAAGTTATGAGTTATAAGTTATTTGTTTATGATGGGGCTGCGCTATCCGAAAGGGAAAACACAAGCAAATAACTTATAACTTATAACTCATAACTAATTATCTATTATTACTTATCAATTAAAATATGAAAATCATTTCTTTCTTTTTCCTACTGATTGTCTCCCTCTTCTGCCGTGCGCACGAAGGGGGGAATTTTGTGGCAAGCGAACTGCTTGCAAGTATGAAACCCGGTGATAAAGCTGCGCTACTTATGGTACATTTTGGTACGACGTACGATGATACCCGTGCTTTAACCATTGATGCAATTAATGCAAAAGCACAAGCCGCTTTTCCTGAACTGAAATTTCAAGAGGCTTATACCTCACGCATCATCATCCGTCGGCTCAAGAAACGTGGCATCGAGAAACCTACTCCGCTGGACGCTTTATTAAAGCTGCGTAGTGAAGGCTATACACACATCATTGTACAAAGCACTAACATCATAGATGGTGTAGAGATGGAATCTCTTCATCGCGACGTTGAGAGCGTACTGCCTTTCTTCAAAGAAATACGTATAGGTACTCCTCTCCTCTATTCAGTGGATGATGCCGAAAAAGTAGTTGCAATTTTAGGAAACCGCTTTAGTGCACCTAATCTCAAAAAGAAAACAGCTACAGAAAATATTGTTCTCGTAGGTCATGGAACGTATACTCCCAGCACGGCCATTTATAGCCAAATGGATTATATGCTGAAAGCTAACGGACTGGCAAACTTCCATGTAGGTACCATCGAAGGATATCCTACTTTCGAAGCGATGCTGGCACAACTGAAAGCAACAAAAGCCAAAAAAGTAACACTCGTTCCTTTTATGTTCGTTGCCGGAGATCATGCACAGAATGACATTGCCGTAGATTGGAAAGAAGCGCTCGAAAAAGAGGGGTTCACTGTGCAAACACACCTGGAGGGCTTAGGACAAGTGCCCGAGATACAAGAAATATTCATAGAACATATCCGCTTCGGTTTGAAACACCGTATGCTGGATATTATGGAAAAGAAAGCGGCTTATGCTGCCGGAAATGATTGATAATCAGCAACCGTAAAAGGGCTACACCCTTTTCACCTCAGGGCTACACCCTTTGCTCCGGATGGCTACACCCTTTCGGGCAAAGGGTGTAGCCCTTTTTATCGCATTACTTCAAGCTCAGAATAACAATTGATGTAAGCAAGCATAACAATATATCAGAGCATACTTTACATATATTGTTATTCCATCTTTCGCCTACATCAAATATATGTTTTATCTTTGTAAGCCAATAGAAAAACAGATATGAAACAACCCAAAATAATTGTTGCCGGTATCGGACCTGGTAACGAACTAGACATGACTCCCGCCGTAATTTCCGCTTTGCAAGAATCCGATGTTGTGGTGGGATATAAATATTACTTTCAGTTTGTAACTCCTCATCTCCATCCTGAAACAGAATGCATAGATACCGGGATGAAACGTGAACGAACTCGTGCCGAACAGGCTTTTGAACTGGCGGAACAAGGAAAGACCGTTTGTGTCATCAGCTCCGGTGACGCGGGTATTTACGGCATGACCCCTCTTATTTATGAGATGAAGCGGGAAAGGAATAGCAGCGTCGAGATTATCTCCCTGCCCGGCATCAGTGCCTTCCAAAAAGCGGCTTCCCTATTGGGAGCGCCCGTAGGACATGACTTTTGTGTGATTTCACTTTCAGATCTGATGACACCTTGGGAACGCATTGAGAAACGGATCGTTGCCGCTGCTTCGGCAGATTTTGTGACAGCCGTTTATAATCCTAAAAGTGAAGGCCGCTACTGGCAGCTTTATCGCCTGAAAGAACTCTTTCTGCAAGAAGGACGTTCGCCGGAAACTCCCGTAGGGTATGTACGTCAGGCTGGAAGATCGGAACAAGAGGTACATATCACCACCCTAGCAGATTTCAATCCCGAGGAAGTGGATATGTTTACCGTTATCCTGATAGGTAATTCACAATCTTACGAATGGAACGGAGCCTTTATAACGCCCCGCGGTTATTATCGGGAAACGGATACACAGGCCAAAGGTATCGGTCAAGATATCATGATCCGCAGTTTCCGTACCATCGAGAAAGAATTGAAAAACAAAGATATTCCCCTCGATCATAAATGGGCATTGCTGCACGCCATCCATACTACTGCTGATTTTGAAATGGAAAAGGTCTTGCTTACCGATGAGGGAGCGGTTGCTTCTCTCTATCAAGACATCGAAAGCGGAAAGATAAAAACCATTGTTACCGATGTGACGATGGCTGCCAGCGGTATCCGCAAAGGCGCTCTGCAACGTTTGGGTGTAGAAGTGAAATGCTACCTCGGCGATGCACGTACCGCAACGATGGCTGCCGAAAAAGGAATCACCCGTACACAGGCAGGCATCCGCCTGGCGGTGGAAGAACATCCCGATGCACTGTATGTATTTGGCAATGCTCCTACGGCACTGATGGAACTTTGTGACCTGATACGTAAAGAGAAAGCACATCCGGCAGGCATCATCGCCGCCCCGGTAGGTTTTGTACATGTGCAGGAATCCAAACACATGGTGAAACCTTTTACCCGAATACCGAAGATTATCGTAGAAGGACGCAAAGGCGGCAGTAACCTGGCTGCAACATTAGTGAATGCAGTGTTGTGTTATAATGATGCCGAACAATTGCGACCGGGAAGGGATGTGTAAATAGTGATTAGTGGTTAGTGATTAGTGATTTGCTTGTAGAGCTGTATGATACGAAAATTTATTATCATAGGAATGGATGACAATCGGGAACCTTTTTTCCCGCCGGAAGTATTATCACATATACGGCAAGGAAGAGTATTCTCGGGAGGCATACGGCATAAGGAAATAGTAAAAGATTTACTGCCGCAGCAGGCTGAGTGGATATCTATTACCGTGCCGTTAGATTATGTATTTGCGGATTATGAGAAGGTGTTCCAGGAGAGGGAAGAGACAATCATTGTCTTTGCCTCGGGCGATCCGCTGTTCTTCGGCTTTGCCAATACGGTGAAGCGGAAACTGCCCGATGCGGAGATTATTCTCTTCCCGGCTTTCAATTCTTTGCAAACTTTGGCACATCGCCTGGTGATGGCTTACGATGATATGCGCACCGTTTCGCTTACGGGCCGCCCGTGGCAGGAACTGGACCGTGCCCTGATAGAACGTGCTCCCAAAATCGGCGTACTGACCGACCGGGAACATACTCCTGCCACCATTGCCGCCCGAATGTTGGAATATGGCTATACCTATTATATAATGTATATAGGCGAACACCTCGGCAATCCGGAGAAAGAACGCGTACGCCGGATGACACTGGAAGAAGCGGCAGAAAGTACGTTTGAGCATCCCAACAACCTGATACTCTATTGCCACACCGGCAATAGCTCTATTGCCACACCCGTAATAGCTCTATTACGACACCCGCAACAGCTCTATTACGACACCCGTAATAGCTCTATTACGACACCCGTAATAGTACAGCGTCCCTTCTTCGGTATTCCCGACAAACAATTCGAGCATCTCGAAGGTCGCACCCGCATGATAACGAAAGCCCCTATCCGTCTGCTCACGCTGCAAGCGCTGGAACTGAACCGTCACCGTATCTTTTGGGACATCGGCTTCTGCACCGGTTCCGTATCCATCGAAGCCCGCCTGCAATTTCCGCACCTCACGGTGGTGGCCTTTGAAATACGCCCCGAAGGCAAGGAATTGATGGAGATAAATACCCGTCGTTTCGGAGTTCCGGGCATCACCACCGTCATCGGCGATTTCCTGCAAACGGACATCGCCCCCTACCCCCGCCCCGACGCCATCTTCATAGGCGGACATGGCGGACATCTGAAAGAGATACTTGCCAAAGCGAAACACGTTCTGCAACTGGGCGGCTGCATTGTTTTCAACTCCGTATCCGAGGAAAGCAAAGCCGCCTTCAGCGAAGGTATCGAAACGCTCGGAATGAGCCTGCATCCTTCTATGCGCATCGCCTTGAATGATTATAACCCTATTGAAATTATGAAAGCAACGCTTTCTTAAACATATATCTAAATGAAAACAGCTATTATCCTTATTTCCGAAGCCGGACTGGACGCTGCAAAATTACTACGCAACGAACTTTCCGAATCAGAAGTATTCACCCCCCGCAACGAAGAAGAGTGTACCCACATTGAATCGATCAGTAGTTTTACAGCGGAGAATTTCAACCGCTACGACGCCTTTATCTTTATAGGTGCCATGGGAATCTGCGTACGCTCCATCGCCCCGTGCATTAAAAACAAATATACCGACCCTGCCGTTGTATGCGTAGATAGCACAGGCAAATTCGCCATATCGGTACTTTCCGGTCATATCGGCGGCGCCAATGAACTGACTAACGAAGTAGCCACCATTCTGGGTGCCGAACCGGTAGTTACCACCCAAAGCGACCGCACCGGATTGTGGGCACTCGATACCTTCCCGAAACGCTTCGGCTGGTTTCCCATCATCAACGCAGAGCCTTCCGCCCTCCTGATGGCGGAACTTGCCAAAACAAAAGAAGAGAAAATCAAGGCATGCATGAACGAACATATCAGCCTCTTTGTAGCCGGAAAGCCCACCGCTCTCTTGCTTACCATCCGCGACGAGGGCACCGAATGGCTGGAGGCCAATTTGCCGCCCCACGTAACCGTATTCTATCGGGCCAAAGACATCAAGCCTCATCGCTATCAACTGATCATATCCGTATCTCCACAAGTTCCTGATTTTGGAAACTATATGCCTATTATCTGCTTTGTGCCAGGTGTTCTGCACGTCGGCATCGGCCTTGCCCGCCAAGCAGGCCCTACCCGGAAAGTTCAGGACGAAATCTCTGATCTCTTGAAAGAGAATGGAATTATACTTCCCGCCATCGCCTCCATCGCAACCATCGACGCCAAAAAAGACGAACCGGTAGTGAAAGCGCTTAAAAGGAAATTTCCCGTCCATTTCTATACCGCCGACCAACTGGCACAAGTAGAAGTCCCCCATCCCAGCAAGACGGTGATGAAACACATGGGCACACCCAGCGTAAGCGAAGCCGCCGCCTTACTTAGTTCCGGGAATACCCAACTGCTATTGCCCAAGAAAAAAGGAGCAAACTATACGCTGGCCGTTGCCATCGACAATAACGCCGTACGCCGCGGACACATCGAAATTGTAGGTGCCGGGCCCGGCGATCCCGACCTGATATCTGTACGTGGACGCCAAATGCTGGAGAAAGCCGATCTTATCCTCTATGCCGGCAGCCTTGTTCCTAAAGAACTGACACTCTGTGCCAAGCCGGGCGCCACCGTACGTAGTTCCGCCTCCATGGACTTGGAAGAGCAGTTTGCCATCATGAAAGAATTTTATGATAGAGGCAAGTTCGTAGTTCGTCTTCACACAGGCGACCCCTGCATTTATGGAGCCATCCAGGAACAAATGAACTACTTCGACCAATACGGCATGAGCTACCACATCACCCCCGGTATCTCCTCTTTCCAAGCTGCCGCCGCTGCCCTGAAGTCGCAATTCACCATCCCCGAAAAGGTGCAGAGCATTATCCTCACCCGAGGTGAAGGACGTACTCCGATGCCCGAACGGGAGCAACTTCACCTCATGGCCCGTTCGCAAAGCACCATGTGCATCTTCCTCAGCGCCGGCATTGCCCAACAGGTGCAAGACGAGCTCTTACAAGAATATCCCGAAACGACCCCCGTTGCCGTCTGCTACCACCTCACGTGGAAAGACGAACGCATCTTTCGTGGCGAACTGAAAGACCTTGCCCGCATCATCAAAGACAACAAACTAACCCTGACCACCATGATCGTCGTAGGCGATGCCATCGGCAATCGTGAAGGCCTTTCCCGACTATACGCCCAAGAGTTCAAACACCTCTTCCGCAAATAACAAATAACTTATAACTAATCACTTATAACTATTCATGATACTCGTATTAGGCGGAACCACCGAAGGCCGTATAGCCGTCAAAACACTCGAAGAAGCCGGAAAGCCCTTCTACTACTCCACCAAAGGGAGTGAGCAGGAAATGTCGTTGCACAATGGCATCCGCTTGCAAGGTGCAATGGATGTGGAGCAGATTGAACATTTCTGTGCCCGGCACGACATCAGGTTGATAATAGATGCCGCCCATCCCTTTGCCGAACAGCTTCATCAGACCATCGAGCAAGTAACCCGCGCATCCGGCATCCCCGTGATACGCCTCGAACGCATCTTCCCACCGCGGGATAAAGATATCCTCTGGTGCCGGAACTATGAAGATGCCATCCGCTGTATACGAGCAAAAGAAATAGATAGTTTACTGGCACTTACCGGAGTACAAAGCATCGGCAAACTCAAAGCTCTTTGGCAGGATACCTTCTGCTATTTCCGAATCCTCGACCGTGACAGCTCCCGTGAACTGGCTGCCCGGGAAGGATTCCCCGAAAATCGTCTGTGCTACTATCACAGTGGAGAAGATGAGCGTGTCTTGATGAATAAGCTACGCCCCGAAGCCATACTTATCAAAGAAAGCGGCGTCTCAGGGGGATTTTGTGAGAAAGTGGAAGCCGCCAAAGCATTAGGTATAGACATTATTGCCATCACCTGTCCACCCACTCCCGAAAGCTTCATCCGTGTGAATGGAGAATATGGCTTGCGCCGAATGATTGAAAGGCTGCTGCCCGGATTCTTCCCGCTGCACAGCGGACTGACCACCGGTACTTGTGCCGCAGCCGCAGCCGTAGCAGCCACCTGGGATATTTTTAACATCACTCTTCAGAAGCGCCCGCACGTTTTCCCTGTGCTATTGCCCAACAACGAAACCATTCAGGTGTCCGTAGAACCGCAGACCTCCCTTCCCCACTCCGGGATACTGGATAATGGAAACGGCATGTTTGAAATCAGTGCCACAGTTATCAAAGATAGTGGAGACGACCCTGACATAACCAACGGCATGAAGATTATCGCCAATGTTGCCATACCTTTCCGGTGTGATGACCCCTCTCCCGAAGAATCGCAGCCGCAAGACGATTATAACATTATCGTGTGTGGTGGTGAAGGAATAGGCATTGTCACCATGCCGGGCTTGGGACTTGATGTCGGTGATTCAGCCATCAACCCTACTCCACGCAAGATGATTGAAGAGAATGTGAAACTATGCCTCCGGTCGCTGAAAATTCCCGTACAACCCAACCCTGTTGTGGTGACCATCTCCATCCCGGGTGGAGAAGAAATAGCCAAACGGACTTTCAATCCGCGCCTGGGCATTGAAGGCGGAATATCTATCATCGGCACTTCGGGCATTGTAAAACCATTCTCTACGGAAGCTTTTGTAAACTCCATCCGTAAATCAATGGAGGTAGCACTGGCTACCCAAAGTCCGCGTATTGTGATTAGTTCCGGCGCAAAAAGCGAAAAACATATCAAAGCCTATTATCCGGAATTACCGGCACAGGCTTTTGTACAGTATGGCAATTTCATCGGTGAAACTTTGAAAATAGCCGACGAGCTGAAAGTGTCTCATGTCACCCTTGCGGTAATGATCGGCAAAGCCGTGAAACTGGCGGACGGGTACCTGGATACCCATAGCAAGAATGGAGTAATGAACAAGTCTCTAATCTGCGATTTAGCTTTCCAAGCCGGGTGTACGGACGAAACGATCCATGCTATCGAACAAATGAATCTGGCACGTCAACTTTGGGAGATCATACCGAACAAAGAACTGAAGGGATTTTGCGATTTATTAATAAAACACTGCCGGCACCATTGTTCTCCCTTATTACCCAATGGCGAACTTACTATATTATTAATAACTGAAAACGGAGAAATATACACATGAAAAAGATTATTATTACCGCTTGTCTTGTCATAACTTCTTTGGCTACTTGGGCACAATGCCCTGTATCTTTCCATGCAAAAGCAGGAATCGGTACTTCTCATTTCTATGGTAAGTCCTCAGGGAGTGAAACCAAGATAGCCTACAAAGCAGGAATCGGAGCTGAGTATGCGCTCAACCGCACATGGGTACTGCAATCTGCCCTGGAGTTTGTTTCCATCGGCGGCGAAAGCGATATGGAGTATGTGGGAAAAGCCAAAATGAACGAGCTATATCTGCAAATACCCATTATGATGGCTGCACGGCTCAATTTGGGAAAAAATTATCACGCTTCACTGAGTGTAGGTCCATACGTGGCGGTAGGTGTAGGCGGCAAAACCTCCGGTGAGATGTATGACTATAGCAGTAGCCGTCCGACCTACGAAAACTATCGTTTCAAGTTAGACACTTTCGGTAGCCTGCTTGATGGAAAGATGGGAAACAACCGCTTTGATGCGGGTATAGCCATGGGCATCACTTTTGAATATCACAAATTCATTATCGGCGCTGAAGCTCAGGTAGGGTTTATTACAGTCAATAAGCAATTGAATCAGATTATCAATCCTGATGGTTATCAAGGAGAATATCTTCCGAAAAACTTTGCTTCATTCTTTACGTTAGGATATCGCTTTTGGTAACTGAACTTTCTTCTTTTGAAGGATCGTTTAGTTTTGCCCCGACCGGTAATCGCAAGGGGCTACCCCGGTTATCTTCTTAAAGAGGCGGCTGAACTGTTGTACATTGGGATATCCCAACTTCTCAGCTACCATACCGACTGTAGATCCTTGCTTTAGCAGCATCGTTTTGGAGGCTTCCAAACGTTTGAACTGGAAATACTCCTGTATATTCTGACCCGTTTCGAAATACAACAAATCGCTGAAGTAGTGAGAGGATAAACAGAGCTTGCCGGCGCAATATTCAACCGTAGGCAGAACACCTTTCTTCAACTTGCCGGAACGGATATAGTCGTCCAGCAGTATATTTGTCTGACGGACGATTGATTTATTCGCCTCGCAACGTGTTATAAACTGGCGCTCGTAGAAGCGGGTACAATAATCTAGCAAGAGTTCGATATGCCTCGAAATCAAAGTTTTGCTATGGCAGTCAATGGCATGTTTCAGTTCATCGGCGATGTTGTTCAAGCAGTCGGTAATTTTATTCTTTTCGCGCTGGGACAAGTGAAGGGCCTCCTCCGAATTGTAGTAGAAAAAGGTGTAATCCTCCATATGCCCGCCCAGTGAAGTATAGTACAGCAAGTCGCGATGAAATGCCAGCAACCAACCTTTCCGACGGAGCAGTTCGCTATGGTCTATTTTAATGGACTCACCCGGAGTGAGAAACAGGAGTGACGCATTGGAATAATCATAATATTTGCGTCCGTAAAGGAAATCGTTCACATCTCCTTCCATCATGATGAGGGTGTAGAAATCAAACTTGATGGTGCACTCCTCCAGATTCGCCTGTGACAAATCAATGACGCTGACAAGGGGATGAAGAGTCTTGTGCCCCAAACAGCAGTTGCACTCATGTACTGTTTCTAAATTTAATATGCTCTCTTTCATTTGTATTGACTTATTGCGGGCAAAGATAAGATTGCGCCTTTCAGTGCTATACTTCTATCAATGGGCTATACATTCATTTTTTTGTATTCGTTAGGCGTACATCCCACATTCTTCTTGAACAGACGCGAAAAGTGCTGCACATATTGAAAGCCCAGTCCGTAGGCTATTTCGGTCACTGACTGGTCGGTATCTACTATCCGGTCTTTGGCAAGGCTTATCAGTTTGGACAATATATGTTGCTGGGCTGTCTGTCCGGTCTCCTTCTTAATGAGGTCGCCGAAATAATTGGGAGAAAGAAAGACTTTGTCCGCGAAATATTTCACGGTGGGATAGCCGTTGTGCTCGGCATTGTCTCCTTGGAAATAGTCATCCAGCAAATTCTCGAATTGTATCAGGATGCCCTTGTTAACCTTGCTGCGGGTATTGAACTGACGTTCGTAAAATCGCATGCAATAGTCTAGCAGCAACTCTATATTTTTAGCTATCAGTGTCTTGCTATGCTTGTCTATGGCATGGTCCAGTTCTATTTGGACTTTATTGAGACAATCAAGAATGATTTGCCTCTCCTCTTCCGATAGATGCAACGCCTCGTTCACCTCGTAAGAGAAGAAAGAGTAGTGCTTGATATTAGTTCCGAGGGAAGTACCCCGTATCAGGTCGGGGTGAAAAACGATACCTATAGAGGAAGGTTTGAAATCCTTCTTCAACTCTATACCGATGACTTGTCCGGGGGCAAAACAAACAATTGTCCCCTCTTGATAATCATACTGCTTCTTGCCGTATTTCAGGTCACCGCACACGGTATGTTTCAGGAAAAGGGAATAGACTCCCATATTCATGCGTACATGATTGGGGAAGGTGGTTGCTTTTGTCAAATCCACTACTGAAATCAGCGGATGCATGGTTTCCAGTCCGTAAAGCTGGTTGTACTGGTCTATCGTATCTACTTTGATAATTTTATCCATATTCTTTCGGTATTATATGAGTAATCCTTGTTGTAATCGGTATTCGTTCGGTGTGCAGCCAATACGTTTCTTGAACAGGCGGCAGAAATGTTGCGGGTATTGGAATCCCAGCATATAGGCAATCTCGCTCACTGTCTTGTCCGTACCGGCCATGTGTTCTTTAGCCAGTTCTATTACTTTCTCCTGAATGCGTTCCTGCGGATTCTTGCCGGTTTCTTTCTTTACCAAATCACCGAAGTAGTTGGACGAAAGGCATATCTTGTCGGCAAAGTATTTCACCGTAGGCAATCCGTCCTGCACTGGCAAACTGCTTTGGAAATAGTCTTCCAGTAACTCTTCGAATTTGGTGAGGGTATCCCGGTTTGGGGCACTTCGGGTAATGAACTGGCGTTCGTAGAAGCGCATGCAATAGTTGAGCAGCAATTCGATATTCATTGCAATCAACGATTTACTGTGTTTGTCGATAGGATGTTCCAGTTCGATGTTGATTTTGTGCAGGCAGTCCATTACGATTTCCCTTTCCTGCTCCGACACATGCAATGCTTCTCTTACGGCGTAAGAAAAGAATGTATAATTCTTGATGCTTTTTCCTAAGGATGTACCACGAATCAGGTCGGGATGAAAAATGATGCCATGCACTTTGGGAGCTACCTCATCGTCTTCCGTATCCACCCCCGCAATTTGTCCGGGACCGAAACAGACAATGGTGCCTTCTTTATAATCGTAAGACGTACGTCCGTACTTGATGTTACAACTCTTTGTCTGTTTCAGGTAGAGCGCGTAGAGTCCATAATTCATTTGAATATGGTTCACTGTTTTGGTAGCCTGCGTAAGATCGATGACGCTTATCAACGGATGTAACGTTTCGAGCCCGTACAAGTTATTGTACTGATCTACATTCTCTAATTTCATGATCCGGTCCATAGACATAAATATTTGAACTTCAGCAAAGATAGAAATAAAAAACACTTCTTGAATTATTGTTGCAAAGATATGGGCAGCGAGGAGATAAATAGGTATATAAATTACGGATTGTCTAACCTTGATTACTGAAGTGACGCCAATATCCGTAATCCGGGTTACAACATCGGTAATTCATCTACCAAGAAATTGCTTCTTTCTGCCGTTCTTTGCATCGCAGAAGCCTCACCCCCGGCCCCTCTCCGAAAGAGAGGGGAGAAAGGGAGTGAGGTCATGAAAACTTAAGAATGATATTCAAAGAAAAGAGTATAATCTTGATAATATGAATTTTGCATAAAGTAAAATAGCATGAATACGTTAAACATCCCCACCCCCTTCCTCCCCTCTCTTTCGGAGTGGGGCCGGGGGTGAGGCTTTAATTTAATCCTTATGACCCTAGAAACTTTTTTGAAACACGTAAAGCAGCAGAATCCGCTAGATACAGCAGATATATACAGCTTTATGGATGAAATGAGCGACGAAGCACGTCGTATTACCTTCGAGTTAAACAACTCCTACCATACGCAGGAAGAAGTACGTGAACTTTTCTCACGGCTTTTCGGAAAGTCGGTTGATTCCTCGTTCAAAGTATTCCCGCCGTTTTATACCGATTTCGGGAAGAACATTACCGTGGGGAAGAATGTGTTTATCAATGCCTGCTGCCACTTCCAGGATCATGGCGGCGTGACGTTGGGCGACGGTTGCCTCATCGGGCATAATGTAGTATTTGCCACGCTCAACCATGATTTCGACCCCGAACGCCGCACTTCGATGATTCCTGCCCCTATTGTGCTTGGGCAGAAGGTATGGGTAGGCTCTAACTCAACCCTATTGCAAGGTATAACCATAGGCGATCATTCTATTGTTGCGGCAGGTTCCGTGGTTACAAAAGATGTTCCGGCGAATGTTATTGTGGGCGGCGTTCCGGCGAAGTTTATCCGTAATATCGAATAATGATAAAATAGATAGAATCAGTAAACATTATTAAATCAATCATTAAAACAAAAGAAAAATGAAACGAATCCTATCATTAGCGACCGCATTTTTATCTGTACTGTGCACAAGTGTTTCTTGGGCACAGACTGACGCTGAGAATTTTTATCAAAGCGACCGAGTAAGAATGGAAGAAGTATCCTTTTCCAACCTATATAAAATGAAAGTAGCGGGAAATCTCTTTTTGCCGGAAGATATGAAGGAAGCCGAGAAACGTCCGGCCATCATCGTGGGACATCCGATGGGAGCGGTAAAAGAGCAAAGTGCGAACCTATATGCCACAAAAATGGCAGAACGAGGATTTGTCACCCTTGCTATCGACCTGTCTTTTTGGGGCGGAAGCGAAGGAGAACCGCGCAATGCTGTCGCCCCTGAACTTTATGCCGAAGCTTTCAGTGCGGCAGTCGATTACCTCGGGACACGCCCGTTTGTCAACCGCGAATATATCGGTGCCATCGGCATCTGTGGCAGTGGCAGTTTTGCTATCAGCGCTGCCAAAATCGATCCCCGTTTGAAAGCTATTGCCACGATCAGCATGTACGACATGGGAGCTGCCAGCCGCAACAGCTTGAAGCACTCACTGACCTTGGAACAACGAAAACAAATCATGGCCGAAGCTGCCGAACAACGTTATGTGGAATTTACGGGTGGAGAAACGAAGTTTACCGGTGGCACTTTGCATGAAGTAACGGAGCAGTCCGATCCGATAGCACGGGAGTTTTATGAATTCTATCGTACCTCGCGTGGAGAATTCACTCCGGAAGGAGCTACTCCGCAAACCACTACTCATCCCACACTGAGCAGCAATGTAAAGTTTATGAACTTCTATCCTTTCAACGATATCGAAACTATCTCACCCCGTCCGTTGCTTTTCATAACCGGTGAGAATGCTCATTCGCGCGAATTTAGCGAAGATGCCTACAAGCGTGCCGCACAGCCGAAAGAACTCTATATTGTAGCCGGTGCCGGACATGTGGACCTTTACGACCGTACGTCCCTTATCCCATTCGACAAACTGGAATCTTTCTTCAAGGAATATCTGAAATAAGTGTTGAACCCTAAAGAGAGCGAGGATATGAAATACTGTTTAATGACTGTTTTTATGATATTGTCCTTATCAATGAGCGTGGCGTCGTGTAGCACCGACGCCCCTATCGGGGAAATAGAGCAACCGGTAATTCCGGATAAGCCTGGAAGCAATGAGACTCCTGATGAACCGGATGACAATAATGACGATAATAATGGCAATACAGACAAGCCCATGAATAATAATCTCAAAATCTCAATTGGAGCTGTTACCTTCAAGGTATCGCTGGAAGATAATGCAACAGTCAAGGCATTTAAGGCGTTACTCCCGATGACAATAGCTATGTCCGACTTGAACGGTAACGAAAAATATTACTACTTGTCGGGTAACCTGCCCACAGCGTCCTCCAACCCGGGAACTATTCATGCCGGCGACTTGATGCTTTACGGCTCCGGTTGCATGGTGCTTTTTTACGAAACGTTCTCCTCTTCTTATAGCTATACGCCATTAGGACGTGTGGATAACCCTTCCGGCCTCGCTTCCGCTCTCGGTTCAGGCAGTGTCACTGTAACCTTTGAACTACAATGAGTATGAAAGGAAGAAACTTCTTAAATAATATATCTACTAACTAAAAGCTTTGTACTTTTGCCAAAAGATAACACTAACAATATGGAATATCGAATACTAGGAAAGACCGGACTATCTGTCAGCGCCATCGGGCTAGGCTGTGAAGGATTCATCGGGATGACGGAAGAGGAGACTTTCAAGCAGATGGACTATGCCATAAAGCAAGGCATCAACTTCATTGACATGTACGCTTCCAACCCCGACTTGCGCACCCACATAGGCAAGGCATTGCTGAACCGTCGGTCTCAATTTGTCATTCAGGGACATCTGTGCTCTACGTGGGAGAACGGGCAATACCTGCGTACCCGCGACGTAGACAAAACAATCACCGCTTTTGAAGAACAGCTCCGCCTATTGCGAACGGACTATTTGGACATCGGCATGATACATTACGTGGACGATGAAAAAGATTTCCTCCGTGTATTCGAAGGCCCCATCATCCGCCTCGCCCTCCGCTTGAAGCAAGAAGGAAAAATCCGGCATATCGGTCTGAGCAGCCACAATCCGCAGGTAGCCATTAAGGCCGTAGAAAGCGGTCTGGTGGATGTGTTGATGTTCTCCATTAATCCCTGTTACGACCTGCAACCTGCCAGCGAAGACGTGGAAGACCTTTGGAAGGATGAAAACTACGAACATGAGCTACAGAATATCGACCCGCAACGCGAACTGTTGTACGAACTTTGCGAGCAGAAAGGCGTGGGCATCGACGTGATGAAAGTATATGGCGGAGGGGATTTGCTGAGTGAAACCAACTCTCCCTTCGGGAAAGCCTTCACCCCGGTGCAGTGTATAGAGTACGCATTGACACGTCCGGGGGTGGCGTCCGTCATGATAGGTTGCCGCAGTAATGAGGAAGTGCGGCAGGCGGCGGATTGGTGCAACGCCACGAAAGAAGAAAAAGACTATGCTAGGGTGATGCAAGGTATGGAACGCTTCTCGTGGAAAGGGCATTGCATGTATTGCGGACATTGCGCCCCTTGTGCAGTAGGGATTGACATAGCCGGCGTCAACAAATACTATAATCTGACGGTAGCCGAGGGATTTGTGCCCGAAACCGTGCGCGAGCATTACAAAACCCTCTCCCATCATGCTTCCGAATGCATCCGTTGCGGCCAATGCGAGAAGAATTGTCCGTTTGGTGTCGATATACGCGGACATATGCAGAAGGCGGAAGAAAGATTTGGGTATTAACAGACATGATTCACTAAGTATCAACACATTCTACTTTCCGAACGTTTGCCTCGCATTGTAATAGCATTTACCATGGTGTGTGCTTAATTCGTATTTGCAATGCAACTGAATGGCACGCAGATAATTACTACTGATTCATATCAATAACAGTAATATTGATAAAAACACCCGTAATTTATCTACGTTCATCAGCCATCAGCTTCAGTACTTTTGCAAACAGAAAAAAGATATCCATCTAACTAAAAATGAAGTAGTATGAAAAGTATTTATCAGAAAACAGGAATTGCTGCAGTAGCCTTACTCTGTTCTACATTATTATGGGTACATGCCGAAACAAAGTCCGGTGATGAAGCTCATATTGAGTCTGCCGCAACAGAAAACACCGTAACACTGCAAGCAGGAAGCAAAGTATTGGTAACGTATTTCACCTGGCCGGAACCTGACGGAACGGATGCCAACACCGGAGCCAGTCGTACCATCTCCAACGGAAAACTTTACGGTAACACGGAATACATTGCGCACATCATCAGTGAAGCCACCGGAGGCGATTTGTTTGCTATCAAGACCGAGCGCTCTTATCCCACTCCCCACAAGTCATTGATTGAAGTTGCCAAGCAGGAAGCGGAAGCCAAACAACACCCTAAGCTTACAACCCATATCTCAAATATGAAAGACTATGACATTATTTTCGTAGGATATCCCAACTGGTGGTATGACATGCCAATGGCTATATACTCTTTCTTCGATGAATACGATTTCAGCGGAAAGACGATTATCCCATTTGTCACTCATGGTGGAAGCCGCTTCTCACAATCGGTAGAAACAATAACCGGGATAGAAAAGAATGCGAAAGTTATCAAAGGCCCCTCTGTCTCTTCAGGAAACGTACCCGAAGCACGTGAAAGCGTAGTGAAGTGGCTGGAAGAACAAGGATTGACAAAGTAATAGCCACCGGAATAAGCATCTATCTTGCCAGCTGCTCGTGAAGTCAAAGAAATAAACTATTTTCAACTAATTACCAATAAACAAATTATGCAAACAACTACTGTGAAACTTTATTCGCTGAATTACAGCAATGTGAAAACTTATCTGGCAGCCTTGTTATTCGTCATTGGCAATATAGTTCTGCCACAGGCTTTTCACCTCGTGCCACAAGGGGGAATAATCTGGCTACCTATCTATTTCTTCACTCTGATTGGTGCTTACAAGTATGGCTGGAAGGTGGGGCTGCTTACTGCCATCGCCTCGCCTCTTGTCAATTCATGGCTCTTTGGGATGCCTGCGATAACTGTTTTACCTCTCATTCTGCTGAAATCTACTCTACTTGCCGGTGTTTCAGGAATAGTGGCACACCGTTATCAACGTGTTTCTATAAGTCTTTTGTTTGCTGTAGTTATGGCTTACCAAGTTATCGGCACACTTGTAGAATGGGCTATTGTCGGCAACTTCTTTGTAGCTGTGCAAGATTTTCGCATCGGACTGCCGGGCATGGCATTGCAAATTATCGGAGGTTATTTACTTATCAAACATTTAATTCACAAATAGTTCGTAGATATTTTCCATAAAAATTTAAACTTTAATAATTCAATAAAGCAAAGACAATATGCTGAGAAAAATACGATTAACGCTTGCCATCCTGTTCTTTCTGTCAGTTACAATGTTGTTTCTGGACTTCACGGGAAGCGTCCATGCATGGCTGGGATGGACCGCCAAGATACAGTTCTTACCCGCACTGCTGGCATTGAACGTGGGAGTTGTCGTTCTGTTGATCCTGCTGACACTTCTCGTTGGCCGGGTCTATTGTTCGATCATTTGTCCGCTGGGTATATTTCAGGACATTGTATCATGGATAAGCGGGCAACGGAAAAAAAAGAAATATCGTTTTTCTTTTTCTCCTGAAATAAAGTGGCTACGTTATGGAGTACTGGGGTTATTTGTCATCGCATTGATTGCCGGCATCGGTTCATTTGTGGCACTACTGGCTCCATATAGCTCTTACGGACGTATCATCTCCAATCTTTTTACTCCGATATACCAATGGGGAAACAACTTGCTGGCTTACTTTGCCGAACGTGCAGATAGCTACGCCTTTTACAAAACAGAGGTTTGGATAAAGAGCCTGCCTACATTCATTATTGCTGCCGCAACATTTCTAATGATAACTGTATTGGCATGGCAAAACGGACGTACTTATTGCAACACGATTTGTCCGGTGGGCACGCTGCTGAGTTTTTTCTCCCGTTTCTCGCTGTTCCGTCCGGTAGTCGACGCAGAGAAGTGCAAACATTGCAGCCTATGTTCGCGCCGCTGCAAAGCTGCTTGCATCGACTATAAAAACCATCGTATTGATTATAGCCGTTGCGTAGCTTGCATGGATTGTATAGAAACTTGCAAGCAGGACGCACTCCGTCTGCAATGTCGGCTAAAGAAAAAAGAGAAACAAACTACCGACAAACCAATACAAAAGGTAGGTTCCGAACAGATAGACACCACTCGCCGAAGTTTCCTTTCTGCCACAGCCGTACTTACCGCCACATCAATACTTAAAGCCCAGGAAAAGAAAGTGGATGGCGGACTGGCGGTCATCGAAGACAAGAAAATACCCATACGCGCCACATCAATTGTACCGCCGGGAGCATGGAGCGCACAAAATTTTGCCCGTCACTGTACGGCCTGCCAACTCTGCGTATCTGCCTGCCCTAACAATGTGCTCCGTCCCTCAACCGGATTGACAAAACTTATGCAGCCTGAAGTGTCTTACGAACGAGGTTACTGTCGTCCGGAGTGTACACGTTGTTCCGATGTATGTCCGGCAGGTGCCATCCATCCGATAACGATTGAAGAAAAATCCTCCATGCGTATCGGACATGCTGTATGGGTAAAAAAGAACTGCACACCACTGACTGATGGCGTGGAATGCGGCAACTGCGCTCGTCATTGCCCTTCGGGAGCCATATTGATGGTACAATCTGATAGCCATGATATGGATTCCGTCAAAATCCCGGTTGTCAATGCCGAAAGGTGCATCGGTTGCGGAGCATGCGAAAACCTGTGCCCGGCACGCCCGTTCAGTGCCATCTATGTAGAAGGACACACCATGCACAGTGTGATGTAGAACAAATTAATAATAAAAGAAATGACCGATAATAATAAATCCCCTCAAGCCATATCCCGCCGAAGTTTTCTGAAAACCATAGGAGTTGCCGGAGCCGTCACCACAGGCCTGAGTGCATGTGTAGATAATAATAACAACAGAAATTCCTCAAGATCCGCCGGAGAAATTCCCGCCGATCAAATGACTTACAGAACCAGCCCGATAACCGGAGATAAAGTCTCACTTCTGGGTTTCGGCATGATGCGTCTGCCATCCGTTGGGGGACGAAGTGCCCGTGAAGGAAATGAAGAAATAGATCAGGAAATGGTGAATGAGTTGGTGGATTATGCCATCGCTCACGGCGTAAATTACTTCGACACATCACCAGCCTATTGCCGTGGAAAGTCGGAACGTGCTACAGGCATCGCCCTGAACCGTTATCCACGTGACAAGTATTTCATCGCCACCAAACTTTCTAACTTCGCCCCTACCACCTGGAGTCGCGAAGCCTCCATCGCGATGTACCACAATTCACTGAAAGAATTGCAAGTGGATTATATTGATTATCTATTGTTGCATGGCATCGGCATGGGAGATGGCATGGAAGAATTCGAGAACCGTTATATGAAAAACGGTGTCCTCGACTTCCTGCTAGAGGAGCGCAAGGCAAGTCGTATCCGTAACCTTGGTTTTTCCTATCACGGCGATATCCGGGTGTTCGACTATCTGCTTTCACGTCACGATGAATACAAGTGGGATTTCGTGCAAATCCAGCTCAATTATTTGGACTGGAAATACGCAAAGCAAATCAATCCTCGCAACACCGATGCCGAATACTTATACAATGAATTGAGCAAACGGGGTATTCCGGCTGTTATCATGGAACCATTGCTGGGCGGTCGCCTGTCTAATGTGCCCGGCAATATCGTAGCCCGCCTCAAACAGCGTGAACCGGAAATGAGTGTAGCTTCATGGGCGTTCCGTTTTGCAGGAAGTCTGCCCGGTGTGCATACCGTCCTAAGCGGTATGACGCGAATGGAACATTTGCAGGACAACTTGCGTACCTATGCTCCCTTGAAGCCGTTGACACAAGATGACTTTAACTTCCTGCAAGAAACGGCCACATTGATGATGCAGTTCGATACCATCCCTTGCAATGACTGCAAATACTGTATGCCTTGCCCTTATGGGCTGGACATTCCGGCCATCCTGCTCCATTACAACAAATGCCTGAACGAAGGAAATATCCCGGAGAGCACACAGGACGAGAATTATCGTCAGGCGCGTCGTGCCTATCTGGTGGGATATGACCGAAGCGTTCCGAAACTCCGTCAGGCAAATCGTTGCATAGGCTGTAATCAATGCAACCCTCATTGTCCGCAACGCATCGATATCCCCAAAGAACTGCACCGGATAGATGCATACGTAGAACGCTTAAAACAAGAAATATAAAATGAAAAGGGGATGTTCCTTGGTGAACATCCCCTTTTCATTTTATATTTTCAATCAGATGGTTCTTGTAACCCAAAGCCGCTCTCTTTCAGTCATGGCAGCAAGTTCCTCCACCCGCTTCATATCGAGTTTTAATCCTTCGGCAATACGTGTTCCATAATCCTTATCTGCCAAATAACAATGTGCAGCATGGCGATATTTTACATTATCCGTCACAGACATAATATCTGCTACGGTGTTGTTGATAAGGGCTTGCTTCTTATCTTCTGTCATCAGGCGGTAAAGATCGCCCGGTTGATAGAAGCAGTTATCCGTTTTATCATCGTATGGACTGTAATGATCTACTGCACCATCTACAGGCAATGCAGGATGACGGTATTCAGGTTGTTCCTCCCACTCGCCGAAGCCATTGGGAGCATACCCCTTCGTAGCCCCATAATTGCCGTCTACACGCATTGCTCCGTCACGATGATAACTATGTACCGGACAATGTGCCCGGTTCACAGGGATTTGGTCATGATTTACACCCAAACGATAACGTTGGGCATCGCCATAAGAAAAGAGACGTCCTTGCAATAATTTATCGGGCGAGAGTCCAATACCCGGAACGAGGTGGGTAGGTGCAAAAGCAGCTTGTTCTACATCTGCGAAGTAATTTTCAGGATTGCGATTCAGCTCTAATACACCTACCTCAATCAGCGGAAAATCTTTATGACTCCATGTCTTTGTTATATCAAACGGATTCTCTTTATAGTGCTGAGCTTGCTCCTCGGTCATAATTTGGAAGTAAAGTGTCCATTTCGGAAAATCTTTATGCTCGATAGCTTCGAACAAATCACGTTGATGGCTCTCGCGGTCTTTTGCGATGATTGCGGCGGCTTCTTCATTCGTAAGATTTTTAATGCCTTGTTGCGTCTTCAAATGGAATTTCACCCATACACGAACGCCATCGCCATTAATCAAACTATAAGTATGGCTGCCAAAACCATGCATGTGCCGATAAGATGCCGGAATACCACGGTCTGACATTACTATTGTTACTTGATGCAGAGCCTCGGGCAGCATGGTCCAATAATCCCAGTTATTCTGCGGAGAACGCAAATTAGTCTTCGGATCACGCTTTACTGCATGATTCAAGTCGGGAAATTGCATCGGGTCACGAATAAAAAAGACAGGAGTGTTATTTCCAACCAAATCCCAGTTTCCTTCTTCAGTATAGAATTTGATAGCGAAACCACGGATATCACGTTCGGCATCGGCAGCTCCACGCTCTCCGGCAACAGTCGAAAAACGAACAAAAAGATCAGTCTTTTTGCCTACTTCAGAGAAAAGCTTGGCACAAGTGTATTGAGTAACATCATGAGTTGTAGTAAAGGTACCAAAAGCGCCGCTACCCTTGGCATGCATACGTCTTTCCGGAATAACTTCACGATCAAAATGGGCCAACTTTTCCATCAGCCAGGTGTCCTGCATCATAATAGGGCCACGAGAACCCGCTGTTTGAGAATTACGGTTATCCGATACCGGAGCGCCGACTTCTGTAGTTAATTTCTTCTGTTCTTCCATACTGTTTATTCAAAATTTGCAATGATTACAAATATAATAAAATCTTGTATATAAAGAGCAGAATAACCTCTATTTAACTAAAATTATTTTCATTTCTACTAATAAATCTTCAATACTCAACACTTTCACCGGCTGCTCACCAGGCTTATACAGCAGAAAACTTCCATCTCCTTTTAAATCTCCTGTCTCAATATAAATATCAGATTCTACATTGCGGTTAGCTAAAATTCCGTTTCGTTGTAAGGCCTTGCGCACCATGGCATATTTCTGCCCATGCCCCACCAATCGTATTTGGGAAACATATTCATTGACTACCCGGAATAAGCCCGTCTCCAAATCGAAAGCAATGCCTTTACGAGCAAAGAAATTACTCAAACTACCATTCAGGGAAAGATCTTCGGGGGTACCGATGGTCACTCCGTTCTGTTTATCCATCAGCCAGATTTTATCAGATATCTGCAAGGCAAGTTCCAAGTCATGGGTAGACAGGAAAATGGTTTTATCCGTTTGTCGGCTAAGGTGATGCAACAATTGCATCATTTCCACTTTGCTGGGGAAATCGAGGAAAGCGGTAGGTTCGTCGAGGTAGATAACAGGTGTTTCCTGAGCAAGTGCTTTGGCTATCATCACTTTTTGTCGTTCACCGTCACTCAGAGTATGGACCATGCGATGCGTCAAGTGCGAAATGCCCACAAGGGAGATGGAGCGTTCCACCACTTCTTTATCTTCTTTGGAAAGCGTTCCCCAAAAACCGGTATAAGGGCTGCGTCCCAAACCTATCAACTCTATAACCGACATATTACGAATATCGCATTTTTCAGTCAGCACCACACTGATAACCCGTGAAAGCTGCTTGTCCGTATAGTCGCCTATCTCTTTTCCTTGAATACTTATTTTTCCATCTAATTTGGGTTGGAAGGCTGACAAGGTTCGAAGCAAAGTGGACTTTCCCACTCCATTGGCACCCAACAGGCAAGTCAATTCACCGCTATTAATATCAGCGCAAATGCCACTAGCCACTACTTTCACATCTCCTTTTCCGGGATAACCGATAGAGAGATTCTCAATATGTATCGTTCCTCTATTCATTTATTTCTCCTTTTCTTTTTCTAAAAAGTACCGAAGCCACTACCGGCGCACCTACTAACGCCGTAACAGAATTAACAGGTAAAGCTCCTTCGAATCCCGGCATACGGGCAATTAAATTACAAACTAATGCCAAAGATGCGCCCACTAATAAAGTAGAAGGCATCAATATACGATGATCGGATGTATGGAAGATGGCACGGCACAAGTGAGGCACGGCCAATCCAACAAACATAATCGGACCGCAATAGGCGGTCACGATTGCCACCAATACTCCGGAGCAGGAAATAACCAGCAATCTTGCCCGTTTTATATTCAAACCCAAGTTGCGTGCATACCCATCTCCCAAAAGCAACAGGTTCATCGTCTTTATCAACAAAAAGGACAAAGGTAACAAAACCAACATGATGCATACAAACAAGATCATTTGATCGCCGGAGACACGGGCAAAGCTGCCTAAGCCCCAAATGACATACGCACGAATATCTTCTTCTACACTGAAATACTTCAATACACCAATTACAGCACTGGCTACATATCCTATCATCACACCGATAATGAGCAGCGTCACGTTTCCTTTTACTTTTTGAGAAACATAAACGATAAGCGCCATCACAGACAGCGCGCCGATTATGGCAGCGATAGACAAGGCAACCTCTCCCATATATCCCAACCGACTCAATGCCACACCGCCCATAGCACCGGATAGAAGAACTACGCAGGCTACTCCCAAACTGGCTCCCGAACTGATGCCTAGCACCGAAGGACCTGCCAGCGGGTTACGGAACACCGTTTGCATCTGTAGTCCGCTTACCGAAAGTCCGGCACCCGCCACCAAGGCCGTCAAAGCTTGCGGCACACGTGATTTCCAAATTATATTTTGCCAAATAACAGATTCATCCGTATTCCCACACAAGATGTTCCATACAGAACGAAATGGAATATGAACAGAACCCAAAAGCAGATTCAGCAAGAAAAACAGAAAAATAGATGCCAATAACAGCAACATCAAGAGTAATGTAGGTCTTTTCATTATTTCAGGCGCTCGTAGTAAGCCGGTTTATAATCGGGTAACAAATTAGGATGGAAAGCATGAATCAAATCTTCTAATACGATTTCGGGTTCCATAGGCATACTTTCGTAGAACGCTTTCTCACGCATGTTGCAATAGACCACCCCCTTTTCACGAAAAGCACGGAAATCGGCATAACGAGGATCAAGGGATTTCAAAGCATCGTATGTGAATGTGCCGTCATAGCTATTGACAATTCGCCAAAAGTCTGCACTTTCCGCTTGACTATACACTGTTTCGAAGTCTAAGGTAACACCTCCCGAACGGGGATCATCTTTCAAGAAGTAGTCAGCACCCGCATCCCGGAAAAGTTCGGCAAGAAAGCTCTTACCACCTACCGCATACCAGTTGCCACCACGTATTTCGCCACTAAATACAACCGGACGCTTCTTTACATGGGCAGCTATCTCTTTCAATTCATTGTATCGTTTCTCGATTGCAGCAAACTTTGCATTTGCTTCCGCCTCCTGACCGATAAACATGCCCACAAATTTAATCCATTCCGCCTGCCCCAACGGAGTCATTTCTTTATAACCCAAGTGCGGAACCAGAGGAATGCCTATTTCACGCATAGCATCATAACCACCACGTTTGAAAGGAGAAATAAAGATAACCCCCGGATTCATACTCATTATCACTTCGTTATCAAAGTTCCCTTCGATACCGATTTTAGCAGTCTTTCCCGATTTCAAACGTTCGTTCATCTCTTTATTAAAAAGATGGCGGGTACTGGTGATACCTACTACATAACTGCAAGCATCCAAACGAATAAAATTGGATAATTGCAGAGAAGTCATACAAATAACTTTATCTACGGGAGTCTCAATCACTGTATAATTAGCGGGGATATCAGCAGGTTTCGTACCTTTGGATACCAAAGCATAATGAAACGTGTTACTGCTTTCTTCCTGAGGATCATATAAATCTACCAATCGGACATTATCCGAAAGATACTTTACTGTATATCCTTTAGCATATACAGGAACAATCATAGCAGCCGAATCAGATACAGAAATAATAGTAGATGTCACGTCTGCAGATGTTTGTTTCGGTTTTGATCCACAGGCTGTTAAACAGAATATAAAAAAGATTGTTATGGCGATAATGTGTATTCGAGTCATGATTAGTTGAGCTTTAAAAGAATTCAGGTGCAATATTCGGCAATTTTGGGGAGATACACAAACCCATCCCCAATTAATTACCGTATATTGCACCCAAATAACTAAAAACTCATCAAATCATTCAATGCCTCACTCATACTGGGATGGGTAAAGATAAAATCACGCACGAAAGTATATTCTTGCCCGGTCTTCATTGCCATGGCTACCAAATTTATAACCTCACTCGAATCCGGACCGAACAAAGTACAACCCAGAATCTTATCCGTATCAGCATCTACCACTACTTTGAATAAGCCTCTTATATCTCCTAAAGTACGGGCACGCGGAATAGCAGCTACCGGCAATTTGTTTACCTTTATATTCAAACCTTTCTTTCGGGCATCCTCTTCACTCATGCCAATCCGCGAAAGCGGGGGATCAATGAAAACCGAATAACTAACCGGATCTCTATCAGAAACTTTACGTTCGCCGGCTCCAAACAAGTCTTCACGCAGAATACGATAATCGTCGAGAGAAATATAAGTAAACTGTAAGCCACCCTTCACATCACCAATGGCACGAATATTCGGATTGGTGGTTTGCAAATGTTCATTTACTATGATGGCACCACGCTCATTCACTTCTACCCCTGCTATTTCTAAATTCAGGCCTGCTGTATTCGGGCGACGTCCGGTAGCCAATAAGATGGCATCGGCCTCTATATGAAATTCTTCATTAGTAACCGCATCCTTATAAAGTACATCAGAACCTTGAACCGATTGCACCTGTGCATTCAAACGAAAAGCAATGCCCTTCTGCTCCAAAACCTGCTGAACACTTGCAGCAATATCACGATCTTCTCTCGAAATCAATTCCGAATACCCTTCAAGCACAGTCACCTCTGAACCAAAAGATGCATACATGGAAGCAAATTCAAGACCTATATATCCACCTCCTACAATAACTAAATGAGATGGCAACTCGGTCAATTCCATAATAGTGGTACTTGTATATACTTTCGGATTATCTTTGATTCCCGCAATAGGCGGAATAATAGTCTCCGCACCGGTATTTATAAAAATCTGTGGAGCTTGTAATAATTGAGTCTCCTCTCCCATCTTTACCTCTACCAAATCGGGACCTGCAAAAGTACCGATACCGGTATATACCGTTATATGAGAATTATCAGCCAAATTATGAAAGTTCTTTTGACGAAGGAAAGAAGTCACTTCTTCTTTCGACGCAATAGATTGACGGTAATATGTTTTCTTTTCTTCCCAAGAAGTATTTTTATCTGCCAGTTTCGCCGCATGCACCAAGGTTTTAGTGGGTATGCACCCTATGTTAATGCACGTACCTCCATACATTTTATCCGAACGTTCTATCATGGCAACCGAACGATTTTGCTTTGCCAGTTCGGCAGCCAAGGTTTTACCACCTTTACCGAATCCGATGATAATGGCATCATACTTTTTCATAATTCTATTTCTTTAATTGGTTCAATACTCTTTTTGCACTGTCCGACAATACTACCAAGGCTCCGGCAAGGATGGCTGTATCCTTAATAACCAGACGTCCAGCTCCTGTCAATAATGGGAAACCATGCTCTCCGCTACCCAAGTCGGGCACCCACACTTCGGGAGTTGTTACAAGGAAAGAGAGCGTGCCAATAGTCATGATGATAGCCAATGCGGCCCCAATCAATCCTATTTTAGGAGAGAAAACGCCCAGAAATGTGAGAATGCCGATCGTCATAATGAGAATACCTAAACCATGGGAGAAACCATACGTATTATTCTCTACATGCCATTGGTGCTTCGCTTCATTAAACTCGCCCTCTTTCAATTTATATTCTTTGTATTCCGGTGCGCTCTTTGTATAAAAGAAACTCATAAAGGGACTGTTTGCAACAAAAGGAACGATACCTTCTGCCTCATAATTCCAGAATTTCAAACCTCCAATCCATACAAAAATTATTAGTATAGCTACGCGGATTAAATTAATTCCCAACTTTTGAGTAGAAGCTGCAATATTCAGAGCAGCCATAAACAGGTTTTGCAATTTTGTTTTCATTTTTGTTTCGTTTTAATCAGTTCTAATAAACCATTTGTTTTTGATGTTGCAAAGTTCCCTGTTTTTCAACAAGTGCGAAATAGCAATTATTCCGCAATAGTTGGCAATTCTTCCCGTTGTACTCTTTTTTTATAATCCGAGACACTTTCTCCCGCCATTTTTTTAAAGAAACGGCTAAATGTAGCCAAATCTTCAAAACCTAAAATGGAACTGATTTCTTTGGCGCTCTTATGAGTATATAACAGTAACCGTTTAGCTTCCGCCTCTATTCGTTCGTGAATAATCTTCAACGGAGAAGGAAGACTGCAAGAAGCAAACAAATTGGAGAGTGTTTTAGGAGAGCGGCAAAGAATATCAGCATAATCCTGCACCTGCTTTTTCTCTTTAAAATACTGATCTACCAATACATAAAATTGACGGATAATATCGAATGTTTTTTCATTATCACCTGCCACATCAAATTTCTGACGGGCAATACGTGTACAGGTTATGATGAAACGTTTCAGTACAATACGTAGCATTTCTTCCTGAAGATTATCTTGTACGGTAGACTCCTGACGGAAAATTCGAACAATATCACGTAAGTTGGAAGACTGTTCTTCAGAAAGTTTCAAACGCATTATTTTGGACGAACCATAAAAAAGGAAACCATTACACGACACTTCATTGTCATGACCGTATATGCAATAGAAATTGCTATTGAATAGAAAGGTTAAATATTCACCTTTTACTTCTTTTACCTCCAAATGATGCAAAGGAGTTAAGGTAACGATTTCATCTTTCGCCAAGCACATAGGAATATGATCTACCTCGATTGACAAAGTGCCCCCCTGCACCCAAATAAATTTATATAAGGTTTTATCGCATTTCAAAGACGTATTTTCATGAAAATGATAAGTCATGGCTATATTGCCATCTAAACGGGTATTGAATTGGTAGTCCATAAATAGGTTTATTTGATAGATACCAACAAAGGTAATTAATATCTTGCTTACTACCGATTATTTCATCACTTTTGCACCCGCATTACCGAGTTTTTGATTTCTAATTCTAAAATTTTAATTCAAATGCATCCTATAATATTTGTATCCCTTGGTCCCGGTGAACCGGAACTAATTACCGTAAAAGGTTTAAAAGCCTTACAAGCAGCAGACTTTATTTTCTGCCCCGAAACCCGGACACGTGACGAACGGACGATTTCACGTGCAGCCGACATCATGCAACAACTGGATATATGCGAAAGCAATATTCATCGTTTTGCTCTTCCTATGAGCAAACAACGTAAAAATGCTTTGGACGCATACGACCGGGTTTATGAAGAAGCACTCCTATTATATAAAGATGATAAAAAAGTATGTATCGTTGCCGAAGGAGATGCCGGCTTCTACTCTTCCATACATTATATTTTCGAGAAACTACAAGCGAATGGCATTCCCGTTATGCATATAGCAGGTATTCCCGCTTTCATAGCTGCCGGTGCATTAGGAGGGTTGCACGTTGCCAGCCAGGAAGAACGCCTGACTGTTATTCCCGGTATTACCACAGCCGAAGAAATAGAAAAATTAATTGGTGAAAAGAGTGCAATTGTCATCATGAAACTATCGCAATGCACTGACGAAGTACACCGTTGCATCCGTTTACACCCAGAATACAATTATCATTATTTTGAGAATGTAGGTACTCCGAACGAGAAGCATTTGAGTGATAACACACAAATCGGGAATCTACGTTTTCCTTATTTCTCGTTACTTATCATTCGTCAATAGCAAATCAGGGCAACCGCATCAAAATCAGATTCATTTAACTCATAAAGCGCAAGACATGAACTAAACAGAATGTTATTTTTTAGACATAAGAACAAAAGAACAAATTAGAAAACATAAGCTATATCTTATCTATGAATATGTTCTTTTGTTCTTATGTCTAAAAATAATTCTTTTGTCATTTAGTTCAAAACAGTAAAGTAATACACAAAAAGTGACCGAGAGAAGTATAGTAGAGTAACTTACTTCCCCTCATCCCCGGAGGAGAAGTAATCGAAGGAACGTTATTATACAATCTTCGCGATATCCTCCACGATCTGCCCGGTTGTCAGGCGGTTAGCATAAAGGAAATCTTGTAC
>JAEXAJ010000005.1 GCA_023458215.1 Bacteroidota bacterium
TCATTTATGCTTCGGTAATGGTTGTTATCGTTGCATTCTTGCTGGCATTCGTAAGTTCTTCTCTGCGTTCTATTCAGAATAAGAATGTAGAACTCGATACGAAGAAGCAAATTCTTGCTGCCTTGAATATCAAAGACGTGAAGGATGCCGAAGCAGAATATAATAAATATGTAAAGGGCGATATGCTGATGAACGTTGACGGTACGTTGACCGAAAACACAGGAGCATTTGCCACCGGTTATGAAAAAGAAGCCAAAGAATACCACCGTCTGCATGTGTTTGTAGCAGAGGTGAATGGCGAAACCAAATATGTATTCCCTGTTTATGGTGCCGGTCTTTGGGGCGCAATTTGGGGATATATTGCGCTGAATGCAGATAAAGATACCGTTTACGGTGTGTACTTCTCGCATGCAAGTGAAACTCCGGGTCTGGGTGCTGAAATAGCTACCGCACAGTTCCAGGGTGAGTTCCCCGGCAAAAAGACACTGGAAAACGGTGAAGTAGCCCTTGGCGTTGTAAAAAATGGTAAGGTTGAAAAACCTGAGTATCAGGTAGACGGAATTTCCGGTGGTACGATCACTTCTGTAGGTGTAGATGCCATGCTGAAGGTTTGCTTGACCAACTACAAGAATTTTTTAACTAATAATGACGAGGAGAAATAAGAATATGGGAGCATTGTTTTCAAAGAAGAATAAAGAAGTATTCTCAACTCCGCTTGGACTGAATAATCCCGTAACCGTACAGGTATTGGGTATCTGTTCTGCCTTGGCTGTTACCGCTAAACTGGAGCCTGCTATCGTAATGGGTCTTTCGGTTACGGTAATTACAGCGTTTGCTAACGTAGTGATTTCATTACTGCGCAAGACAATTCCTAACCGCATCCGTATTATCGTTCAGCTGGTAGTGGTTGCTGCGTTGGTAACTATTGTAAGTGAGATCCTGAAAGCCTTTGCTTACGACGTAAGCGTGCAGCTTTCAGTGTATGTAGGTCTTATCATTACCAACTGTATCTTGATGGGACGTTTGGAAGCATTTGCTATGCAGAACGGTCCTTGGGAATCTTGTCTCGACGGTATCGGTAACGGTTTGGGTTATGCCAAGATTTTGATCGTTGTAGCTTTCTTCCGCGAACTTTTCGGTTCGGGTACATTGCTCGGTTTCAATATCTTGAACTACGAGCCTCTCAAGAATATCGGTTATGTGAACAACGGCTTGATGTTGATGCCTCCGATGGCGTTGATTATCTGTGCTTGCTACATTTGGTATCAGCGTGCTCATCACAAAGAGTTGCAAGAAAAGAATTAATTAAATGAAGAACTATGAATGAAGAATGAAGAATGGCTGCCGCTATGAATGCATAGCAATTCTTAATTCTTAATTCTTCATTCTTCATTAAAAATGGAATTATGGAACATTTATTAAGTTTATTCGTCCGCTCCATCTTTGTGGACAACATGATATTCGCTTTCTTCCTCGGTATGTGTTCTTACCTTGCCGTATCGAAGAATGTGAAGACTGCTGTAGGACTTGGTATTGCTGTAACCTTCGTGTTGGTGGTTACGCTTCCGGTCAACTACTTGTTGCAGACCAAGGTGCTGGCTGCTAACGCAATTATTGAAGGCGTTGACCTCAGCTTCTTGAGTTTTATTCTTTTCATTGCCGTTATTGCCGGTATCGTTCAGTTGGTAGAAATGATCGTGGAACGTTTCAGCCCTTCGCTGTACGCTTCACTAGGTATCTTCCTGCCGTTGATTGCTGTAAACTGTGCCATCATGGGTGCATCTCTGTTTATGCAACAACGTATCAATGTGGGCGAGAGCGATCCGAAATACATCGGTGACGTATGGGATTCAATATCTTACGCATTAGGATCAGGTATCGGCTGGTTACTGGCTATCGTCGGTTTGGCTGCTATCCGTGAGAAAATGGCTTATTCTGATGTGCCCGATCCGTTGAAAGGTTTGGGAATCACATTCATTACCGTAGGTCTGATGGCTATTGCGTTCATGTGTTTCTCTGGTTTGAACATCTAATAAAGAAAGGAATAAGACAATGGATATGAATTTGATATTAGCGAGCGTTGCGGTATTCCTTGTGGTTATCGTTTTGCTTGTTGTTATCCTGTTGGTTGCCAAGAAATTCTTGGTTCCGTCGGGTAATGTAAAAGTGACAATGAATGGCGATACTGTGCTGGATGTAGAATCCGGTTCTACGCTGCTCAATACGCTGTCTGTAAACGGTGTGTTCCTTTCTTCCGCTTGTGGTGGTAAGGGTTCATGCGGACAGTGCAAATGCCAGGTATTGGATGGTGGCGGCGAAATCCTGCCTTCCGAAGTACCTCACTTCAGTCGTAAGCAGGTTCAAGACCACTGGCGCTTGGGTTGTCAGGTGAAAGTGAAAGGCGATATGAACATCAAGATTGACGAATCAATCTTGGGCGTAAAAGAGTGGGAGTGCCAGGTGATCTCCAACAAGAACGTGGCTACGTTCATCAAAGAGTTCATCGTTGCGTTGCCTAAAGGTGAACACATGGACTTTATCCCCGGTTCTTACGCACAGATCAAGATTCCTAAATTCAAGATGGACTATGACAAGGATATCGATAAGAGTTTGATAGGCGATGAATATCTGCCTGCATGGAAAAACTTCGGCTTATTTGGTTTGAAGTGTACCAATGAGGAAGAAACAATTCGTGCCTACTCTATGGCTAACTATCCTGCTGAGGGTGACCGTATCATGCTGACTGTACGTATTGCTACGCCTCCGTTCAAGCCGAAAGATCAAGGTCCCGGCTTTGTTGATGTAAATCCGGGTATCGCTTCTTCTTATATCTTTACTCTGAAACCGGGTGACAAGGTGATGATGAGCGGTCCTTACGGAGACTTCCATCCTATCTTCGACTCTAAGAAAGAGATGATGTGGGTAGGTGGTGGTGCCGGTATGGCTCCGTTGCGTGCACAAATCATGCACTTGACTAAAACGTTGAAGACTACCGACCGCAAGATGTCTTACTTCTACGGTGCACGTGCATTGAACGAAGTATTCTATCTGGAAGATTTCTTGCAGATTGAAAAAGACTTCCCGAACTTCACATTCCATCTTGCACTCGACCGTCCGGATCCGGCAGCCGATGCAGCAGGTGTGAAATATACTCCGGGCTTCGTTCACAACGTAATCTACGAGACATACTTGAAAGATCATGAAGCTCCCGAAGACATTGAATACTACATGTGTGGTCCCGGCCCGATGTCGAAAGCAGTCGAGAAAATGCTCGACGATCTCGGTGTTCCGGCTCAGAACTTGATGTTCGACAACTTCGGCGCATAAGAACAGACCATCTGTTACACTAAAACAGACCATCTATTTGCTTCAAACAGACCATGTGTTTGGGGCAAATAGATGGTCTGTTTCGTTTGAGTAGATTAACGCCTCATTTTTGTCGTAAGTCTTCTTTCTTTTTATACCTTTGTCCTCAAATCAATGAATCATATGAAGCTATCAGAAATCCTCCGTAATTTAAAAATAGATCAACTTACTCCGATGCAGGAAGCTGCGTATGAGGCTTACCGCTCGAATAAAGATTTAGTTTTGCTCTCACCTACCGGTTCGGGTAAAACGCTTGCCTTCTTACTTCCGTTGGTACAAACATTAAAATCGGATGTACAAGGCGTGCAAGCAGTAGTTTTGGTACCTTCCCGTGAGCTTGCATTGCAGATTGAGACGGTGTTCAAGGCTATGAATACCCCTTTTAAGGCTATCAGTTGTTATGGAGGCCGTCCGGCGATGGAAGAACATCGTACGATGCGGGGTGTCAATCCCTCAGTCATTATAGGTACTCCGGGACGAATGAACGACCATTTGAAGAAAGAGAACTTTGATGCCCGCATGGTAACTACTCTGGTAATCGATGAATTTGATAAATGCCTTGAATTCGGATTTCACGATGAGATGTCCGAAGTGATCGGGCAATTGCCTTCATTGAAGAAGCGCATACTGCTTTCTGCCACTGATGCCGAGGAGATACCAATGTTTGTAAACCTCAACTCTGCGCCTGCCAACGTCAACTCTGCGTCCGCCAACGTCAACTCTGTGCATGCAACTCTTAACTCGTTGGAAACCGGTGGCTTTATCAAGCTGAACTTTCTGTCAGCAGAACCCGTTTCCGAACGTTTGAACTTACAGAAAGTTCTATCTCCCGAGAAAGATAAACTGGAAACTCTTTATCGTTTGTTGTGTACTTTGGGAGATCATTCTACGCTAGTCTTCGTTAATTACCGTGAAAGCGTAGAACGTGTTACCGATTATCTGAAATCAAAGAAATTCCCTTGTGATGCCTTTCATGGAGGAATGGAGCAGGATAATCGTGAACGGGCTCTCTATAAATTCCGTAATGGCAGCTGTCCTGTACTTGTTTCTACCGATCTTGCAGCTCGCGGATTGGATATTCCGGGTATTGATAATATAGTTCATTATCACCTCCCTGTGAATGAAGAAGCCTTTACCCACCGTAACGGACGTACTGCACGTTGGGAAGCCAGCGGTTCTTCTTTCCTTCTTCTCCACTGCGAAGAACGTTTATCCGATTATATCCCTGAAGATACACCCATCTTTGAATTACCGGAAAACACGCCGAAACCTCCTAAATCTCGTTGGACTACTATATATATAGGTAAAGGGAAAAAAGACAAACTGAATAAAATAGATATTGTTGGTTTCTTATATAAGAAAGGTGGTTTGGCAAAAGAGGATGTCGGGCAAGTCGATGTAAAGGAGCACCATGCTTTTGTTGCTGTCCGTCGTAGTAAAGCGCAACAACTTCTTACCCTGATTCGTGGAGAGAAAATCAAAGGAATGAAGACCATTATTGAAGAGGCAAAGTGACTTTTCTTATAAATATTCATTTTTATTTCACTTTTTCTATTGAATGAAAAGTAATCAATCTTAATAGCTTTCAATTTGCCTTTTATTATAGTTCATGACAAGTAAACATAACAAATTGGTGTATATTTCTTGTATATACCAATAAAAAGTAAGGTAAATGAGGGTCAAGAGTGGAATTTAATAAGGAAAGATTTGTAATGCAGAAATATTTCCGTAATTTCGCCATGTCGAAAGACACAAACTAACGAAATTGTATAACCAAAACAAACTTCAAATGAAAAAGCATAATTTCAATGCAGGACCTTCCATTCTTCCGCGTGAGGTGAT
>JAEXAJ010000006.1 GCA_023458215.1 Bacteroidota bacterium
ACGTATAACTATAAAATACTGAATAAAATGAAAACAAAATTTGTAAAAGAGACAGATCGTAAAGGTACTTATATTATTGAAGGTTCATTTGATGGTACGTTTTTTAATATAAAGAGGTTTATCTGTCAAGTTCAAAAACAAGAAACTGAAAAAGAAACGCAAAAATTAGCTGATTTTATTTTATCAAAACTTAATTCAATTTAAATATAATCTAATATGGCATACGCTAATACAACCAAAGAAATGCTTGACAGTCCACTGGAATGGACTGTTTGCTTGTCAAAAATAGATTGCATTGTGTTACGTCCGAAAATAAAGGAAATGTTATTCGTAACCAGGAAGCAATTCGAACGCCTTAGTGATATCTATGAGTCTGGAGAGTCCACAGAGGAGCAAGTAAAATCGTATGAGAAAACAAAGCAGAAGTATAATACTCTGTCAACTACTCTCATGGCGATGGACGATGTAATAAGAGAGCAGTTCTAATTAATTTAGATAAATTAGAAAGGAGTACAATTATGGCATGGGCTGTAACAAGAAAGAATGTCAAGATCCACATTCACAATAACCAAGGTGGTTCTGTTGAAGATTACAATGTTTGTATTTCGCACAAGAAACTGAAGGCTCTTGGTGCTAAACGTAGGGTCTATAAAAACACGAATGAGGTCTTCTTTCTTATCGAATCGGATTATGAAATAAGCCTTTAAATAGATGTAAAATAACTAATTACAAATAACGAACATTATGATTGAAGCAAGATATATAAATAGTGTGTGCAATTTTACGTTAAACGATAATGCAGAAAAATGCGATTTCCTACAGTTTTTAAAGCGTACGAGTATGATAGAACCTTGCGGATCTGAATATGAATGCAGAAACGATGTGCATTTGCTTAGTAAACTGTGCGCAATAGGATATTTAATCGTTGGATATAAAGATTCAGAAAACCCACGTGCTGTATTCTGTGAATCCGGTACCAGAAACGGGAAAACACTCTTTGCTAACTTTTTTAGAGAGGTATCACGAATGTATGTTGTACAGGGTAAAACCTTGGATATAACAAAGAACTTATTTCCATGGTCACAAATGCCGGAAGGAACTAAAATAGTTCTCATTGACGATGTACCAGAGCAATTCTGTTTCGAGTATCTATTCCCCAATATTACGGGCGATTGGCATATTAACAAGAAAGGAGGTAGATGTAGTTTTCTACCATTCAACAAATCACCAAAGCTCATATTGACAAGTGAGAAGCCATTACCATCGAAAGGTCCCAGCTTAAAATATCGTATGTGGCGACTTCGATTTTCTAACTACTATAACCAAGAACGCAATATAGTAAGCGATTTCGGAAAGATCTTTTATCATGAATGGAGTACGGCTGATTGGGCATATACATGGGAACTGATTGCGGACTGTATCAGCTTATACCTGCGCTATGGCTATGTTGATACAGATAATATTGAATGAGTTAATGATTGCACTCCCAAACGTGTGATCAAAGACTTTCCCCAATAAAAATTAGACTAAAATGGAACTAAACGATGTATTATCACAGTCAGATGCGATACGAAAAGAAATCGTAAATCGCATACATTGCCAAGTAGAAGATTTTGAAGTCGTAGAATACGATTCCGGAGGAATTGGCATACATTGGAGTGCTATATATCCTCGTTATGGACTGATTGATGTGCCTTACGGTTGGATCGTCGCGGGGATATATCCTGCGGAAAACAGATTAGCTATGTATGCGGATCCCGGTGATTTTCTCTGTATGAAGTAGTCCTGTTACTACGACAGGGAAATCCCGTAATTCGCAGAATGATAAAATCAACAATATATGCAATTCACTGATAATGATGTAAGTAGAATAAAGGACGCAGCAAAGGGACGCCTGCTCGATGTCGCCCAGGATTTTCATGAGTTCAGAAAATCCGGAGTCAGTTATGTTTGTGATTGCCCTCACTGTGGTGTAGCCCGCAAATTTAGCATCAATCCGAACAAAGAAGTCTTTGGATGTTTTTCATGCCATGAGGTAAACGGTAACGGTGCGCTTTCATTCCTTATGAAAGTCGAAGGTAAGGAATATACTGCAGCACTTGATTACCTGGCTAACCGGTTCAATGTTCTACTGGATGAAAAGCCCCAACCCAAGAAAATAAAGAAGCTCAAAAAAGGTAGTAAAGCAGCCAAAGGCGTGGATGTAGACAGTTATTGCGCGCGTATGCTGGCTGCCTCCGGATTAACTTTTGAGGATGTCACCGCAAAGGTTTATAAGAGTGATGACAAGCAGGCTATATTCGAATTGAGGACATTTCGCCCCGGTACCATTGACGAACGTGGTGCCATCACCAAGGGCGATGATGTGATCATCGAATATTATGATCTTGACGGTATGCCTGTCACCTACTACCGCAAAGACAGCAAGAAACGTGTAACTAACGAGAAGAAAGAATATTTCCGGGTCCGTTGGCAGTTCCCGGATTCCCACCTGGATAAAGAGGGAAAGCCATTCAAATACAAATCGCCTCCCGGATCCGGAACACCGGTATATATACCGGAGCGCATACGTAAGATGTCTAAGGAGAAAACGCCTATTCCCCGCCTCTATATCCAGGAAGGGGAAAAGAAAGCGGAAAAGGCGTGCAAGCACGGTATCCCGTCGATTGCAGTCTCCGGTATTCAGAATCTCGGAATGAACGGCTCGCTACCGGAAGATGTGGTGCGTATCATTACTGAATGCCAGGTTAAAGAGGTCGCAT
>JAEXAJ010000007.1 GCA_023458215.1 Bacteroidota bacterium
TGATTAATAGATTTATGATTAACAGAGTTCTTATTCGTCTTAAGATTATACAGATTGTATATGCTTATTATCAGAATGGCAGTAAAAATTTAGACTCAGCGGAGAAAGAATTATTCTTTAGTCTTTCGAAAGCGTATGACCTTTATAATTATTTGCTGATGCTGATGGTGGCTCTGACGACTTACGCACAAAAACGCATTGATGCGGCAAAAGCCAAGTTAGCTCCGACCGCAGAGGAGTTGTATCCCAACATGAAATTTGTAGAAAACAAGTTCGTTTCTCAATTGGAAGTGAATAAGCAGTTGCTTGACTTTGCTGCCAACCAAAAACGGTCGTGGACAAATGATGAAGACTTTATCAAGGGCTTGTATGAGAAGATTATAACTTCTGATATATATAAGGAGTATATGGCTTCGCCTGATAAGTCTTATGAAACAGACCGTGAATTATGGAGAAAGCTTTATAAAGCATTTATTTTTAATAACGAAGCATTGGATACTTTGTTGGAAGACCAGAGTCTTTACTGGAATGATGACAAAGAAATCGTAGATACTTTTGTTCTGAAGACAATCAAACGTTTTGAGGAAAAGAATGGTGCTAACCAGACTTTGCTGCCTGAGTTTAAAGATGAGGAAGACCAGGAGTTTGCTCGTCGTTTGTTTCGTCGTGCTATCTTGAACTGCGACTACTATCGTCATCTGATCAGTGAGAATACTCGTAATTGGGATTTGGATCGTGTAGCCTTTATGGACGTGATAATAATGCAATGTGCATTAGCGGAAATTCTGAGTTTTCCGAACATTCCTGTGAGTGTTTCGTTAAATGAGTATGTAGAGATTGCTAAAGTCTATAGTACGATAAAGAGCGGAAGTTTCGTAAATGGTACATTAGACGGAATAGTTAATCAATTAAAAAAAGAAGGTAAGTTGGCTAAAAACTGATATCTTTGTTGAGTATTAAAAACTAAAAACGAATAATTTATGAATTTAATGACCGTATTCTTGCAAGCTCCTGCCGCAGCCCCTGGTGGTGGTAGCATGATGTGGATTCTTCTGATTGCCATGTTTGCTATCATGTATTTTTTCATGATTCGTCCACAAAACAAAAAGCAAAAAGAAATTGCAAACTTCCGCAAATCGCTTCAGGTAAACCAAAAAGTGATTACTGCCGGCGGTATTCATGGTGTTATCAAAGAGATTAATGATAATGATATAGTACTTGAAATCGCTTCTAATGTTAGGATTAGAATTGATAAGAATTCTATATTTGCAGCAGCTGCAGATGCTAACAGCAATCAGGCTGTTAAATAAATTTGAATAGTGAGCCTATGATTGATCGTAGGAACATAAAACGCATATATTTAAAAACAGCGAGAAAAATTAAGGACTTTCTGCTCAGTGATAAGAGCAGAGAGTTCTTAATTTTTTTATTCTTCTTCTTCATTGCCAGTGGTTTCTGGCTGCTTCAGACATTAAATAATGATTATGAAACGGAATTCTCCATTCCGGTACGTCTGAAAGGAGTTCCTAATAATATTGTTATAACTTCTGAACCTCCTTCCGAACTGCATATTCGGGTGAAAGATAAAGGTACGGTGTTACTCAACTATATGCTTGGAAAGAGCTTTTTCCCTATTACTTTGGATTTTTCTGACTATAAAGGGAAGGATAACCATGTACGTATTTATTCTTCGCAGTTTGAGAAAAGATTGCTCAACCAGTTGAACGTATCTACAAAATTGCTTTCCGTGAAACCCGATACGTTAGAGTATATCTATTCTACCGGAGACTCCAAATTAGTTCCGGTGAAGTTACAGGGAACAGTGAGTGCCGGACGCCAGTATTATATTTCCGATACAATTTGTACGCCTGATTCTGTATTAGCCTACGCACCTGCAGGTGTACTGGATACAATAACCATTGCCTATACACAGAAGGTGAAATTTGAAGATGTCTCTGATACACTGAAGAGGCAAATTCCTTTGCTTGCCCAGAAGGGGGTTAAGTTTGTGCCGGCTTCTGTGGAGATGATTTTTCCTGTGGATATTTATACGGAGAAAACTGTGGAAGTTCCTTTGCGGGGTGTTAACTTTCCTGCAGGTAAAGTGTTGCGTGCGTTTCCATCAAAAGTGAATGTTACTTTCCAGGTTGGTTTGAGTCATTTCCGTCAAATAACAGCAAGTGATTTTCATATCAATGTTTCTTATGAAGAACTTCTGAAATTAGGTTCGGATAAGTATACGGTGAAATTAAGATCAGTGCCGAAAGGCGTAAACCAGATACGTATCAGTCCGGAACAGGTAGATTTCCTAATTGAGCAAGTATCTCCTGATTATGGCAATTAAGATAGGTATAACTGGTGGAATCGGTAGTGGAAAAAGTGTAGTTTCCCGACTATTGGAAGTGATGGGTGTCCCTGTTTATATCTCGGATATTGAATCCAAGCGCCTGACTGTTTCGGACTCTTTGATTCGCCGGGAACTGATATCTTTACTGGGAGAAGATATTTATACCGATGGAGAGTTGAATAAAACCTTGCTTGCTTCCTATATATTTGGTAACCCCGAACATATCCGTACTGTAAACGGTATTATTCATCCACGGGTGCGGGATGATTTTCATCAATGGGTAAAGCGATACGATGCATATCCGATAGTAGGGATGGAGTCTGCAATTCTGATTGAAGCCGGATTTGCAGGTGAAGTAGATGCCGTAATTATGGTATATGCACCCGAGGAAATCCGTATAACCCGTGCCATGCAGCGTGATACTGCTCCGCGGGAATTGGTGGAACGTCGTGTTCGTAGCCAGATGAGTGATGAAGATAAGCGTATCCAGGCTGATTTTGTAATTGTAAACGACGGTGAAACTCCGTTAATTCCGCAGGTTTTAGAACTAATAACTTCTCTATCTAAAAATATTGCTTACCTTTGCCCACCGAAAAAATAAAATATTACTAATAAAAAATAGAACATACTATGTTGAAGACTATTTTGTCTATCTCCGGTAAACCGGGATTGTATAAGCTCATTTCACAAGGTAGAAATATGTTGATTGTAGAATCACTTACAGACAAGAAACGTTTCCCTGCTTATGGTAACGAGAAAATAATATCTTTGGGCGATATTGCCATGTATACGGATACGGACGATGTGCCTTTGAAAGATGTATTACTAGCCATGAAAAAGAAAGAAAACGGTGCAGCTGTAGTGATGGATCTGAAAAAAGCCACTGCTGATGACCTTCGCGCTTATTTGGGAGAGGTTCTGCCTACTTTCGATCGCGACCGTGTATATGTGACGGATATCAAAAAACTTATTTCCTGGTACAACCTGTTAGTTGCTTGCGGAATGACTGATTTCGAAGAGGCTGCAGAAGTTGAAGCTACTGAAGAAAAAACAGAAGAATAAATTTAAAAATAAGCTATTCTTTTCATAGAAAAGCGAATTATGCGGGACATCCCGGATAATTCGCTTTTTTTTATGCTGTAGTTTTAATTTTGATTACTTTTTTTATACCTTTGTTGCCATCCTGAAATGCAGGGTAGGTAGTGGCCTCCCTTTACAATAATTGAAGGATAATTATAGATAAAAGCGTTTAATATTATCTTGTACTTGAAATCTGGACAATTTCACGCTATTCAAGGATAATAGACAACAAACGTTCATGCTCTGTTGTATATGCACATGTATATATAGTTCGGAGCGTGGGTTGTTGTATATTATTTGAATAGTGGCAGTCCAGAGCCCCAGGTACAATAATAACAACAGTTCCCACGCTTTTTTATTATGAATTTACTGCCTTGAGGGGGAACTTGAGGTTGGCAATGATAAGATGGAAGAGCATAAGAGCGTAACAGTACAGGTAGATAAAACTGCTGGTAAGATATATGTAGGTGGAGTGTTGCCTAACGCTACGCTTTGTTTATACCATATCCGGGGAAAGGTGATTGATGTAAAGCAGGCGAAAGAGGAACAAATTTCTTTTGATTTGCCATGCGCAGGAGATTATGTGTTGGTTGTGACGCATCCCCTATCCACACCGGTTGTTAAGCAGCTCGCTATAAAATAAGAAAAGGCTGTCTTGTTAGTTCTGAAGTACATTTCATCCAGAAACAAGACAGCCTTTTTTATCTTCGTTTTTTTAGGTTTAATTTCTAAATGCCAATCTTTCACCGCTGGCATCTACTGTAATCGGTTTGCTACGGTCTACTTCCTGAGATAACAGTTTCTTCGACAAGTCATTCAGCAAGTAATGTTGGATAGCCCGTTTTACGGGACGAGCACCAAACTCCGGATCATATCCTACCTTCGTCAGGAATTCTATGGCTCCTTCCGTCAATATCAATTCCACGCCATTTTGGGCAAGCATCTTTTGTACACTTTTTATCTGGAGTACCACAATCTGCTTGATTTCGCTTTCAGTCAGCGGCAGGAACATGATTGTTTCATCGATACGGTTCAGGAATTCCGGGCGAATAGTTTTCTTCAACATATTCATCACTTCCTTCTTTGTTTCCTCAATTACCTGCTCCTTGTTGGTACCATTCAGCTTTTCCATCTGACTTTGGATATAAGCGCTACCCATGTTAGATGTCATGATAATGATGGTATTTTTGAAGTTTACCACACGTCCTTTGTTATCCGTCAGGCGTCCGTCGTCCAATACCTGAAGTAAGATATTGAATACATCCGGATGTGCTTTCTCTATTTCGTCGAACAGTACGACTGAATAGGGTTTACGGCGGATAGCTTCGGTCAACTGGCCACCTTCATCGTAACCTACATATCCCGGAGGCGCTCCGACCAGACGAGATACGCTATGCTTTTCCTGATATTCACTCATGTCAATACGCGTCATCATAGACTCGTCATCGAAGAGGAACTCGGCAAGAGCCTTGGCAAGTTCTGTCTTACCAACACCGGTAGTACCGAGGAAGATAAACGAACCAATCGGGCGTTTCGGATCTTGCAGACCGGCACGGCTACGGCGTACAGCATCAGCGACAGCTTCGATAGCTTCGTCCTGCCCAATCACACGCTGGTGGAGTTCATCTTCCAGATGCAACAATTTGTCTTTTTCACTTTGCAACATCTTGCTGACCGGAATACCTGTCCAACGGGATACAACATCTGCAATATCCTCAGCGTCTACTTCTTCCTTAATCATGGCTTTATCGCCTTGCATCATGTGAAGTTCTTTTTGAGTATCTTCGATTTCCTTGTTCAAAGCTTGTAGCTTACCGTAACGGATTTCGGCTACTTTGCCGTAGTCACCTTCACGTTCCGCCTTATCAGCTTCAAATTTAAGGTTTTCGATTTCAACCTTATTCTGTTGTATCTTGTTGACCAATGTCTTTTCACTTTGCCATTTCGCTTTGTGCGATTTTTCTTGTTCTTTCAGTTCGGCAAGTTCCTTGCCGATTTGTTCCAGTTTCGGTTTATCGTTTTCACGTTTAATGGCTTCGCGCTCAATCTCCAACTGTTTGATCTTGCGGGAAATTTCATCCAACTCTTCCGGTACGGAATCTACTTCCATACGCAGCTTTGCAGCGGCTTCATCCATCAGGTCGATAGCCTTATCCGGTAAGAAGCGGTCTGTGATATAACGGTTACTCAACTCCACGGCGGCAATGATGGCGTCGTCTTTAATCCGTACATGGTGGTGGTTTTCATAACGCTCCTTCAGACCACGCAGGATGGAGATGGTACTCAGCGTATCCGGTTCATTGACATACACGATCTGGAAGCGGCGTTCCAATGCTTTGTCCTTTTCAAAGTACTTCTGATACTCGTCGAGGGTAGTTGCACCGATACTTCTCAGTTCGCCACGAGCCAGTGCAGGTTTCAGGATGTTGGCGGCATCCATAGCGCCTTCACCTTTTCCGGCACCAACCAAAGTGTGGATTTCATCAATAAAGAGAATTATGTCTCCTTCTGATTTCTTCACCTCATTAATAACAGCTTTCAAGCGTTCCTCGAACTCACCTTTATATTTAGCACCGGCAACCAATGCTCCCATATCCAGTGAATAAACTTGTTTATTCTTCAGGTTTTCAGGTACATCACCGCGCAGAATACGATGGGCAAGACCTTCTACAATGGCAGTCTTACCGGTACCCGGTTCACCTATTAATATAGGGTTGTTTTTGGTACGACGGCTCAGAATCTGCAATACACGCCGGATTTCTTCGTCACGACCGATAACAGGGTCGAGCTTACCGCTTCGGGCGGCTTCGTTCAGGTTGATAGCATACTTTTCAAGTGACTGATAGGTGTCTTCACTGGATTGTGAAGTCACTTTTTCTCCTTTACGCAACTCGGTGATGGCATTACGAAGTTCACGTTCCGTCATTCCTGCATCTTTCAGGATGGTAGAAACAGTACTTTTTACAGTGAGCAATGCCAGCAGCAGATGCTCCAATGAAACAAACTCGTCACCCATTTCTTTGGAATATTGGGTCGCTTTCTGGAATACCTCATTTGTCTCGCGACTCAAGTAAGGTTCTCCACCCGAAACTTTGGGCAAAGAGTCAGTTTGTTTGTCAAGTACAAGTGCAATCTGTTGACCATTCATGCCCAGCTTCTGGAAGATGAAGTTAGTGACGTTTTCGCCTACCTTCATTACTCCCTGCATCACATGAACCGGTTCGATGGCTTGCTGTCCACGGCTTTTGGCCAGGTTCAGTGCTTCTTGCACAGCCTCTTGCGATTTAATGGTAAAATTGTTAAAGTTCATATCTTATATCTCCTTTCTATTTTTCATTTTCAATAACACCTAAACGGGCGCAAAAGATTTGCCAATAGCCTATTTGTGACAAAATTACAGTTAATAAATGGGTAGTAATGACAAAATGTCTGTATAGTATTGCGGGATTTATATAACTTTTGCCGAAACTAAGATGAGATAGCGGTAAGGTTACTTCAAAAGTGCATAGTTAGTTATGAATTTAAAGATAAATTACTATTCCTTTCTGTTCGAAGATTTCGATTTTTTGGGAAAAAGTTAAAAATATCAATTTATAGCATGTTGTATATCAGGTGCTTAAAAAGAGGGCGCCTAACATAACGACTGAGGTACCCTCACATAACGACTGAGGCACCCTCACTTAACGACTGAGATACCCTTGCATAACGACTGAGGGTACCTCAAATAACGTCTTGAGTCGGATGTAAATATAAAAGAGTGAATTTCAACTTTTTATTTAGCTCATATCGGGAAATTTTTGAATAGTTTTCATGCTGGGTTAAAAGGATTATCGTATCTTTATCCCTCAAAAATAGAATAGAATATATTATGGCAGAAGATGTAAAGTTCGCAGAGAATGTGATACTGGTGGATGTAGCATATTTCAATGATGTGGTTAAGGACTTAAAGAGATACTTTGAATTGCAGCTGGGACGTCCCTTGCAGAATATCTATGTGGAAGAATGGGCTTCTTATCTGGCACTCGATTCTGGTGTTCGCGATAAAGAAAACAATATCGGGGTACTTTTTGTACATGATGGGCAGACTGATAAATTGCTTCATTGTGATCCCGCAGATTTAAATAAAGACTTAAATGGGGTGGGATTTACGAATCAGTTAGGTGAGTTTTCATTCACTTCTGTATCTTCTGAGGGACTTGTTTCCCGGGCGAATCTCTATCTTGATCTGCTGAATATAGCACTCGATTCTGCTGATGTGAAGCGTCTCATGCTGGTTCCGTTTATAGATGATTATGGTGCTAAACTTATGGAGGTTCTTGAGGAGCATCTAAGGGAAGCTGATTCGGAAAAATCGAAAGAAGTATTCCTTTTCAATATGGATGAACCTGCTCATCCTCTTGGTTGTAAGTGGGATTTATTGGGTTATTCCATGATGCGTGCGTTAGGCGTTAAAGCCGAAGAATTGGAATAGTTCTGTTTTAATCATCTATTATTAATCCTTAATCACTAACTCCGTGTCTGATTTTCGATTAAAAGTATTTCAATCTGTGGCGAAGAATCTGAGTTTCACGAAAGCTTCGCAAGAGTTGTTTGTCAGTCAGCCTGCCATTACAAAGCATATACAAGAATTGGAGAGTACCTATCAGGCGCGTCTGTTTGATAGGCAAGGTAGTAAAATCAGTTTGACGGAAGCTGGTAAGTTGCTGCTGGAGCATTGTGGGCGTATTCTGGAAGATTATAAGCGACTGGAATATGAAATGCATCTGCTGCATAACGAATATACGGGAGAACTGCGTTTGGGGGCCAGTACTACAATTGCTCAATACGTCTTGCCGCCATTACTTGCCAGCTTCATTAAGAAATTCCCGCAAGTAAACCTTTCGCTGATGAATGGTAATTCACGCGAGATAGAAGCTGCTTTACAGGAACACCGCATAGACCTGGGATTGGTGGAGGGCGTTTTCCGCTTACCCAATTTGAAATACACCACTTTTCTTGAAGATGAGCTGGTGGCTGTGATACGCACGGGAAGTAAACTGCAGGTCGGTGAAGAAATTACTCCCGAAGAACTGCTTCATATTCCTTTGGTGCTTCGTGAAAGGGGATCGGGTACATTGGATGTTTTTGAGAGGGCATTATTGCAACATAATATAAAGTTATCGTCTCTTCAGGTTTTAATGTATCTGGGCAGTACGGAAAGCATTAAACTTTTTTTGGAACATACTGATTGTATGGGTATTGTTTCCATTCGTTCCATTACCCGTGAACTTTATGCCGGACAGTTGCGTGTTGTCGAAATAAAAGATATGGCTATGCTTCGTGAATTTAGTTTTGCACAACCCCAGGGGCAGGAGAGTGGACTCTCCCAAGTCTTTATGCAGTTTGCTACACACCATAACAACAAGTTATAGCACATAAATAGATACAATTGGTGTATATAGGTAAAGAAGCCTACCTTTGCACCCGGAAACAGAAATAATATAAATATTGATATACAAGAAAAATTATGGCTTCAATTCAAACTGCGAGTGTAAGCACTCTGGCATATCTTCAACGGAAGAACAAAATTACTTATGTGTCTTTAGTAGTGCTTTTATCGGTTTTCTTATTATTGGATTATATTCCCGGTTATTCTACTTGGGTGACACCTCCTGTCGCTTTGTTCCTGGGATTAATATTTGCTTTGTCGAGTGGGCAGGCACATCCAAAGTTCAATAAGAAAGTATCTAAATATCTTTTGCAATATTCAGTGGTAGGACTAGGTTTCGGAATGAATCTCCAGGCATCTCTGGCTTCCGGTAAAGAAGGAATGGAGTTCACAGTTATTTCAGTAGTGGGTACCATGCTTATCGGTTGGTTTATCGGTCGTAAATTTTTAAAGGTAGATCGTGACACTTCCTATCTTATCAGTTCCGGCACGGCTATCTGTGGCGGTAGTGCCATTGCAGCAGTAGGTCCTGTGCTGAGAGCGAAAGATACAGAGATGTCCGTAGCATTAGGAACTATCTTTATTCTGAATGCTATCGCATTGTTTATCTTTCCTGTTATAGGTCATGCCTTGGATATGAGCCAGCAGGAATTTGGAACATGGGCAGCAATTGCCATACATGATACGAGTTCTGTAGTGGGTGCCGGTGCTGCTTATGGCGAAGAAGCTCTTCAAATTGCTACTACTATTAAATTGACACGTGCTTTGTGGATTATTCCTCTGGCATTGATTACTTCTTTCGTCTTTAAAGGTAAGGGACAGAAAATCAGTATTCCCTGGTTTATTTTCTTCTTCATTCTGGCTATGGTATTCAATACGTATGTGCTGAGTTCCTCGGAAACCGGAATTATGATAGGAGAGGGAATTAATAGTTTAGCCAGAAAGACATTGACTATCACTCTGTTCTTTATTGGAGCTTCCCTTTCACGTGATGTATTAAAGGCAGTGGGCATCAAACCGCTTATTCAGGGGGTGTTGCTATGGATTGCAATCAGCGTAAGTACTCTGGCATATATTTATTGGTTCTAAAGAAACCACTTATTAATAAGGTGTGCGGCAGAAGTTTTTTTCTTTTGCCGCATTTTTTTATAAAATTCATTTCCTTTGTAACAAAGTTCCGTTCCTTTACGTCTAACAAATAGATACAAAAAATAACAGGATTGAGATACAGAAAAAGCCCATGGATGCTGAAAGTTTTAAAAATGAGTTTCTGCCTTACCACCGCAAGCTGTACTGTGTAGCCTATCGGCTACTGGAGAATGCGGCCGATGCGGAGGATCTGGTTCAGGAAGCCTATCTGAAGCTATGGGATAAGCGAGAAGGATTGACGGTTATCAGCAATCCGGAAGCGTTCAGTGTCACTTTGGTTAAGAATATGTGCTTTGATTTGCTTCGTTCAGGAAAATATGTCTTATCCAGGCAGACGGTAGAATTAACTGCTGCGCAGGATGTTTCTCAAAGTGATAACTTGGAAGTGCGCGACGAAGTACGGCAAGTAAAAGATATCATCGCCCACTTGCCCGAACAGCAGCAACGGATTGTGAACCTGCGTGACGTCAAAGGATGCTCTTACGAAGAGATAGAACAAGTGACCGGGTTGAATTCTACAAATGTCCGTGTACTGCTGTCCCGGGCAAGGAAAAGAATACGTGAGGAATTTAATAAATGGAATAACTATGAAAGTCGAGGAAATTGAAAGGCTGCTCACCGAGTTTTACGAGGGGAACACTACCGAGAGCCAGGAAGAGGCGTTGAGAGATTATTTCAGAACAACGGAAGTACCTGAACATCTGCAGAAGGATAAAGAAATTTTTCTTAGCCTTTATCAAGACGCAGATAGAGATGTGGAAGTTCCTGCGGGGCTGGGGGATAAACTAAGCCTGCTGATTGATGAAAAGGCTGAGGAAGAGCAAAGGTTCTTCAGTCCTAACAAGTCCAAACGCAACTGGCGCTGGATTGGAAGTGTTGCAGCTACCATATTGGTGATTATCGGTATAGGGTATGGGGTCGAAAATCTCGGAAGAGGGGTGTGTCCGCCTACACCGCAAGATACATTCTCTGATCCGGAAGAAGCTTATCAGGTGCTGCAAGCTACTTTAATGGAAGTTTCTACCAATTTGAACCAAGGCATTGCTCAGGTGAAGGAGACGCAGGTTGATATGAAGAAAGTAAATCAGGAAATAAAAAAAGAAATACAAAGATAAATGATTATGAAACTCAACAAGATTTTATTGGCAGGTGTGTTGCTGATGTTACCCCTGCTCTGCCAGGCACAGAAAAATATATTCAATACCTACAATGATATGAAGGGCGTCTCCTCCGTTTATATCTCAAAGGCGATGATTGAAATGAATCCTAACCTGTTCACGAAAGATATCTATATAGGAAAGGTATCCGGTAAATTGGATTGTGTGCAGATTCTTTCTACGATGGATAGCAATATCAAGAAAGACATGCGTAAGGATTTGCGTGCATTGGTGCAGTCCTCTAAGTATGAGTTGCTGATGAAGCAGAAAGGCACCGTATCCAGTTCCGAATTTTATATCAATAGGAAAGGGGATAAAGTAAAAGAGCTGATTATGATTATTGATGGTGCTGCCAACTTGAAGTTTGTTTATCTGGAAGGCGAAATGACTTTAAAGGATATTCAGAATATCATGATGTATCAGAATACAAGTATGAATGAGGGAGGGAATGTATATCGTATCGTAGATGGTACTCTTGATTTGGCCGATTTGGGCGTTTTGAATGGTCTGCAAGGATTAGAGGGTTTACAAGGCTTGGAAGGTTTAAAGAGTCTGGAAAGCTTAAAAAGTCTGGAAAGCCTGAAAGGATTGAAAAGTTTGAAAGACTTAGGTAAGTTGAAAGATAGCGAATATTTAAAGAAACAGATGGATGCTGATACCTGGAAACGATTTGAGGAAAGCATGGAGATGCTTGAAAAGCGTTTGGAAGACCTAGAATGAGGCCATCTGCTGATAGGTGTAAATAGTTTGTTGAAAAGGGGGAGCCGATTCCGGTTCCCCCTTTATTGTGAAATTATTTGTCCTTTCTAAGTGCTTCGAAAATCAATCCTTCCAGTTCTTCTGCCAGTTCCGGATTATCGGCAACCACTTGTTTGGCTGCATCACGTCCCTGTGCCAGTTTCGTTTCATTATAGCTGAACCAGGAACCGCTTTTCTTGATGATACCTAAATCTGCACCCAAATCAATGATTTCACCGGCGCGGGAAATACCTTCACCGAACATGATATCAAATTCTGCTCTACGGAAAGGAGGTGCCACTTTGTTCTTTACTACTTTTACTTTAGTCTGCTTGCCTAATACTTCGTCACCGTTCTTGATAGCCTGGCTTCCGCGAATATCCAGACGTACCGAAGCATAGAACTTCAAGGCATTACCACCAGTAGTTGTTTCAGGATTACCAAACATAACGCCAATCTTTTCACGCAGCTGATTGATGAAGATACATGTGGTACGTGTCTTGCTTACGGCTGCTGTCAGTTTACGCAATGCCTGAGACATCAAACGTGCCTGCAAACCAACCTTATTGTCACCCATGTCACCTTCGATTTCTGCTTTTGGAGTCAGGGCAGCTACAGAGTCCACAACGATAATATCGATTGCAGAAGAACGGATCAGCTGTTCTGCAATTTCCAGAGCTTGTTCCCCGTTGTCAGGTTGAGAAATCAATAGGTTGTCTACATCTACACCCAACTTGGCAGCATAGAAACGGTCGAATGCATGTTCTGCATCAATGAATGCAGCAATGCCACCTGCTTTTTGTGCTTCGGCAATGGCATGGATAGCCAGAGTCGTTTTACCGGAAGATTCCGGACCATAAATTTCAATGATACGTCCGCGGGGATAGCCGCCAACGCCGAGTGCTACATTCAGTCCGATAGAGCCCGTGGGGATTACTTCTACTTGTTCGACGCTTTCGTCTCCCATTTTCATGATAGAACCCTTGCCGAAGCTCTTTTCTATCTTGTCCATAGCTGCCTGCAAAGCTTTCAGCTTTTCGCTTGGTGCTATTTTATTTTCGTTCTCAAAATTAAGTTCGTCTTTCTTTGCCATCTTTATGTTTACGATTTTATGAATTACGATTCAAATTAGTTTATTTACGATTTACAAATTTACGAATTACGATTTAAATTAGTCTATTTAGCAATTTGGGATTTCCGTTTACCTTACAAGAGTTACCTTTAATCGTAAATCGTAAATAGTCAAATCGTAAATTATAGGATTTGTGCGGCGTGGTCTTTGGTTTTTACTTCCTTCGGCGTGATAATCCGCTCTATCACCCCTTCTTCGTTTATAATGAAGGTGGTGCGGAAAGTACCCATATACTTACGTCCGTACATACTCTTTTCTCCCCATACTCCGAACTGCTCTACGAGTTTCTTGTCCGTATCTGCAATCAGTGGAAAGGGTAGATTATTTTTCTCTATAAATTTCTGGTGCGACTTTTCATTATCCACGCTTACGCCAATTACCTCGTAACCGGCTTTGCGTAGTTCAGAATAGTTATCACGCAGGTTGCAGGCCTGTGCCGTACATCCCGAAGTCATATCTTTAGGATAGAAATAAAGAACTATCTTTTTTCCTTTATAGTCGCTGAGGCGGATTTCTTCGCCTTTTTCATTGATGCCCAGTATTTCGGGCGCTTTATCTCCGACTTGCATAATCTATAATTAAATTAAAAATGAAGAATGAAGAATTCCTTTCGGTATGCTTTCACCGTGCAGCTAAATTCTTCATTTAGTTTATACTTCCAAATCTTTATCAAACACCTCATGCCACGGCAATCCTTGTTTGTTTAGTTGTTCCATGAATGGGTCCGGATTAAACTCTTCCACGTTCCATACCCCCGGCTTCTTCCATAGTCCTTTGAGGAACATCATGGCACCTATCATGGCAGGAACACCTGTTGTATAGCTAACTCCTTGCATGCCGGTTTCCTTATAGGCTTCCTGATGGCTGCAATTATTGTAAACGTAGTAAGTGCGTTCTTTACCATCTTTCAGACCACGGATACGGCAACCGATTGAGGTTTCTCCTTCGTAATTTTCGCCCAGGTCTTGCGGGTTGGGCAATACGGCTTTCAGGAATTGCAACGGAACAATCTTCACTCCGTTATAATCCACTTCGTCGATGCGCGCCATACCAATATTTTGGATTACTCGCAGATGAGTCAGATATTCCTGACCGAAAGTCATCCAGAAACGTGCACGTTTAATGGTTGGGAAGTTTTTCACCAAAGATTCCAGTTCTTCGTGATATAAAAGATAAGAGTCACGTGGCCCGATATTCGGGTACGTCAGATCTTTATGGATTTCCAGAGGTTGAGTAGTTACCCATTCTCCATTTTCGTAATAACGTCCGTTCTGTGTGATCTCACGGATGTTGATTTCCGGATTGAAATTCGTGGCAAATGCCTTGTGATGATTGCCCGCATTACAGTCTACAATATCCAGATACTGCATTTCATCAAAATAATGCTTGGCGGCGTAGGCAGTATAAATACCACTTACACCCGGGTCGAAACCGCAACCCAGGATAGCGGTCAGTCCGGCATCCTCAAAACGTTTCTTGTATGCCCATTGCCAGCTGTATTCAAAGTGAGCCACATCTTTCGGTTCATAGTTGGCAGTGTCCAGGTAATTAACTCCGCTTTTGAGGCAAGCTTCCATAATGGTAAGATCCTGATAAGGGAGTGCTACATTTATGACGATTTCGGGTTTGAAGCTATTAAAGAGAGCTACCAGTTCATCCACATTGTCGGCATCCACCTGTGCGGTTCGGATGTTAGGGTTACCGATTGCTTTTACGATAGCGTCGCATTTGGACTTTGTGCGGCTGGCAATCATAATCTCAGTGAATACATCCGGATTTTGAGCCACCTTGTGCGCAACGACGGTACCTACACCGCCTGCACCGATAATAAGAACTTTACCCATTTCTTTTAATAACAAATTACGAGTTACAAATTATAAAC
>JAEXAJ010000008.1 GCA_023458215.1 Bacteroidota bacterium
TGCATTGAGCGGAAAACGAGACTCGAACTCGCGACCCTAACCTTGGCAAGGTTATGCTCTACCAACTGAGCTATTTCCGCGTTTGCGGTTGCAAAGGTAGATATTTTCCTTAAACCTGCAAACATTCCGCATATTTTTTTCACACAGAAAAGTGTACATTTACTGCAATACGCAAGCAGACTTTTGATTATCAACTCATTCGGTCACGATAATCTTCGTAAGAAAATTGCTTGAAAATTTCAGCATGCCCTTCTTTCGTCCACATTCCAATGGCGGGATGATGAATTCCGTTGAACATATTTGTCTTTACCATGGTATAATGTATCATGTCTTCAAAGACGATTCTTTCGCCGATTTGCAGTTCGTGGTCAAAACTCCAAAATCCCATATAGTCGCCACTCAAACAAGAGTTCCCGCCTAAACGGTAGACATAGGGGCCTTCGTTGCCTGTTTGCGCGTCACGCACCACAGGCTGGTAGGGCATTTCCAGGCAATCGGGCATGTGGCAGGTGAAGCTTACGTTGAGGATAGCGGTACGGATTCCACGGTTTTCTACGATATCCACCACTTCGGAGGTAAGCACGCCCGTTTGCCAGGTAAAGGCGGAACCGGGTTCCAAGATTATTTTCAGATGGGGATAGCGATTACGCAAACCTTGCAATAAATGCACAAGATGGTCTACATCATAATCTTTGCGAGTCATTAAATGCCCGCCTCCCAGATTAAGCCACTTGATTTGCGGAAACCATTTGGAGAATTTAGATTCTATATGTTCCAAAGTGTGCTCCAGCTCGTAGGAAGACGACTCACAGTGGCAATGGCAATGAAAACCGTCGATACCTTGCGGCAATTCTTCGGGAAGCTGGTCTGCCATCAGGCCGAAGCGTGTACCGGGGGCACACGGATTATACAGTTCTGTTTCTACTTCGGAATATTCGGGATTAATGCGGATACCGCAGGAGATTCCGCTATCTTCTGCCACTACTTTTGGGTAGAAACGATGAAATTGAGCCAAAGAGTTGAAGGTTATATGACTGCTGCAACGCATGATCTCAGCAAAATCGGCTTCGGTATAAGCCGGTGAATAGGTGTGCGCCTTGCTTCCGAACTCTTCCAATGCCAAGCGGGCTTCGTACACCGAACTTGCTGTAGAGTGATCGATATATTCCCTAAAAATAGGAAACGAACGCCACATGGCAAAAGACTTGAACGCAAGGATTATCTCTACGCCGGCACGGTCGGCTACACTCTTTATTAATGTGAGGTTCTTCCTCAAAAGTTCTTCCTCCATGATGTAGCAGGGAGAAGGAAAAAGGGTAAAATCATTATCAAATATCATTATTCTGTATATTATATTTACTGTTACGCATTTGCTTTTATAAAAGACTGATACTAAGTGCCTTAAAAAACACAGGAAAGTTTTACTAAATCTTCACCAACGTTTTACTAAATCTCCGTCCGAGTTTTAGTAAATCTCCGACGAGAATTTACTAAAAAAGGAGAAGGAGGTTATAAAAAGGCGCATTATGTAAATTATATTTAATCAATTATTAATTTGTTCTTTTTCGGTTTTGAGCAAGAGTATCTCAAACTCCTCCGCCTGAAAGGGGAGGTGCCCGTAGGGCGGAGGGGTCTTACATCCGAAGGGGCTTATGTATTGCAGGGTTACTATCTGCTTATGTAAACCCCCCTCCCCCCTACGGGGTACTCCCCCTTTCAGGCGGGAGAGTTTGAGATACTCATGCTTATCATTTACTTCATGTCTAAAAGCGTTTTGAACCCATTCAACTCCTGATTCGCATAATTACCGTATGATAGTAATATGGCAATTTAGCAGACTAACGCTGAATTACCACCTATCCTATTACTTTAAAACGTGCGAAGCGTAGCAATAGTTGTTTATCGCCGGCATTCTTGAAGCGGATGGTTGCCTTGGCATTATCCCCCTCCCCTTCTACTTTCAGCACTTCACCCAAACCGAAGCGTTCATGCTCTATCAATTGCCCTTGCTGCACATTGCTTATACTTGCATTGCCGACAGCCGAAGAGGTACTTGCAGACGGAGTTACCCGTTTCAAATTCCGGGGAACGGCCGGGGCAATGACTTGTTGCTTCGGGCGAACGGGTTCTTCTCTCTTATCGTACAAGTCTTCACGTTTATTATAGAAGGAAGAAGAATCATTCCTCTCTCTCTCCCTGCGGAAGTTATCCGCTCCCTCATCAATCCGGCGACCGATAACAGCATCTTGCGGCAACCGTAAGAATCGTGTATCTATATCTTTCAGGAAGCGGCTGGGACTGCCAAATTCCATCTTACCGTATCGGAAACGGGTTTTGGCAAACGACAGGAAACAATGCTCCTCAGCACGGGTAATGGCAACATAAAACAATCTGCGTTCTTCTTCCAGCGCACGAGGCGAATCTCCCACCATGCCGCTAGGAAAGAGGTTTTCTTCCATCCCTACCACAAACACGTTCTTAAACTCCAACCCTTTGGCGGAATGGACGGTCATCAAAGTTATTTTCTCGCCATCCCCCTCTTTGTCCGAATCCTGATCGGTAAGCAAAGAGACCTCGGACAAGAAATCTCCCAACAACAGGTTCGTATTACCTTCCTCCTGACGCTGCGCACAGAAGTCGCTCATACCGTTTACCAACTCCTCGATATTCTCTTTCCGACTGAGATTCTCGGGAGAATTGTCCTGGCATACATCATTGATAATACCGGATTGGCGGATAATGTCCGCACCGATTTCGTAGGCGTTCTTCACAGGGAGGTCGGCCATAAAACCGGCTATCAAATCACGGAACACTTGCAACTTACCGGTGATTCCTTTATTGAAATTCAGTCCGTAAGTCAGCGGCTCGCAAAGTACAGTCCAAAGGCTGACGTTATTTTCAGTGGCCGCACCGATAATCTTCCCGACAGTAGTATCGCCGATACCACGGGCGGGATAATTGATAATCCGCTTGAAAGCTTCTTCGTCATTCGGGTTGACTACCAAGCGGAAATAGGCTATCACATCTTTGATTTCCTTGCGCTGATAGAAAGAAAGCCCACCATAAATGCGATAAGGCATGCCCCGTTTGCGCATTGCCTCCTCAAAGATACGGCTTTGGGCATTGGTGCGGTATAGTATCGCGAAATCAGAATATGCATAATGTTCCTGACGGCGAAGTTCCGCTATCTTATTGATTACAATATCGCCTTCTTCCACATCACTGTAAGCCTGATAAACACCAATAGATTCTCCCGGCTCTTTCTCCGAAAAGACTTCTTTTTGTATTTGCCGCTGGTTCTTTTGGATCAAGCTATTCGCTGCCCGTACAATAGTCTGGGTAGAACGATAATTCTGTTCCAGCTTAAAGACTTTCGTACCGGGATACACTTTCGTAAAGTACAAGATATTATCAATATCCGCCCCACGGAAAGAATAAATACTTTGGGCATCATCCCCTACTACGCACACGTGCTGATGGTTCTTTGCCAACTGCAACACGATGCTGTGCTGCGCAAAGTTCGTATCTTGATACTCGTCTACCAATATATAGCGGAATTGCTCCTGATAACGCGCCACTACCTCCGGATGGTCGCGGAACAACAAGAAAGTATAGAACAGCAGATCATCAAAATCCATGGCATCCGCCTGACGGCAACGCTCCCAATATCTTTGATAGATATCGCGGATAGCCGGCATCTTGGCGGCACAGTCCCCTTCATACGCTTCTTTATTATTGGCATATCCGGCAGGAGACACCAAGTGGTTTTTGGCATTGGAGATGCGCGCCTGAACCGTTCCGGGTTTATAGACTTTATCGTCCAGCCCCATTTCTTTAATGATGGAACGCAAAAGACTCTTTGTGTCCGCCGTATCGTAAATGGTAAACTGTGATGTAAAACCCAGATGTTTTGCTTCGACATGCAGAATGCGCAGAAACATGGAGTGAAAAGTCCCCATCCACAAATGGCGGGCACGCTCCCCTCCTACCTGACGGGCAATACGTTCTTTCATTTCGCGCGCCGCCTTATTGGTAAATGTCAGCGCAAGAATGTTCCACGGCTGGTAACCGTTCTCCAACAAATAGGCTATCTTGTACGTCAGCACGCGCGTCTTTCCCGAACCGGCACCGGCTATCACCAACGACGGACCATCATTATAAAGTACCGCATCACGCTGACCTTCATTCAGTTCTTGTATATAATCGGGCATATTCCGTATGTTCTTAAATAGGTAATGTTGGGGACAAAGATAATGCAAACTGAGAGTAGAATAAAATGAACTCGTTCATTTTTTATGCCGAGGTGCAGCTTATCTTCGCTTTTTGAGCAAAGATAAAAAAAGGTTCGGACACGAACGAACATTTCAACAGCTTATCGTGTTTATATAGTAAAGTTTCAAAAC
>JAEXAJ010000009.1 GCA_023458215.1 Bacteroidota bacterium
CCTTTGATTTGAACTTGTTTAACAAGAAGTTCTACTATGTAGAGCAAGATTGCTGGATCAGCCTTAGCATTTGTGCTAACGGTCTGCGTATTATTAATAAGAAAGGACTGGACGCTGCTTTGAACGACGCAGTAGCAAAAGGTTATTGTGATTGGAAAAGCATTAAAGTAATTGGCTAAAAAGTAGAGGAGAATACTGATTATGGCAAAGAAAGCAAAAGGTAACAGAGTACAGGTGATTCTGGAATGCACAGAACACAAAGATAGCGGTATGCCGGGAACTTCTCGTTATATCACTACTAAGAACAGAAAGAATACAACTGAAAGATTGGAATTGAAGAAGTATAATCCGATCCTGAAGAGAGTAACAGTACATAAAGAAATTAAATAATAAGTATAACCCATGGCAAAGAAAACTGTAGCAAGTTTGCACGAAGGTTCTAAAGAAGGTCGTGCTTATACAAAGGTTATCAAGATGGTTAAGTCTCCGAAGACTGGTGCTTACATCTTTGATGAACAAATGGTATTGAACGAAAAAGTACAAGACTTTTTCAAGAAATAAGATAGTCCGTCGAAAGACGTTTGATTATAAAGTCCTCTTATCGTATTCCGGTAAGGGGATTTTTTTTGTACTTTATCCCCGTACTTTCATTACTTTGTTATATCTTTGTAGCATAATGTATTGTACAAAAAAATAGGATATGGGATTTTTTAGTTTTTTCTCAAAGGAAAAGAAGGAAACTTTGGATAAAGGATTATCTAAGACGAAAGAAAGTGTATTCGGAAAGATTGCCCGTGCTGTGGCAGGAAAGTCGAAAGTAGATGATGAAGTGCTTGATAATCTGGAAGAAGTGCTGATTACTTCGGATGTGGGGGTAGAGACGACGTTAAATATAATTCAACGTATAGAAAAGCGTGCCGCATCTGAAAAATATATGAATGCGCAGGAGTTGAATACTATCTTGCGCGATGAAATCGCTGCTTTGTTAACGGAAAATAATTCGGACGATGTAGATGATTTTGAAGCACCGATTGCGAAGAAACCTTACGTAATTATGGTAGTAGGGGTGAATGGCGTTGGCAAAACAACTACTATTGGTAAGTTAGCTTACCAATTCAAGAAAGCAGGTAAAAGCGTTTATTTGGGAGCGGCGGATACTTTCCGTGCAGCAGCTGTGGAACAGTTGGATATCTGGGGTGGACGTGTAGGAGTACCTGTCGTAAAACAAAAGATGGGAGCTGATCCGGCTTCCGTAGCCTACGATACATTAAGCTCTGCTGTTGCTAATAATGCTGATGTGGTAATTATTGATACTGCCGGCCGCCTTCACAATAAGGTTGGCTTGATGAATGAGTTGACTAAGATTAAAAATGTAATGAAGAAAGTAGTTCCTGATGCTCCCAATGAAGTACTATTGGTGCTGGATGGTTCTACTGGGCAGAATGCATTTGAGCAGGCTAAGCAATTTACGTTAGCTACGGAAGTAACTGCAATGGCTATCACTAAGTTGGATGGTACGGCGAAAGGCGGAGTTGTTATCGGCATTTCTGATCAGTTTAAGATACCTGTTAAGTATATTGGCTTGGGTGAAGGTATGGAAGATCTACAGGTGTTCCGTAAGAAAGAATTTGTTGACTCGTTGTTTGGGGAGAATGCATGAAACGGAAAACGATTGATATCATAACTTTAGGGTGTTCTAAGAATTTAGTGGATTCGGAGCATTTGATGCGCCAGCTGGAAGAAGCCGGATATCACGTGACTCATGATACGGAAAAGCCTAAAGGAGAGATTGCCGTTATCAATACTTGTGGTTTTATCGGTGATGCTAAAGAAGAGTCCATTAACATGATCTTGGAATTTGCACAGGCAAAGGAAGAAGGAAATCTGGAAAAGTTATATGTAATGGGTTGTCTTTCTGAACGCTATCTGAAAGAATTGGCGATTGAAATTCCGCAGGTGGATAAGTTTTATGGTAAATTTAACTGGGCGGAGTTATTGCAGGATTTGGGTAAAGCTTATCACGAAGAACTTCATATAGAGCGTACTCTCACTACTCCTAAACACTATGCATACCTGAAAATATCGGAGGGATGCGACCGGAAGTGTTCGTATTGTGCTATTCCGATTATTACGGGGCGGCATGTATCGCGACCGGTAGAGGAAATTTTGGATGAAGTCCGTTACCTGGTGAATAAGGGAGTAAAAGAGTTTCAGATAATTGCTCAGGAGTTGACTTACTATGGTGTGGATCTGTATAAGAAGCAAATGCTTCCTGAACTTATAGAACGTATATCTGAAATTCCCGGGGTAGAATGGATTCGTTTGCATTATGCTTATCCCGCACATTTTCCTACAGATTTGTTTCGGGTGATGCGTGAGCGTTCTAATGTGTGTAAGTATATGGATATAGCTCTTCAGCATATTAGCAATCCGATGTTGGAAAAAATGCGTCGTCATGTAACTCAGGAAGAAACTTATCAACTGATAGAACAATTCCGCAAAGAAGTGCCTGGTATCCATTTGCGTACGACTTTAATGGTAGGGCATCCCGGAGAAACAGAGGCGGATTTTGAAGAGTTGAAAGAGTTTGTTCGTAAGGTGCGTTTCGATAGAATGGGGGCTTTTGCATATTCGGAAGAAGAAGGTACTTACGCGGCTGCGCATTATGCGGATGAAATACCTCAGGAAGTAAAGCAGGCGCGTTTGGATGAGTTGATGTTCATTCAACAAGGTATTTCTGCCGAATTGAGCGCTGCAAAAGTGGGG
>JAEXAJ010000010.1 GCA_023458215.1 Bacteroidota bacterium
ATTATGTACATTCCGATAAGATACCGACTAAAATCTGCAAGTTTTCACCAAATGCCTATCACTCTCATTTTTAACAATTAAAGAATCCAATTTGCAACAAAAAAACAACTTTTTCTGCTATCATATCAGATTTATCATTATCTTTGTGGCGAAAATATGCAAGAAATGCGCATTTTTAATAGTCCATAAAGAAAAGAAAGACAAATTCAACACATATTATATTTATTAATGATGAAATCAATTAGCAGATTATCAGTAATGGCTATCATGGTAAGCGCCATGTTTTTAGCCAGTTGTGCGGACGATGTTTACGACCCAAGTAAAGAACCGCAGACGCCACCGGCTGAAAATCCTTTTGGTGAAGGTTTTGCCGCTCCGGATGGCTTTAATTGGTCCATGATCAATTCCGTAAAACTTAATGTTGAGGTAAAGGACGAATTCAACGGTCAGTACCAGTATCTGATCGAAGTATTCACCGGCAACCCGCTGACCGACAAGACGCTAACCCCGATTGCGGCAGGTGCGGCGAAGCAAGGGCAAAATTATGTTGCAGAGATCAACATCCCCAAAGCGCTTACAATCCTCTATATCCGCCAGACAGATCCTAAACAGCGGAAAGAGATATATGAATTTGCTGTGCCCGAAAATGGCGGTGCGCTGAACTGCAAACTTTATTATACCGGAACCACAACGAGAGCGATGACACGCGCCTCACAAGACGGAGGAACTTCCGGTTGGGACAACATCACCGACCCCGGATATACGGAACAAACCTATACACTCCCCCCCACTTCTGCTACCATCAATAGCAGCGATCAGTTGCAAGCAGGCGATGTATACGTCATTCGTAAGAACGAAACCTTAAATAAAGCCATCAGTGCAGCCCAACCTGCAGAAGGAAAAGCAACTGTTTATGTAGAAGGCACATGGACTATCGCAGGTGACTGGAAAAGCATACACGGAATTGACATTATCGTATTGGAAGGCGGTAAACTGATCTCCACCGGCAACAGATTGACTTTGGAGAACCGAACTTCAATAACCGTGCAAAGCGGAGGTGAAGTAGAGTGTAACGCATTGCATGGCGGTGACAATACCCTTATCGTAAATTTCGGTACTATAACAAGCGAAAATTATAGCTTTAACCCCGGTTCAGTATTCTATAACAAAAAGGATGTCATCATTCGGGGAGTAGCTTCAGCAACAAACACTTGGGAGAAAAACTTCTATCTGGACAGTGCAATCCTTCACAACCACGGCACCATTACAGGAGAAAAGGCAAGAATGGGTAGTAATGACAACATGGAGGCACAGCTTCTAAACTACGATTTAGCAACCATAAAGCTGAATGAATTTATCGGTGGGGCAACCATTGTAAATAGCGGCTTTATCGAACTAAACGTTTGCAACAACAGTTCCACAGACGCTTTATACAACAATTGTACTTTTATTATAAAGAAAGAGTTCAAATTTAGAAATGTAGTATTGGACAAAGGTTCAATCACAGGCGGAAGAACGAATCCAAGTGATACGGAATGGCTACCGGTTCCTTACGTAGAAAGCCAAACCGATGCTAAATTCACACTGATAGACGGCTCAATGATTAAGGCTACTAATTTTAAAGTTCTTTCCGGAGGTGTAGTATTCAAAGCTACCAACACAACCGGAAACAGCAGCAAATCAATGATTAAGGCAGAAAACGGCTTAGAAATCAGCGAGCCGACTAATGTCGAATTATTAGGCAATCTGGTAATCGAAGGAGAAATCAAAGGACTTAGTCAATATAATCAACTGAAAGCCAACGAAAGCGTCAATACCGGTTATGACGAATCCCAATACACCATTGAAACCTGTGGCGGCATCTTCAACGAAGGCAATGAAGGCGAAGACCCGTACACCCCTGAAATTCCTGTCATTGACGATGCGACGACTTACACTTATGTATTCGAAGACAACTGGCCCAAATATGGCGATTTCGACCTCAACGATATCGTCCTGACAATAAGCAATCGTTCCGTCCAAGCCAATGCAAGCGGCAACTTGAAGAGCGCCAAACTCGATATTGCCCTCAAAGCTGTCGGAGCAAGTAAAGTTCTCGGAGTAGGTATCCGCTTCTTCGGCCTGCCGGAAAATATCACCCCCAAGAAATTCACCGTTAAAGGCGTAGACGCTTCATTTGAAGCTGGGCAAAGCCTCCCGACCCTCATACTGTTTGAAAATGCACACGGTGAATTCAGCTTCAGCGACGAACGACCATTCATTAATACAACTCAGGATGCATCGACCAACAGCGCTGATGTTCCCGATTATTCCATACGTTTCGAGTTTGAAGAATCCAGCAATGTACCCGCGTCAGCGTTCAACATCAACAATCTGGATGTATTCGTCATCACCAGAGCTGCTGACCAGAAGAATAAACGTCATGAAGTGCACGTAGCCGGTTATGCACCTACCGATCTGGCCAACACCAAGCTGTTCGGACAAGGAAATGACAAGTCATCTGCAGATGAAAAGCGTTATTACCTGAGCTCTGAAAACTTAGCATGGGGCGTAGTTATCCCGACAGATTTTGCATGGCCTTTAGAGTATAAAAATATCAAAGATGTATACACAAATTTTTTCGGTTGGGTAACCAGCGGCGGAAAAGAGAACAAGGATTGGTATAACAGCCACAATGGTCAGGTATTCAAAAAATAGCCCGGACTTCCCCTAATGCAAAAGCCGATGAGCACCGTTATTCATCGGCTTTTGCAGTAATATAAGGGGTGTCATTTCAAATGCCCTGTCATATAGTTAAAAGACATTAACGAAATATCTTTTAAAAGCTTATAAAAGCTGCTATTATCTTAATAGTCCGTATTTTTGTTATTAACAAAACAAACAAGTCATGGGAAAGAAGTTCAAGACAAATCAGATTCTGGTAGCTGCACTGATTCTATCGTGTGCTTTGTTGGGTAGTTGTGAAAAAAATGCATTCGATCCCGAAAAAGTAAAAGCAACTTACAAAGATAAATTTCCGGTAAAAGACATCGATCCCGATATGGACTGGAAAATGACCAGGCAGGTTACGATAGACATCTCTGTCTACGAAGATTATGGAGTAGATTATACTGTAGAAATCTTCGATCGCAACCCCTATTCTACCGACACCATACCTCACTTACTGGCAAGAGGAACCGCCAATCAGGAATTTTCTTTCCATACCGCAATTGATTGTCCGACTGTGCTTTCCACGCTTTATGTATCGCGTACCGACGAGGCCGGTCGAAGGATATTCAAACCCGTAGCCATAACCAACAACCGTCTGGCCACATCGTTCGGTAGCCAGACGCTGACACGTTCCTTTTCCCCATCCACCAGGAGTGAAGGCAATTTCAGCATATCCGCAATGTCCCGTCCATACACTGATAAAGAAATAGAGACAATGCTTTCCAAAGCAGTCGAATATACCGGCCAAGATATGGACACCGACATAGCCAATAAAAACATTTTTAAAATAACATCCACCTATGAAGGCAGTATCAACCATGGAGGTACCCCTACTCCCGCAGCCAGTACTCTCAAACTGATTATTGCGCCGGAGGCCAAATGGGAAATTCCCTCCTCCCAGACCATCAACCAGGGACTTGAAATCATAGTAGCCTCCAAAGGTGAAATCAAATTAAAATCCGGTAGCGAAAATACCCCGGCTCTTAAATTTACAAATACCGCTTCACTCACAGTTCTGGGTACCGCTTATCAAGAACACGAAAACGACGAGGCGGAGGATACCCGTGGAAAAATATCCGGCAACGGATGGATAGAGTTCTCCAATGGCGGAACCAACTACAATGCCGGAGACATCGACATTGACGGTATCAATAATAATGGCGGTACCTTCTTCAATTATGGTGAAATCGACGTTAAAAAGTTATATGGTCCCTCTACCGGAAGTCTCTTTGTCAACCATGGGGATCTGGAAGCCGACCAGATAGGAGACGAAAAAAATGACAGGGGACCCTTGCTGGAAAACAGTTGCAAAATCGAAGTTGACGGTGATCTGACTTCCTATGGCATCACATTGGGGCAAGGAGCATTCATCAAATGTGAACACCTGCACGCTTCAGACTATATCAACCTGAACGATAACTCTATGATCAAAGTAGAGAATAACTCATGGTTCAATAATTGCAGCATCACCGGTCCGACCGCCCCGAACAGCTATGCATTGCTGAAACTTAATAATATACAACAGGCTAACTGGACCGGAAGCTGGCAAAGCGAAGTAACCCAAGGTTATGTGATCAATAATGTGTACTGCGAATATAAAGGCGGAGGTCGAGACGCTACATGGAATTTTGAGTACTGTTGCCTGAACGGCACTGCAGGAGGAAACGGGAAAAAAGGAAATGGTAACGCAGTTGCATGCAAACCCGGAGAGGCTCCTAAATATATCCCCGAAGGCAGATGCACCGGTGAAGGCAATACTCCGGGAGAAGGCGATCCGGGAGAAGAACCCGAATTAATGCCCTATACCTACGTCTTCGAAGACAACTTCCCCTTGGTAGGCGACTATGACTTCAACGACGTAGTTTTGGACGTATCCATCAATCATGACCGTGGCCGCGACAATAAGATAACGACCACACACATTGATGTCACACTCGTGGCAGCCGGAGCGACTAAGACTATCGGAGCCGGTTTGCGATTGATAAATGTGGATAGAGCTGCCGTTGCAAGTATCAGTTACGAAGGAGATGTAAACCGATTCCAAAACACCCTATCCGGTTCTATGTTAGACAATATCAGCTTTGAAGATGGCATGGTGATTCCTCTCTTCGGAAATGTACATGGCGTATTCGGCGTTGCTCCCGGTACCATGGTCAATACGGGTATCGCTACAGCTCCCACCTATACATACAAGATAAAGATTGAACAGAGCAATGCCTACCAGCACGAGTCTCCGGTTATCTCTAAAGACAATTTGGATTTCTTCATTGCTTATAAGTTCAGAAGTATGCAGCAACGTATGGAAGTGCATCTTTACGAATTCTGGGATTATGGCGCCACCAAAGGAGGAACCGTACAGAAAGAAAATCTTGACTTAGCAGGTAACAATACATGGGCTATTTG
>JAEXAJ010000011.1 GCA_023458215.1 Bacteroidota bacterium
CTTTGGAATCGGGTATGCAGAATGTCGCCTTTCTACGTACAAATATTGAAATCATCGACCGTTTCTTTGCTCCGGATGAAGTTGCCGAAGTATGGCTTACCTTCTCTGATCCTCAAATGAAGAAAGCAACTAAACGACTTACTTCAACGTACTTCATGGAGCGTTACCGTAAATTCTTGATAGATGGTGGAATTATCCATGTGAAGACTGACAGTAATTTTATGTTCACTTATACCAAATATATGATTGAAAAGAATCAGTTACCGGTAGATGTAATGACCGAAGATTTATATCACTCCGGAATGGCTGATGAAATTCTTGGTATCAGAACCTATTATGAACAACAATGGCTGGATCGTGGTTTAAATATAAAATATATCAAGTTCCACCTTCCCCAATCGGGCCAATTGCAAGAACCCGATGTGGAGATCGAACTTGATGAATACCGTAGCTACAATCGCAGTAAGCGTAGTGGCTTGCAGACCAGTAAGTGATTTCCAACTTTAATCTTTTAACTTTCAACTCTATTATGACTCTATATCCAAAACTAATTTTAGATGCACTGGCAACAGTGCGTTACCCCGGTACCGGGAAGAACCTCGTTGAGGCTGAAATGGTAGCCGATAATATGCGCATCGACGGGATGAAAGTCAGTTTCTCGTTGACATTCGAGAAGCCGACCGATCCGTTTATGAAGTCTATGCTAAAAGCTGCCGAGACGGCTATACATACCTATGTTTCGCCGGAAGTAGAAGTGGTAATTACTACGGAAAGCAGACAGGCTGCCCGTCCCGAAGTAAGCAAACTACTGCCACAAGTGAAGAATATTATTGGAGTTTCCTCCGGTAAGGGTGGGGTAGGTAAATCTACGGTGGCAGCTAATCTTGCTGTTTCTTTGGCAAAGTTGGGATACAAGGTAGGTTTGCTGGATGCAGATATATTCGGTCCTTCAGTTCCTAAAATGTTTCAGGTAGAAGACGCACGTCCTTTGGCTAAGGATATTGATGGGCGCGATCTGATTATTCCGATCGAAAGATATGGCATCAAGTTACTTTCTATCGGCTTCTTTGTCGATCCGGATCAGGCTACTTTATGGCGTGGCGGTATGGCGAGCAATGCTTTGAAGCAATTGATTGGTGATGCGGATTGGGGTAATCTGGACTACTTCTTGATAGATCTTCCTCCCGGTACAAGTGATATTCACTTGACCGTTGTTCAGACATTGGCTATGACTGGCGCTATTGTTGTCAGCACTCCGCAGGCTGTTGCTTTGGCAGATGCCCGCAAAGGTATCAACATGTTTACTAATGATAAGGTCAATGTACCCATTCTCGGCTTGGTAGAAAATATGGCTTGGTTTACGCCTGCCGAACTGCCGGAGAATAAATATTATATTTTCGGTCAGGACGGAGCGAAGAAGCTGGCAGAAGAGATGAATGTACCGTTGTTGGGTCAAATACCTATTGTGCAAAGCATCTGCGAGAGTGGAGATAAAGGTACTCCGGTTGCTTTGGACGAAAACACAGTGACCGGTCGTGCATTCTTGCAATTGGCCGCTGCCGTTGTGCGTCAGGTAGATCGTAGAAATGTAGAGATGGCACCTACAAAGATCGTGGAGATGCATAAATAAAAGTATTGAATAAGAAAGAGAGGCTCAAAGAGATAGTAATCTTTCTCTTTGAGTCTCTCTTTTATTATTGCAATTTGAATACAAGAGGAAGGGTGTACCTTACAGCTACATTCTTTCCTTTCTCTTTACCCGGAGTCCATTTAGGCATTGTATTGACTAATCGGATTGCTTCAGCATCTAATAATGGATCTATTCCTTTAATAATCTTCGGCTGGGTTACATTGCCTTCAGCATCGATAATGACTTGTACGATAGCTCTTCCTTGTAGGCCTTTAGTTTGAGCTTCTTTTGGGTATTGCAGGTTCTTTGATATGTATCCCATAAGTGCATTCATACCACCGGGAAATTCAGGCATAATTTCTACCACTCTATAAACTCCGTTGGCGTCTACTACAGCCTCTTCGTTAACTTTACTTTTGCCGTCGCTCAGAGCGAACACAACTGGACATGTATATTTCACTCTCACAGCCTGTCCTCTCTGCATTCCCGGTTTCCATTTGGGCATAGAGTTGAAAAGCCGTAGTGCTTCTGCATCGAATTCAGGACTTAAGCCTCTCAATATTTTTGTATTGCTGATACTTCCGTCTTGATTAACAACAAATTGAACGGTTACTCTTCCTTGAATACCTTTGGCTTTTCCTGCTTCAGGATATTTAATATTTTTACTTATATATTCTATGAGAGCTGACATTCCTCCAGGAAATTCGGGCATCACTTCTGTCACTTCAAAGATAGTTCCGCTGTGAGGAACGATTGTGTCTTGAACAGCTTGCAAAGGCTGTTCCAATTGAGTTACTACATTTTCCAGTACATCAGTCGTAATTCTTTCCGTAGTACGTGCTACAGTTTCGATATTGCTGATAATCATTAGCAAGGCAGCTAGAGGAATGAACATCAAATATTTAGTTCTTCCTATTTCTTTGGTTCTTTTTTTATTCATCATACGGATGCGTTTTTTTAAAGGTAAAACATTGAAACTATTATAGATTGTTGCTGCAGCCTTATGATGTGATAATCCTAACAGA
>JAEXAJ010000012.1 GCA_023458215.1 Bacteroidota bacterium
CAGAACTTTACATATATTCTACTAAGCGGTATTATTATTCTACTAACAGGGTTAGTTGGAAGTGGGTGCTGTGCGTGAATATATGTAGAATGCAATGATATTCGAAAGCCTTTCTCACTTCCAAGTGTGAAAGGCTTTTTTTATGGAACATAAATTTAAATAAAGATAAGCAATGAGTGACAAATTATTTATTTTCGACACAACGCTCCGCGATGGTGAGCAAGTTCCGGGATGCCAGTTGAATACAGTAGAGAAGATTCAGGTTGCCAAACAATTGGAAGCTCTCGGAGTGGATGTTATTGAAGCCGGATTCCCTATCTCCAGCCCGGGAGATTTTAACTCAGTGATTGAAATATCAAAAGCTGTGACTTGGCCCACTATCTGTGCCTTGACACGTGCCGTACAAAAAGATATTGATGTAGCCGCAGAAGCCTTGCAGTTTGCTAAACGTAAACGTATCCATACGGGTATCGGTACATCTGATTCGCATATCAAGTATAAATTCAACTCCAATCGTGAAGAAATTATTGAGCGTGCAGTAGCTGCTGTGAAATATTCCCGTAGATTTGTAGACGATGTGGAATTCTATGCAGAAGACGCCGGCCGTACGGATAATGAATATCTGGCACGTGTGGTAGAAGCAGTGATTAAGGCAGGCGCTACAGTAGTGAACATTCCTGATACAACCGGATATTGTTTGCCTGACGAGTATGGTGCGAAGATCAAATATCTGATGGAGCATGTAAATGGCATTCACAATGCTATCATTTCTACTCATTGCCATAATGACTTGGGCATGGCTACTGCAAATACCATGGCAGGTGTGCTGAATGGTGCCCGTCAGGTGGAAGTTACTATCAATGGTATAGGTGAGCGTGCCGGAAATACTTCTCTTGAAGAAGTTGCAATGATTATTAAGTGTCATAAAGATATTGCAATTGACACGAATATCAATACACAGAAGATTTATCCTACCAGTCGCATGGTATCTAGCTTGATGAATATGCCGGTACAGCCTAATAAGGCAATTGTGGGACGTAATGCTTTCGCTCATTCATCGGGCATCCATCAAGATGGTGTGTTGAAGAATGTTCAGACCTATGAGATTATTGACCCGCATGATGTAGGTATAGATGATAATTCCATCGTATTGACCGCACGTAGCGGACGTGCCGCATTGAAGAACCGTTTGCAGGTATTGGGTATAAATTTGGAGCAAGATAAACTGGATAAAGTTTATGAAGACTTCCTGAAACTTGCTGATAAGAAAAAAGATATCAACGATGACGATGTATTAGTGTTAGCCGGTGCCGACCGCAGTCAGAATCATCGCGTGAAACTGGAATATTTGCAGGTAACCAGTGGGGTGGGAGTTCGTTCGGTAGCAAGTATCGGACTGAATATTTCCGGTGAGAAGTTTGAAGCTGCTGCCAGTGGAAACGGTCCGGTGGATGCTGCTATCAAGGCTTTGAAGAAAATCATCGACCGCCACATGACTTTGAAAGAGTTTACTATTCAGGCTATCAGTAAGGGTAGTGATGATATGGGTAAAGTACACATGCAAGTGGAATATGATAAGCAGATTTATTATGGTTTCGGTGCAAACACGGATATTATTGCTGCATCGGTAGAAGCTTACATTGACTGTATTAATAAGTTTAAGATGTGATAAGGTGATAGGGTGATAATGTGCTAAGGGGAAAGTTACTCTAAATTATAAATAGTAAATCGCTAATAAGAAAATAAGAATATGAATACATTATTTGATAAAATTTGGGATGCCCACGTTGTTCAGAAGGTGGAAGACGGTCCTACACAACTTTATATAGATAGGCTTTATTGTCACGAAGTAACCAGTCCGCAAGCATTTGCAGGATTACGTAGTCGTGGAATAAAGGTGTTCCGCCCGGAGAAAGTTTTTTGTATGCCCGACCATAATACGCCGACGCATGACCAGGATAAACCTATCGAGGATCCTATCTCAAAGACCCAAGTAGATACACTGGCCAAGAATGCAAAGGAGTTTGGTTTGGAGCATTTTGGCATGATGGATAAAAAGAACGGTATCATCCATGTGGTAGGTCCCGAGCGTGGATTGACCTTACCGGGTATGACGATTGTTTGCGGTGACTCGCATACTTCTACTCACGGTGCAATGGGAGCGATAGCTTTCGGTATCGGTACGAGTGAAGTGGAGATGGTGTTGGCCTCACAATGTATTTTGCAGACTCGTCCTAAAACAATGCGCATCTCTATAGATGGTAAATTGGGAAAAGGGGTGACTGCTAAAGATGTGGCGCTCTATATGATGTCTAAAATGACAACCAGTGGCGCTACCGGCTATTTTGTGGAATATGCGGGCGAAGCTATTCGTGATATGTCGATGGAGGGCCGCCTTACTTTGTGCAACTTGAGTATAGAAATGGGAGCGCGTGGCGGTATGGTTGCTCCGGATGAGAAAACCTTTGATTACATTAAAGAGCGTGAGTATGCTCCGAAAGGCGAAGAATGGGATAAAGCTTTAGCTTATTGGAAAACACTGAAGAGCGATGACGACGCAGTATATGATAAGGAAGTTCGCTTTGCTGCCGCCGATATCGAACCGATGCTTACATACGGAACCAATCCGGGTATGGGTATGGGGGTTACACAGCATATCCCGACCACCGAAGGTATGGGTGAAGCGGCTCAGGTTTCTTTTAAGAAGTCACTGGACTACATGGGCTTTCAGCCGGGCGAGGCATTGCTGGGTAAGAAGATTGACTATGTGTTCCTCGGTGCCTGTACGAATGGACGTATCGAGGATTTCCGTGCTTTCGCTTCCATAGTGAAAGGTCATAAGAAAGCTGAAAATGTAGTTGCTTGGCTGGTTCCCGGTTCTTGGATGGTGGATGCACAGATACGTGAGGAAGGAATTGATAAAATATTGGAAGAAGCCGGATTTGCTATCCGCCAGCCGGGATGCTCGGCATGTTTGGCAATGAATGATGATAAAGTACCTGCCGGTAAATATGCGGTATCGACCAGTAACCGTAACTTTGAAGGCCGTCAGGGACCAGGCTCACGTACATTGCTTGCGAGCCCGTTGGTAGCTGCAGCTGCGGCGATAACGGGAGTGATTACTGACCCTAGAAGTTTAATGCAGTAGCACATGTTTAGTTTCATCCTTTGAAACCGGTAGTTTCATTACTTGAAACTGGGAGTTTCACTGCTTGGAACCGAGAGTTTCAAGGCATGAAACAAATGGTTTCTTCATGAGAAACAGATATTTTTAATATTATAGAATAAAGAAACAATGAAACAGAAATTCAATATCATCACCAGTACTTGTGTACCCCTTCCTTTAGAGAATGTAGATACAGACCAGATTATCCCTGCTCGTTTTCTGAAAGCCACTACAAAAGAGGGCTTCGGAGAGAATCTTTTCCGTGATTGGCGTTATGACAAGCAGGGTAATAAAATAGATTCTTTTGTATTGAACGATCCTACTTATAGTGGTAAAATTCTGGTAGCGGGCAAGAACTTCGGTTCCGGTTCCAGTCGTGAGCATGCTGCTTGGGCGATTGCCGATTATGGTTTCCGTGTAGTAGTGAGCAGTTTTTTTGCTGATATACATAAGAATAATGAGTTGAATAACTTCGTACTCCCGGTTGTAGTAAGCGAGCCGTTCCTTCAAGAACTGTTCGATTCGATTGCTGCTGACCCGAAAACCGAAGTTGAAGTGAATCTGCCTGAACAAACCATCACCAACAAAGCCACGGGTAAGAGTGAAACATTTGAAATCAATACTTATAAAAAGCATTGTTTGATGAATGGACTGGATGATATAGATTTTTTGGTGGAGAATAAGGATAAGATAGAAGCTTGGGAGAATAAATAATGAAGCATAATCATCCGAAGATAGAAATCATGGACACCACCCTCCGCGACGGTGAACAAACCAGCGGAGTGTCCTTTGTGCCCCATGAGAAGCTGATGATTGCCCGTTTATTACTGGAAGAATTGAAGGTAGATCGGGTAGAGGTCGCTTCTGCCCGGGTGTCTGAAGGCGAGTTTGATGCCGTGAAGATGATATGCGACTGGGCTGCCCGCCGCAACATGTTGCCTAAAGTAGAAGTGCTTGGCTTCGTAGACGGCCGCACTTCGGTAGACTGGATTCATGCTACCGGTTGTCGTGTCATCAATCTGCTGTGCAAAGGCTCACAGAAGCATTGCACCTGTCAACTTAAAAAGAGCCCCGAAGAACATATCGAAGATATCCTGACCGTGGTGAACTATGCCAACGAGCAGGATATGGAAGTAAATGTCTATCTCGAAGACTGGAGCAACGGCATGAAAGATTCTCCCGAATACGTCTTTCAATTAATGGACGCTTTCGTTCAGACCAACATCAAACGCTATATGTTGCCCGATACGTTAGGCGTCTTGAACCCTTTGCAAGTCATCGAGTTTATGCGGAAGATGGTGAAACGCTATCCGGATGCACATTTTGACTTCCATGCCCATAATGATTACGACCTTGCTGTCAGCAATGTGCTAGCTGCCGTACTAAGCGGTTGCAAAGGCTTGCATACCACCATTAATGGCTTGGGAGAGCGTGCGGGAAATGCCCCTCTTTCCAGTGTACAAGCTATTCTGAAAGATCATTTCAGCGCGATAACCAATATTGATGAAAGCCGCCTGAACGAAGTGAGCCGTGTGGTAGAATCTTACTCCGGCATTGCAATACCCGCCAATAAGCCCATTGTAGGTGAGAATGTATTCACACAAGTAGCCGGCGTGCATGCCGATGGAGATAACAAAAGCAACCTTTATTGCAATGACTTGCTGCCCGAGCGTTTCGGACGCAAACGCGAATATGCGTTGGGCAAGAACAGCGGCAAAGCCAATATCCGCAAGAATCTGGAAGATTTGGGTCTTGAAATGGACGAAGACTCTATGCGTAAAGTCACCGAGCGCATCATCGAACTGGGTGACAAGAAAGAACTGGTTACACAGGAAGATCTGCCCTATATCGTTTCTGATGTCCTCAAACACGGTGTACTGAATGAGCGGGTCAGACTGAAAAGCTACATCGTGAATTTGGCTTCCGGACTGAAACCTATGGCATCTTTGAAGATAGAAATCAACGGAAAAGAATATGAAGAAAGTTCAAGCGGAGACGGTCAGTACGATGCCTTTGTACGTGCTTTGCGCAAGGTATACAAAGTGACATTGGGACGCAAATTCCCCATGTTGACCAATTACGCCGTATCTATTCCGCCCGGTGGGCGCACCGATGCCTTTGTGCAAACGGTAATCACTTGGAGTTTTGACGATAAAGTATTCCGTACCCGTGGTTTGGATGCCGACCAGACGGAAGCCGCTATCAAGGCAACGGTGAAGATGCTGAATATTATCGAAAACGAGTATAAATCTTAAAATGTGAAACTATGGATCTCATTAAAAAAATGACTTTATGGGTTGATGAGCATCCTCTGGCGTACTACACGCTACTGGTAGTTGTGCTTCTTGGTTTTAATATCTTTGTGCGTTGGCGGCATGGAGATCCTTGGACTGATACATTTATATTCAGTATAGTGAATACAGCTATTCTTGCCGCAGGATTGATTTGGGGCGATAGTCAGCGTCGTAAAGCGCTTGAAAACAAAAAGAAAATAAACGAATATTTAAAGAATAAAGAAAACAATGAACTTTAAAATTGCAGTATTGGCCGGCGATGGCATCGGCCCCGAAATCTCTGCCGTAGGTGTGGATGTAATGACAGCCGTTTGTGAGAAATTCGGCCACCAAGTGAGTTATGAATATGCTATTTGTGGCGCAGATGCTATCGATAAGGTAGGCGATCCGTTTCCCGAAGCTACCTATCAGATCTGTAAGAACGCAGATGCAGTGCTTTTCTCTGCTGTAGGTGATCCGAAATTTGATAATAATCCTACCGCGAAAGTTCGCCCCGAACAGGGCTTGCTGGCTATGCGCAAGAAGTTGGGCTTGTTTGCGAACATCCGTCCGGTACAGACTTTCAAATGCCTGCTACATAAATCTCCGCTTCGTGCAGAACTGGTAGAAGGTGCAGATTTCCTCTGCATCCGCGAACTGACCGGAGGTATGTATTTCGGTGAGAAATATCAGGATAATGACAAGGCATACGATACCAATATGTACACCCGCCCGGAGATTGAACGTATCCTGAAAGTAAGTTTTGAGTATGCCATGAAGCGCAACAAACATCTGACGGTGGTTGATAAAGCTAACGTGCTTGCTTCCTCCCGTTTGTGGCGTCAGATTGCACAGGAAATGGCTCCTCAGTATCCCGAAGTGACTACCGACTATATGTTTGTAGACAATGCCGCTATGAAGATGATACAGGAACCGAAATTCTTCGATGTAATGGTTACTGAGAATACTTTTGGTGATATCCTTACGGATGAAGGTTCCGTTATCAGTGGCTCTATGGGATTGCTCCCTTCTGCCTCTACCGGTGAAAGTACGCCGGTATTCGAACCTATTCACGGTTCTTGGCCGCAAGCAAAAGGCTTGAACATTGCCAATCCGTTGGCGCAAATACTATCCGTAGCCATGTTGTTCGAATACTTCGATCTCAAAGAAGAAGGAGCGTTTATCCGCAAAGCGGTAGATGCTTCTCTCGACTCAAATGTTCGCACTCCCGAAATTCAAGTGGAAGGCGGCGCCAAGTACGGAACGAAGGAAGTTGGTGCTTGGATTGTAGACTATATCAAGGCTTAACTATCTATATTTTGGATTCCTGCCCCTTGAGTGTTTCACACATGAACATTCAAGGGGTTCTTTTTTTATATATCCCTCATTTATACTATGAATTTATTTTTGTATATCTTTGCCCCATGATGTTTGATTTAAAAGAACGATTATGGCAAAGATTGCAAAAAATCTAACGGAGCTTATCGGACACACCCCGTTGATGGAATTAGCTGAATACAGCTGTAAATACGGATTACAAAAGAATATATTAGTCAAGCTGGAAGCTTTTAATCCTCTTGGAAGCGTCAAAGACCGTGTGGCACTTGCCATGATTGAAGATGCCGAGGCATCCGGAATTTTGCAGCCCGGTGCCACAATTATAGAACCCACCAGTGGTAATACAGGCGTAGGGCTTGCGATGGTAGCAACCATTAAGGGCTACCATCTGATATTGACCATGCCCGAAACCATGAGTATCGAACGTCGCAATTTATTAAAAGCCTTAGGGGCTGAAATTGTATTGACGGACGGGTTATCCGGCATGGCGGGCTCTATTGCCAAAGCGCAGGAACTTCGTGAAAAAATAGCCGGTTCCGTGATCTTGCAGCAATTTGAGAATCCGGCCAATCCCAAAGTACATGAACTTACTACAGGCGAAGAGATTTGGACTGATACGGATGGAACAGTTGATGTATTTGTGGCAGGTGTGGGCACAGGCGGTACAGTTTGCGGTGTGGCCCGTGTTTTGAAAAAACATAATCCGAATGTATATATTGTTGCCGTAGAACCTGCTTCTTCATCCATATTGGAAGGGGCAGAGCCTGCTCCGCATCGTATACAAGGCATTGGGGCTAACTTTATCCCTTCCATTTACGACCCTTCGATCGTAGATGAAGTTATTCCTGTTCCTGATGATGAAGCAATACGCGGAGGTCGTGAATTAGCTTCTACTGAAGGCTTGCTGGTAGGAATCTCCTCCGGTGCAGCAGTATATGCGGCTCGATTACTGGCCGAACGCGCTGAATTTGCGAACAAAACGATTGTTGCTTTGTTGCCCGATACAGGCGAACGGTATTTGTCAACAGAGTTGTTTGCTTTTGATACCTATCCTTTAGACTAACAAATAAACCGATATGAAGAAATTTATTCTTTCTTTCCTGGTATGGGGTGCAGTGGGTATCCCTGCCTTTTCTCAAACTTATGAGGAGTTGAGTGAACGAGCTGTAACTGCTACAGAACAAGATAGTTTGACACAAGCCGAAAAGTATATTATGGAGGCTTTGAAACTCGATCCTGCCAACCCGCATAATGCCTTGTTATTTTCTAATTTAGGGACTATACAACGCCGTCAGCGTCAATATGACGAGGCACTTGAATCTTATACGATGGCATTGAATATAGCTCCACGTACTGTACCCATTTTAATGAATCGCGCGGCACTTTACCTGGAATTGGGTAAGGATGAATTAGCCCGAATGGATTATGCGCTTGCTCTCGACCTGGAAGCGGATAATCAGGAAGCTCTGCTGATGCGTGCTTATATTTATAAGCAAAAGCGTGATTATAAAGCCGCCAGATCGGATTACGAACGCTTGCTAAAGTTGAATCCCCAAAGCTACAATGGACGCCTAGGGCTGGCGATGCTGGAGCAAAAAGAAGGAAAAAACGAAGAGGCTCTTTCTGTGTTGAATAAAATGATTGCTGATAAAGCAGATGGTGCAACGCAAATCACTGCTCCGCAATATGCTGTTCTCTATGTAGCTCGTGCAGGCGTAGAGAAAGATATGCAGCATCTCGACTTGGCTTTAATTGATTTGGAAGAAGCTATTGAACTAGACCCTTCACAGTCCGAAGCCTACTTGATGCGAGGTCAAATCTATCTTTCTCAAAAGAAAAAAGAGTTGGCAAAGCGTGATTTTGAGAAAGCCGTTACACTGGGAGTACCTCAGGGAGATGTACGGGAATTATTGCAACAGTGTAAATAAAAGTTTAACTGTATTTTCGTATCAGTTCAATAAATTCCTTACCGTATTTCTTCTTTTTGTATTCGCCGATACCACTGATATTTCCAAATTCTTCTATGGTTGTAGGGCGGGAGGTGCTCAGCAGATGCAGTACCTTGTCGGAGAGAACGATATAGGCTGGAAGGGCTTCCTGATCTGCCAAGCGTTTCCGGAGTTCGCGCAGAGCCTCGAACAATTCGCCGCTTTCCACATTGGGCAATCCTAAAGGTAGCTCTTTGGTGGGAATCGTAGATTTACGTTTCTGTCCTCGTTTGGTTTCCGTGGCTTCTTCGCGACGGATAACTACGAGTTGGGCACTCGATCTTCCATACAATACATCACACCCGCTGGGAGTAATTTTTAAATGATTATTTTCATTATAAGCTATCTCAAAATAGCCGAGTTGCAACATTTGTAATAAGTAGTCTTGCCAGTCACGGGCCGGGACTTCACGTCCGGCACCAAACGTTTTTAAATGCTGGTAGCCTCTTTCTGCTATTTCAGGACTCATGGTCCCTCTTAATATATCAACCAAAATACTTGTTCCGATTTGTTGTTCGGTACGGATAATGGCACTAAGTGCCTTTTGTACGATTATTGTACCGTCGAAACGTTTTGGAGGATTTTTGCATACATCACAATTTCCACAATCGTGCGTAGTGTTTTCTCCGAAATAACTTAACAAGATACGGCGTCGGCAAATATCCGCTTCGGCATATTGCTGCATGCGTTGCAGCTTTTCAATATTAATGGTTTGCTGCCCGCTTTCAGTGGCAAACTTTGTAAGTAAAATGAGATCGGCCAAAGAGTAGAATAACAGAGTGTCGCCGGGTAATCCATCTCGCCCGGCACGCCCGATTTCCTGATAGAAACTTTCGATGCTTTTGGGTAGATTATAATGAATAATCCATCGGACATTGCTCTTGTCAATACCCATTCCAAAGGCGATGGTTGCGCATACTACTTGCACGCGGTCGTTGATAAAATCATCTTGTGCTTCGTCTCGTTTGGAGGAGGACAGACCAGCATGGTAAACAGTTGCTTTTATGCCTTGCTTCTGCAACATTTGGGCAACGGATTCTGTTTTGTTCCGGCTCATACAGTAAATAATTCCGCTTTCTTCCGAATGTCGGGCAATGAAGTCGAGAATAGCTTTGCTTTTTTCTTTTTGTTGATAACCCCGTTTTACAGTTAAACTCAGGTTAGGACGGTCAAAAGAAGAAATGAAAACCTTCGGCTGATTTAGGTGCAATTGTTGAATAATATCCTCGCGGGTTATTTTGTCGGCTGTAGCAGTTAGTGCAATAATGGGTACTTGCGGAAACTGTTGATGCAGTATCCCCATTTGTGTATATTCCGGTCGGAAATCATGCCCCCATTGAGAGATACAATGTGCTTCGTCAATGGCAAATAGAGAGATGTGAATGTCACGTAATAAGTAATTGATTTCTGCCAATAGCTTTTCGGGTGAAATATATAATAGCTTCAGCTTACCTTCCATGCAAGCACGTCGTAAAGCGGCATTTTCAGTTTCATCATTATTGCTGTTCAACGCACCGGCAGCTATCCCATTGGCACAGAGAGTCTCCACCTGATCTTTCATTAAAGAAATAAGAGGAGAAACCACTATGGCGGTACCTTCGCATAATAAGGCAGGTAATTGGTAGCAAATGGACTTACCACCACCGGTAGGCATTAATACGAGTGCATCTTTCTTGTCTAATAAATGGTGTATGATTTCCTCTTGCAACGGGCGGAAAGTATCATAACCAAAATACGTTTTAAGCGTTTGAAACATAATGTTCGAAGGTCTCTATTTTTTCTGCAAAGGTACATTAATTATTGTATAAAGTACAAATAGAAATTTATATAGATTGAATATAGCATTACTTTTGAGAAAGAGTTAAAGTTTCTTATTAATTAGCCTGCGGGAGTTCTTTTCAACCTTTTTCGTTGTTTATGTATAAAAAATATGTATGAGAAAAGTTGCGTATTAAAAAAAAATGTCAGACTTTTGTAAAGTCTAAAGGAAAATCCTTTGGACTTCCAATTTTAAACAACCCTAACCAGTTAATTCGATGAGTGATTTAGAGAACAATGCACAGGAAATGGATGCAAAGAAACGTCCTTACAACCTGCGCGAAAAGAAAGAAAAGGAAGCTGCCTACCGCTCGCTGATACGGCCGGAATTGGCAGACGAGTTGTACGACAAGATATTGAATATCGTAGTTGTGCAAAAGAAGTACAGAGATCCTGATTATTCTGCTAAAGATTTGGCGAAAGAATTGCAAACTAACACCCGTTATTTGTCTGCAGTTGTGAATTCACGTTTTGGCATGAATTATTCTTGCTTGCTGAATGAATACAGAGTAAAGGAAGCACAGCATTTGTTGACAGACAAAAGATATGAAGACAAGAATGTAGAAGAGATCAGCACAATGGTAGGTTTTGCTAATCGTCAGTCTTTCTATGCTGCCTTTTATAAAAACGTAAATGAAACTCCTAACGGATATCGTAAAAGACACGCAGAAAAAAAGAAATAATTCTGCTAACTGAATGTTTAGAAAGGAAATATTCCAAAACGGATGCTTTGGAATACTTCCTTTTTATCTTTATAAATGCCAACTCTCTACATACTCCCGACACATGAAGAAACAACTAATTTGGATGGTGGCTGCCCTTTCTTTATTGACCGCTTGTGGCAGAAACCAAAAAACAACTGCTGAGGCAGAAAAAATTGATTATACAGTGGAACAATTTGCAGATTTACAGATTTTACGTTATCGAGTACCCGGTTTTGAAAACCTGTCACTCAAACAAAAAGAGTTAGTTTATTACCTGACAGAGGCGGCTTTGCAGGGTAGAGATATATTGTTTGACCAGAATGGAAAGTATAACTTAACCGTTCGCAGAATGCTAGAGGCCGTTTATACGGGTTATAAGGGAGATAAAAACACACCCGACTTCAAGGCGATGGAAGTTTATTTGAAGCGGGTGTGGTTCTCTAATGGCATTCATCATCATTATGGTAGTGAAAAGTTTGTCCCGGGCTTTAGTCCGGAGTTCTTTAGGCAAGCTGTTCTGAGTGTGGATGCTTCTACTTTACCGATAGCCGAGGGACAAACCGTAGAACAATTATTTGACGAGGTTTTTCCTGTTATCTTCGATCCTAAAGTAATGCCGAAACGAGTGAATCAAGCGGCCGGAGAAGATTTGGTATTAACCTCTGCCTGTAACTATTACGATGGTGTAACGCAACAAGAAGCCGAAGATTTCTATAATGCATTGAAGAATCCGAGCGATGAAACACCGGTGTCTTACGGTTTGAACAGCCGTCTGGTCAAAGTAGATGGTAAAGTTCAGGAAAAGGTTTGGAAAGTAGGAGGATTATATAGTCCGGCTATTGAAAAGATTGTCTATTGGTTGAAAAAAGCGGAAGGCGTTGCTGAAACTCCCGAGCAGAAAGCTGTGATTGCTAAATTAGTGGAATTTTACGAATCCGGTGATTTGAAAGCCTTTGATGAGTATGCCATTCTTTGGGTAAAGGATTTAAACTCACAGGTGGATTTTGTAAATGGTTTCACTGAAAGCTATGGTGATCCGCTGGGTATGAAAGCTAGCTGGGAATCATTGGTTAACTTCAAGGATATGGAGGCCACTCGTCGTACTGAATTGATTAGTAGCAATGCACAATGGTTTGAAGATCACTCCCCCGTGAATAAGCAATTTAAGAAGGAACAAGTGATAGGAGTGTCTGCCAAGGTGATTACTGCAGCTATTTTAGCGGGTGATTTATATCCGGCAACCGCTATTGGAATCAACCTGCCGAACGCGAACTGGATACGTAGTCATCATGGCTCGAAATCAGTGACCATTGGCAATATAACCGATGCCTATAATAAGGCTGCTCATGGCAATGGCTTTAATGAGGAGTTCGTATATAGTGATGCCGAATTGCAACTGATTGACAAGTATTCTGATCTCACCGGTGACTTGCATACCGATTTGCACGAATGTTTAGGACACGGTTCCGGTAAACTGTTGCCGGGTGTTGATCCCGATGCTTTGAAAGCTTATGGCTCAACCATCGAAGAAGCGCGTGCCGATCTGTTCGGACTTTATTATGTGGCCGATCCGAAGTTGGTGGAACTGGGATTGACACCTAATGCCGACGCTTATAAAGCCGAATACTATACTTATCTCATGAATGGCTTAATGACTCAACTTGTTCGCATAGAACCCGGGAATAATGTGGAAGAAGCCCACATGCGTAACCGCCAGCTTATTGCCCGCTGGGTATTTGAGAAAGGTGCTGCCGACAAAGTTGTAGAATTGGTGAAGAAAGACGGAAAGACATACGTAGTGGTAAACGATTACGATAAGCTTCGTGAACTCTTTGGCGAATTGCTGGCCGAAGTTCAACGTATTAAATCGACCGGAGACTTGGAAGGTGCCCATAATTTGGTAGAAGCTTATGCTGTGAAAGTAGATCCTGCCTTACATGCCGAAGTGTTGGAACGTTACAAAAAGTTGAATCTTGCTCCTTATAAAGGATTTATCAATCCCAAATATGAGCCGGTGATGGATGCAGCCGGTCAGATTACAGACGTTCAAGTGATTTATGATGAAGACTATGTAGGTCAGATGTTGCGTTACAGCAAAGACTATTCTACTTTGCCTTCCATAAATAATTAATTCAACTTTCGCAAGCTCAAGTTTTGTAGTTAACAAGAGGATAAGTTAACAAGGAAACGAGAAAGATAGTATTGCAAATAAAGCAGCAAATACCCGGTATTGAAACTATCTCCCTTGTCAACTAGTCAACTGAAATCTTGTCAACTAATAAGTTGAGCACTTGCGAAACTTAAATAATTAAGTAAATGATGGATTCAAAAGAACTATTACATCAACAACTGAAAGATATCAAAACACAGCTCCGTCTCTCAATGAACGGGGCTGTATCCCAAAGCATGCGTGAGAAGGGCTTGGTATATAAGCTGAACTTTGGCGTGGAATTGCCTCGTATCAAAAGTATTGCTGCCGGATATGAAAAAGATCACGCGTTGGCGCAAGCCCTGTGGAAAGAAGAAATCAGGGAGTGTAAGATATTAGCGGGATTGTTACAGCCCATTGACAGCTTTTTTCCTGAAATTGCAGATATTTGGGTAGAAAACATGCCCAATATTGAAATAGCCGAACTTACTTGCATGAATCTGTTCCAGTATTTGCCATACGCCCCGTCCAAATCCTTTCATTGGATTGCAGATGAGCGGGAGTACATTCAAGTCTGTGGCTTTTTAACTATCGCCCGTCTGCTGATGAAGAAAGGAGATATGAATGAACGTGTGGAAAATGAATTCCTGGATCAGGCAATCAGTGCATTTTTGTCAGGCTCCTATCATGTGCGCAATGCTGCAATGACTGCCATTCGCCGTTTTATGCAGTACCGCGAAGAGAATGCTTTTCAAGTATGTCGCCGTGTTGAAAGCCTAAAAGATTCTTCCATAGAAGCCGAAATATTACTTTATAATCTCGTCAAAGAGGAAACAGAGGCAAGGTGAAAAGGTGATAAAGTGGTAAGGTGATAAGGTGGTAGATCACCCTACCACTCTATCACCTTATTACCTTATCACCCTACCACTTTATCACCTTTTCATCTTTTCTTCTCTTTTTTTCTTGCTTTCCGCAAAAAAGGATTAACTTTGTTGGCTGTAAAACTGCGCCGTCAAATGGAAAGTCAGAATGTGAAAGATACAGTAAGGCAGATATTCACTGAATATTTGAATGCGAACGGGCATCGAAAGACTCCTGAA
>JAEXAJ010000013.1 GCA_023458215.1 Bacteroidota bacterium
CGAAGAAGCCTTTCTTTATTATGGTAGGTATGAATCCGCCACATAGTCCTTACCGCTCATTGGACGATTGCATGGAGGAGGATTTCAACTTATATAAAGACCAGCCTTTGGATAGCTTGTTAATTCGTCCGAACGCCGATCCTAAGATGGCTAAGGCGGAAAGTGCACGATATTACTTTGCTTCTGTTACAGGTGTTGACCGTGCTTTCGGGCAGATACTCGATGCATTGAAGGAGCTTGGACTGGATAAGAATACCATTGTAGTGTTTGCTTCAGACCATGGCGAGACTATGTGCAGCCAGCGTACGGATGATCCGAAGAACTCACCCTATTCAGAATCCATGAATATTCCTTTCCTGGTTCGTTTCCCCGAGAAAGTGAAGCCTCGTGTAGATGACCTTATGATCTCTTCACCTGATATTATGCCTACTTTGTTGGGCTTGGCAGGCTTGTCCAATTCTATTCCTGCCTCAGTGCAAGGGCGCAACTACGCACCCCTTTTCTTCGATGAAAAGGCTGATATTGTACGTCCTACGGGAGCATTGTATATTCAGAACCTGGATGGTGAGAAGGATGCGGATGGCAAAGTTCGTTCTTATTTCCCCTCTTCTCGCGGATTTAAATCGGCTCGTTATACCTTGGCGCTTTACATTGACCGTAAAGACCATAAACTCGTGAAGAGCCTCTTGTTTGATGACAAGAAAGATCCCTATCAGATGAATAATCTTCCTTTGGAAGAGAATCAGGAAGTGGTGAAAGAGCTGTGTACTGAAATGGGAAAGGTCTTGAAAGAGATAGACGATCCTTGGTATAAAGAGAATATATTGTCGGACATGATACCATATAGCGGACGGTAACTGGTAGTGAGGATGATTTATACTATTGCCGGGCACATTGTCCCGGCAATATATATTATCGTCTCAATACTTTAAGTCTTCGTATGGTATATAGAAATAATCAGAAAGATAAAAAATAGTTTTGGAACCAGTTTCTGATTTGTACACTCTTGCATGAGACATATCATATTTTACTCCTATATATTTTTGTGTGATTTTATATAGTTCTTCATCAGTTAACAGGGTGTTTTCGTTGGCACCAACAATGAACCGTACAAAACTGACCACACCTGTTTCATCAAAGTAAACTCTTATACCCGTATTATCTTCTTTTTTTAGTTTCTGCAATCTTTCTTTAGAAAAAGTACCAACGTCTATTAGTTCTTGAAAAGGTTTTACTCTGGATTCCTCATGCCATGGAATTTTGAAATCAATGTCGTGAGAAATTATAGCTCTTCCTTTTGATAGGATACTATTATTTTCATTTTTGGACTTAATGATGACTAAACCGCTTTCCCTCTTCTCATATACAAATCGGCTTGTCTCTTTTTGACCCAACGCAGTATTTGCACTTAATACAAATACGATTAAAACAAATAAAATCTTTTTCATACGCTTTATTTTTTTATATATCCTCCTAATGCTTTTGGAGGAAATGTCTCTATATAACTTCCTGGATACTGACTCCAATTTTTGGCTACCTCATTATAAAGAGGTGTTTGATTGTCTGAGAAGCTTCCATCATTCAAAATAGAATGCATTAATGCCGTTACAGCGTTACTAAGTTCTTCTGATCCGTAAAATCCTATAGTGTTGGATTCTTTCTCGAAGAAGTGATTATTATTAAGTGCTATTGCCGCATCGACAAATATATGGGCTTCTAATTCTATATTGAATTTGTTAGTCTCATTCATCTCAGCCTTCTTATAAATTGAGTTGTATTGTAAAGCATGTACAAATTCCTCTCTCAAAGAGCGATCATCTATGCAATTTTCATTAAAAAAACCAATAACGTTAGCTACAAATTTAGCATTTCCATTTATTTCTGAATTAATCTCAAATTTAATCTTTACATTTTTATTTTCTAAGGTTTTCAATACATTCTCAAATATTGGATTTTTTTTAAGATCTACTATTGCCTTCTCTAAAAGTGCTTTTTGCTCTTTAGTTAAAGTAGATTCGCTCCCGTATAGTTTATCCGCATTAGGGGTTGTTGTCGTTATACCTCCTCCCGGTTTGTTTGGGTCTTCTCCTGCTCCTCCCGGTGGATAAGGGTTGTTTGGATCTGTGGGCCTGCCATCATCAAACCATTGACATTCCTGATGGCAGTTATACATCGGAACATTATAGCATTGTGTGAAAATGTCATAAACATACCCTGATTCCATATCGCCGCTGACAAGTACATACTCGTCATGGCACTCAGTCCTATATTCTGTAACACAAACATCATGGCATAACTGCTGCATAGCACGAGTGGTAGGCGCCTCCTTGTCTTGTTTGTCACAGGATGGTGAAAAATATCCGACAATCTTGCCATTGGAATATCGCCAGCCATTGATGAACTCACCGTTGATGCTATAATAGTAGACCAAACCATCATAATCCGGTTCTCGGAACAAATAACTGTTTTGTTCCATTTTTCCTCCTCGTTTCAAATAATCGTACGAGCCGATGAACATCATTATAAAACTACGAGTTTTATTCGTTTCTTTATCCCGCAATACTACTATTCTATTTGTATTACGGATGAAATTAGGTCTCATGAGCGGATTCCAATGCTCAGCGGTTTCCGCATCCATCATTATATGTCCTCTATCTGTAAGGATAGGGGTTTCCACAGTTTCAAACCGTCCTTTAGCTGAGGCTATAGCTCCTCTCCAGTCGGGCTTCATAAGCACTTCATCTTCGGGACCTCCCGTTGTACGGGTTGTTACTATGGGAGGGTATTCATTCTCGTACCATTGTTTAGCAATAGTCAATGTTAAATCTTCCGCTTTCGGAACATCATTGATTATTTGCTCAGTACATGCAAACAGCGCACTTAACACGCATATAGCTGCTAATATAAGCCATTTCTTGCATTTCACGATGTTTCTCATGTGTTTTTCCTTTTAATGATTAAACTTTATTTTAATTCGTCTTCGAAGATTCTTCTAATGTGCAACGTTTTATTTCGTTGCTTACATTGCAAATTAAAAGGTTTTAATACAAATCAAGTGTACCAAAAGTGTATCATTTAAGCTAAAATGGTGTGAAATATGTATCAAGAGTGTATCATTTTATTTTTGCTATATTTTTTAAGTGCTTCGCATTAAAGAATTGATTTATACAATTGCCGAGCACATAGTCCCGGCAATATGTACATCATAGCCTCAATATTGCAAGTCTCTGTATGCTATATAAAAGCCATCAATTACTTTAGTATGAGACATCTAAGGGGTTACTCACATTTATACGTAAGTATTGAATTATTTTCTAAATTTTTCAATACTAAACTGGATGTATTCAGATTTAGTATTTCATAAATATGAAGTGCTGTACATTTGATCCCCTCTTTATTCACCGTTTCCCTAAAAGTTACGATATATTTGCCATTACTAGTTTTTCCGACTTTTGCAAAATCGAACTTGGTTATTAATTCATTTGACAGGTAGTATGAACTTATTAGTGGATATTCTTCATTATTAATAATAAGAATACTTCTTTCTTCATCACTATCATAAATCATCTTAGATGAGTAACTTTGTTTCGAAGGGAATTGCATCACCCATTCTTTGTTAATAAGTAATTCCATTGTAGTTTTACTTTGTCCGAAAGTATTTTCAACACAGAAAAATAAGCAAATACCGATTAATGACAATATCATTTCTGTTTTCAATCTATCCATATTCATAAAAGTTTTAATTAATTTTTATTCCGCTTATAACAATCTGATAATTTTCTTTTAGATATGATTCGTGAGCAGTGATCCATTCACCTTCCACATGAGTATATTTAGCTGAGTTCATTAATATTCCGCCGGTTGGTTGATCAGGATTTTCTAGAAGTACTCCTCCCCCCGGTGGTTGATTGGGGTCTGTAGGTTTACCATCATCAATCCATTGACACTCCTGATGGCAATTGTACATCGGAGCATTGTAACACTGTGTGAAAATATCATATACATACCCCGATTCTATATCGCCACTAACAAGATAATACTCGTCATGACATTCAGTTCTATATTCTGAAACACAGACATCACGACATATCTGTTGCATAGCACGAGTAGCAGCCTCTTTCTTGTTTTGCTCGTCGCAGGATGGAGATAAATACCCGACAATCTTACCGTTGAAATATCGCCAGCCATTGATAAATTCACCATTGATGCTATAATAGTAGACTAAACCGTCATAATCTGGTTCACGGAACAAATAACTGTTTTGTTCCATTTTTCCACCTCGTTTCAAGTAATTGTAAGAACCGATAAACATCATTATAAAACTACGGGTTTTATTCGTTTTCTTATCTCGTAATATTACTATTCTATTTGTATTACGAATGAAATTAAGTTTCATGAGCGGATTCCAATGCTCAGCGGTTTCCTCATCCATCATTATATGCCCTCTATTCATAAGAATAGGAGTTTCAACAGTTTCAAATCGTCCCTTAGCTGAAGCTACGGCACCTCTCCAGTCAGGTTTCATTAGTACTTCATCCTTGGAATCTCCCGTTGTACGGGGGAGGATATTCACTCTCGTACCACTGTTTAGCAATAGTCAATGTTAAATCTTCCGCTTCCGGAACACCATTAATTATCTGCTCAGTACATGCAAACAGCACACTTAACACGCATATAGCAGCTAAGATAAGCCATTTCTTGCATTTCACGATGTTTCTCATGTGTTTTTCATTTTAATAATTAAACTTTATTTTAATTCGTCTTCGAAGATTCTTCTAATGTGCAACGTATTATTTTGTTGCTTACGTTGCAAATTGAAATAAGTATTAATAGGTTCTTCATTTTTCTTTGTTTTTTCAATCTAATTCGTCTTTAAAAATTCTCTTTAGTTCACGATGTAATCGGAATGTATCAAAATTATATACTTTAGTTTCTTCCTTTAGAATTTCTTGTACAATTCTTATGGCTTCCTTTTTCCGTCCTATCTCATTGTACAAGATAGCCAGTCTCCCACGAGGAGTTTGCAGAGTAGGGACCATGTTTGATGCTAGTTTATAAGCAGCTTCTGCTTTTTCCAACTCACCATTCTTTTTTAAATAATCTCCTTTCATCACCCATACACTAGGATCAGGAAATTTATTCTCTAGAAATAAGATTGTGGAAATAAATTCTATGTCTTTGTTTCCAATTTTAGCCATCTGACAGTAGAGATGGGCAAATCCTATATCATTTGCCATTTCTTTCTTAAAACGGTTAAGTACATTAAAATTTCTAGCTATGCTCTTTGCAGAGTAGCTCTGAAGATAAGTGTGCATTCCATGGTAGATTTGCCATTTTGCAGAAAGTCTTTCTGTTAAGAATAGGGCAGTTACAAAGAGTATCATAACTATGATTTTGGATAATTTGCCATTGATATGAATACAGGTATTTCCGGCAGCCCTATTAAAATAGCAAGCCAATGACATAACCGAAAATGTAAGAATAGAAAATGTGGAATCAGGATATGCGAACATTCCCCATAAAACTATTCCGGAAAGAAGAGATTTAATTGTAATAGAAATAGGATCTTTCTTTTTAGGTGGTCGAAGTATCCAAACAATTATTGCTATGTAAATTAACATTCCTATCAGTCCATGATCTACAGTTATACGCAATAAGTCGTTGAAAGCTAGGTGGGTACTCCCTGCCAGCCTTTTCTCTGATATGCTAGCTGTAGATTTCATATATTCTGCTTGATAGTACATATAATTTGCAGTAAATCCCCCTTTACCATATCCTAAAAAAGGCTTATTTTGTATCATCTTTGCACTAATCTTCCAGATTAACAAACGCCCATCAGCGGATTGTGGTTTTTGCTTATAAAGAATTCCGATAAATAGAAGTATAAGAACTATAACTATTGAATTAATAGTTAATGGATTATATGCTTGTTTTTTAGCTGCAAATTTAGTGTAGAGACAATATAAAACTGATGATAATAAGGCTAGATAAGCAGCTCTAGCATTTGTCATGATTAAGAGAGGAAGAGAAAATGAAGATATTATTGTAATAATTATCAATAGAAAATGATTTTTTTTTAGTAAACTATAAAACAATAGGAAGATGTTTAATACTATCCCCAATAGTAAACTAAGCATTACTGCAAAAATGGCTGGATTGTGATATGGTCCTGTTATTGGGAAAAACTGGCTGAATGAAGGGATATATTTAAAGTACTGTAAGTATCCCCACAGGTTGAGTAGAAATAGTGCCCAAAGACAACATTTGAAAATTATAGTAAAAGATATTTGTTTGCACCAACGAAGACAGATGAAAAGGAGCAATAAACAGATACATCCTATATTCCACAAATTATCAAAAGATCTGAAATCAATTAAATAAAGTGCTATAGCACAGAAACAAAGAATGTCTGATTTGTGAATTTTGCCATTCCATGTACATATTATTGGCAATAATAAGAATATGATAAGTGTAACAGCAGCTACACTAAATATAGTAAATGTCTTGTTGTAGCCAAAAAGATTTGTTGGCAATCCGGCTACAGATAGTATGATGATGATTCCTGCTAAAGAAGATACTATTTTGTTTCTAATATTAGATTTTACCACCATTGATGAATACCATTTTTTGTGTAAAAACTGAAATAATTATTACATTAAAAAGTGTCCAAAATTTGAACTTCACAGTAATATTGTATGTCTGATTATTACTTAGATAATATACATTCGTATATTGATAAAATGAGATAAAAGGCAATGAGAATAAGAGGTTTTATTATAAGCATTATTGTCCCATAAACTTTATTCTTTCGGAATAAAAAATCCACTATAGCAAAAATTATAGGCCAAATCACTACTACCAAAATTAAATTATTAAATGATACATCCAAAGGATTTTTAAGATAAAAATATAAACCTAAAACAATCAATATGCCACCACTCGTCCAAAAAGCTAAACGCCTCATTACTTTATTTCGTTCCATCATATCATCTATTAATACTCGACCCATACGAAGTGTGACTGATCCCTGTTGGAGAATACATTGTTGATTCTCTCAGTGTTATTCCTTTTGTTGCACCAGATCTGGCATATTCATCTTGAATATTGGAGAACTGTGAATCATTAAAATATCCGTTTAACCCTACTATTATTGATGCAGTAGTACCCGAAAAGACTCCTGCTACTATTGATCCAAAAGTAGAAACAGATCCGTTAGATGTTCGCATAGTATTTATCACAGTAGTGACTTTTGAATGACTAAGATTATAAGTATTAGTGGACCATTGGTTACCATAATCAGATTCAATACTAACTCTAGTAGTAATAACCTGCTTGTTTATATCAAAAGGATTTTTGACTACAATGCCTTTGTTATTACTTTTAAAGAATTGGTACATTTGGTATTGAATATTGGCATTATCTACAGATTTTTCCACTAAAGAAAATAGATAATTTGATATATTCAAATCTTTCGCCGAATATACAGTTAAATAGCATGTGTCACTATCCACAACAAGCTTATTTCTTATTCTTTGGAACACTTCACTCAATACCTTGGATTTTATTTATGAAATTTAGTATAGTGAGCGGATTCCGGCATTCGGCGGTTTCCGCGTCCATCATTATATGTTTTGTTGTTTATTTTGCAAATTAAAGGGTTTCGACACAAACCAAGTGTACCAAATGTGTATCATTTGAGCTAAAATGGCGTGAAATATGTACCATGAGTGTATTATCTTGCTTTTTTATACTTTTTTGAGTGCTTCACGTAAAGAAATCGTTTTTTTCTCATATCCCATCTTTTTCAGTACTTCGTCGCCATATCTGTAAATGGTGTTCCTTGAACAGTTCATAAGATATTTCATATCTGTGATATAGAAATCAGTCAAATAGAGGCAGCAGATATATATGTCTTTCTGGGTTAGATTGTAGCGTGTTTTTAGCCGTACAGTAATGTTCTTCCAGCGCTTGTCAGTCTCGGAAATCAACTGTTTCCAATCTTCTTCGTCTATTCTTTCTTCTGATTTATCTTTAGTTTTATATGACTCAATTATACCTTTCATCTTAATATACACATCTGAAGACTCAAACTCTACAGCTTTTTTGTCTGCTATTGTTGTGGAAATATTTTTTTTACGCCAAATCCAGATTTCTATTGTGGTTAGTACAAGTAAAGATATCACTGTAAAATGAAGTCCATATTTGCTAATATGCGATACATATGATATCAACAGTGCAATAAATAGGGCAAGTATTAATAAGTTCTTCATGTCTTTTTTATCTTTTTTCCATTTAATGGTTACTTCTGTTTTTCTGTATATTTCATTTTAATTCATCTTTAAATTGCTCTCTTTGGTTCACGATGCAACCGGAATGTCTTTATTTTATTTCTCATGTTAAACTCTACCACCATTGATGAATATAATTTTCTTGTGTGAATATACGTTCTTCTCTTCCCTTTGTTTTATTTTTCAATAAGAGTAAAGCGTTTCTAGGCACATTGTCATATCTCATTATGTATGAACTGTCACCATACTTCTCTCCTAAAGAGACCCAATTTCCATCAAAATAGAACAGTTCGTATAGCTCTCCTTTATTAATGCCGTTGTCATCATTATAGGGAGTATATACTATTCTTTTAATTTTTTCTTTCTTCTTAAACCGTAAACCTACCCAGCCGTCAGATGCGATTGGAGCATCGAAGTAGGTCAGCATGTTATGGTCGAATACCTTATATTTATCACGGCCATTATTATACCAACTACCATTAGTACCAATAATAGTACCCTCTATCTGTTTGTTTTGATCGTTATAAACTTCTAATTCTGCTAAATAGACATTAGAGTTCGGTGCTGAAACATAGCGAAGCGCCATTGCTTCTAATGGAGTATGAAGTACAACAGACGTAGGAGCCAATGTAGCTGGGAATTTATTAATTGTATAAATATCAGTAAACATAAGAGTGCTTTTGATTGCTATTTGAAACTTGCCACCAAGAGTCCTTTTTTTAGCTATTTCATAAACATTTTCCTTATCCGGATATTTCCTGCTTAGGTAAATAGAAGTATAAGAATCTTTATTGGGATTCAGCATTTTTACCTCTCCATCTTCTTTTATGATGAAAGGATTTGATGCTGGATAAGTCTTTCCTTGGTGGTAGTATGTAACCAAATAAGCGTTTCCTTTATTTACTTTCTTGAATTCTACCTTATTCTTTTTTATCTTTCCCCAGGCTACTGGCACCCATTCCTGGTTATCGAAAACGGATAAGTAGGCATATTCTTTGGGTACTGGGGGAGATTGTGATAAGTCCAATTTTATGTTTTGAGGACTGAAGTACAATTCCGACACATCTTTCAAATGTTTGTCCTTAAAGATGGGAGGTATCTCTTCTTGTGGATTAAGGCTTGATAAGGTTTCGGCTTGTTCACTGTACATTTTTCTATAAACTTTGCTAAGCCCGTCTTTATGTTCTATGCTTGAGATATGTTCGCCGAAGGGTACTTGGTCATGAAATAGAAAGGGGATTTGCCTATCTGCTCCAACTAATACACACCATCCGTGACCTAAACTTCTCTTTGCCCATTGAGGCGTAAAGTCAATAGCAACCGGAATTCCCAGCGCTCTTAATGAGTAAATTGTTAACGCTTGTAACTCTTTGCAGTTGCCTATTCCCAAGTTTGTATAAAGCAATGAGGATGGTGGCAGGTCTGGTATAATGTTAGTATAAAAGAAGTCTTTATTTGCGGACTTTTGGAGTAGATAGTTGCAAATTTCTGAGTTTGACATATTCATTTTAGTGAAGAGGTCTATTGATGTTTTCATGCTATCTCGATACGCGTCTATCCAATCTTCCGGTTTTTCTTCTCCCAAGCGATACGGCAAAACATATTCGCAAAAGTCAGAAAAATCCAGATTCTTACACCAAGGATATTTCAATGCTTCAAAGCATAAATCAATGTGCTTTATCAATTGTTCGGCTGTTACATATTCCAGATCGTTTTTTATCTGACATTTTTCTCGAAGGATATTCTTATTTAAATGTTGGCTTATACTGTTCACTGCTGTCATGAAATCATTTATCACAAAGTGTTGGACTTGACATAAAGAATCTATTGTTTGAATGTATCTATCTCCTAGAATATACTCTTTGAAAGAATAATCTTTCATATTTTCAATTAAGAATAAAGCAGCTTTACGTTTCAGATAGTCTTGTGGATTTTGGCTATAATGCTTTATGACTTTTTCTAGTTCGTTTCTGTTTCCTTTAGATAATGCTAGAGATATTTCTAAACTAGAGTTATTGAAACATGAAGTACAAACTAAAATAGATAAAACAAGTATAATGCTTCTTGAAAACCTAAATTTGTGGCTTGATAGCATTTTCATTCTCTTAGATTTAAGATTGATGTAATAGAATGGCAAATATAGTAAATTATATAAAATATATAGCTAATATAATAAAAATATTTAGTAATTGTGGTGTATCTATATCTATTGAATAAGAAAGTATAGTAGTATTCTGATTTTTTTGTTTATTTTATGTTATAAAAGTGTGGAAAGCTAATTAAGAATCTTAATGGAGAATGATAAGGCCTGTGAATGAACTATCTGCTGGAGCGGATTGTTCCATTGTTTTATATTCAATAAAACCTCTGCAGAACGTATGAAATATATATTATTTATCGGATTATTACTTTTTCCAGTCTACCTTGGGGCGACTTTGCGCCCCAAGGTAGCGGTAGTATTAAGTGGTGGTGGCGCCAAAGGTGCCGCTCATATTGGTGCTTTAAAGGTGATAGAAGAAGCAGGCATCCCGGTTGATTATGTAGTGGGTACGAGTATGGGTGCACTTGTGGGGGCGCTGTATGCTATAGGATATACCCCTGAACAACTGGATAGCATGGCAAGGGCACAGAATTGGAAATTCCTTTTGTCGGATGCACCGAACCCGAAAGATCTTTTATTGGACGACCGGCTGAAGTCGGAGCGTTATGTACTATCCATTCCATACTCCTTTAAGTCCGGCAATGTGCTGGAGGCGGGAATTATAAAGGGGAAGAACCTGGCACGGTTGTTCTCTACGTTGACTTATACCTATCGGGACTCAACGAACTTTAGTCGTTTACCTATTCCATTTGCTTGTGTGTCCGAGAATTTGGTGAATGGCACGGAAGTCGTCTTTCATGAAGGTATATTGGCTACGGCCATGCGATCCAGCATGTCGATTCCGGGCGTATTTGCTCCTATCTATCTGGATAATATGGTATTGGTAGATGGTGGAATGGTTAATAATTACCCGGTAGATGTAGCGCTGGCTATGGGTGCCGACCTTATTATCGGAGTAGATGTACAAAGTCCGCTATTGGATGCTTCGGAATTGAAGTCGGTGAAAGATATCTTCGGGCAGATTATCAATCTGCAAGGGGAAAAGAAATACTTGGAGAATCTTCGTAAGACCAATGTACATATCAAGGTGGATGTAACCGGGTATTCGGCGGCGAGTTTTAGTAAAGAGGCCATAGATACATTGATTGTCAGAGGAGAGCGGGCAGCGATGGGAGATTGGAATAAACTGATTGACTTAAAGAAGCAGTTGGGGCTAAGTGCGGACTACCAGCCCCGCCGACCGGGACCTTACCCGGTTCCGGATATTGCCGAGAGTAAGAAAATCCCCGTTGATCCACAGATATCCGCTCCTTCTGCACGGGAGAACAAGTTGAATATAGGTTTCCGTTTCGATACCGAAGAGCTGGCGGCATTGCAGGCAAATACAGTTTATTATTTGGGAAAACAGCAAACGTCTCAACTTAGCTTGACGGCACGTCTGGGCAAGCGCACCATGGCACAAGTTGGATACAACTATCAATGGAGCAGGGGGTGGCAAACCGGGGTGACTTACCAATTCGACTATAAAGATGTCAGTATCTATAATGAAGGAAAGCGAACCTTAGACTTGACCTTCACCCATCAGCTGATTAATGTCGGAGTGGCGAAAGACTGGCATCAGATTCAGGTAAGCGCAGGTATCAATTTCGATAATTACCGTTATCATGATATGTTGTCCTTGGAACCGGTGGATGCAATCATGTTCAAGAATGAGTCTTTGTTCAGTTATTATGCCGGAATGGTGTATAATACGATGAATGGAAGGAGTGTGCCCACCAAAGGTATGGCTTGGGCGTTGACTTATAATCTTTATACTGATAACCTTTTCCAGTACAAGGATAATAATCCTGTTTCAGCTTTCTATGCCCATTGGAAGAGTTGTATAACGCCGATGAATAACTTCACGGTTATTCCGTCACTTGATGGACGTGTTTTGGCGGGCGGGCATGATAATTACACATTTGCCGTCAGCAACCTCTTGGGTGGTGATATGCCGGGACGGTATATGCCGCAACAAATACCTTTTGTAGGCATTAATCGGGCGGAACTGGCTTCGGGCACGGTGATTATTGCCGGTTTGAAACTTCGTCAGCGTATCTTGAAGAATCAGTATGTGTCAGTGGTAGGAAATTACGGGCGTAGTTCCGAAGCGCTCCATCGACTTTTTAGTGACGCTCATTCGTATGATTTGGTGGGAGCGGGCATCGGTTACATGTATAATAGCTTCTTGGGGCCTGTGGAGATACAACTGAACTGGTCTAACCAAACAAAGAGTGTGGGTTGGTATGCGGGGTTAGGTTTTACATTCTAAGAATATTTAGTCCTTAATACTTTATGTTTCAGAAAGTAACTGATATCTTTGTATTTATTAAAATGTAGGATATGGATGATAATTCTCAAGATGCAAAGCAGGTAGTGCGGATACGATACTATCAATCTCCTTGTGGAGAACTGATACTAGGGTCTCTTGAAGGCAAGCTTTGTTTGTGCGACTGGATGGTAGATGAGCCACGCAGAACGTCTATTGACAAAAGGATACAGAAAGCGTTCGATGCCCGTTATGAATCGGGTACTTCGGAGATCATTGAAAGAGCGATAGCTCAATTAGATGAATACTTCCTCCATAAACGAAAAGAGTTTGATATCCCGTTGCTCTTTGCGGGGACTGATTTTCAGCGGTCGGTCTGGAATGAGCTATTGAATATCCCATACGGAGAAACAGCTTCTTATGCCGTCTTATCCCAAAGATTGAATAATCCTAAAGCAGTTCGTGCGGTTGCCGCAGCCAATGGGGCCAATGCTATTTCTATATTTGTACCTTGCCATCGTGTCATCGGTAGCAATCATAAGCTGGTAGGGTATGCCGGTGGACTATCGGCGAAGAAGTTACTGCTGGAACTTGAATTAAATGAAGAATGAAAAATGAAGAATGAAGAATTTCCATTCGGCGCATTTATATAGCGCAGCCAATTCTTCATTCTTCATTTTTCATTCTTCATTTATTTCGTCAGTTTCCACTCGCATCCCTCTTTACCGTCTTTTATCTCGAAACCGAGGGCGGTAAGTTCATTGCGTATCTTGTCCGAAGTAGCCCAATCCTTATTGGCTTTAGCCTTTTGACGCTCTTCGAGCAACATATCGACTACTTTACCAAAGGCGGCTTCACGTTCTTCGTTGGAAGCATTGTCTTCTTTCAGTCCCAGGATGTCGAAGCTGAAGAGGTGGAAGGTTTCTTTCAACTCTTTCAGGTCGTCGGCAGTGATGGTGTCGTTGCCGGCAAGAATATTGTTGACCATCTTGGCGCCGTCAAAGAGGTGGGCGATCACTATCGGAGAGTTCAAGTCATCGTTCATGGCCTCGTAGCACTTGTTGCGCAGCGATTTTGCGTCTACGGTAGAAGTGGCGGCGGGTGTGATTCTTTCTATTCCGCTGATGGCGTCCATCAGTCGTGACAATCCCTTTTCGGCAGCTTGCAGGGCTTCGTTGCTGAAGTCTACGGTGCTGCGATAATGAGCTTGCAGGATGAAGAAACGGATGGTCATCGGACTGTATGCCTGAGTCAGCAGCTTGTTGCTTCCTTTGAAGAATTCTTCGAGGGTGATGAAGTTGCCTAGGCTCTTACCCATCTTTTGTCCGTTGATGGTAATCATGTTGTTGTGCATCCAGTAGTGCACCATGTCCTTGCCTTGCGAAGCTACTGATTGTGCAATTTCGCATTCGTGATGCGGGAAGATAAGGTCCATGCCACCGCCGTGTATGTCGAAGCTTTCGCCAAGATACTTGCGGCCCATAGCTGTACATTCGGCATGCCATCCGGGGAAACCGTTGCTCCACGGAGAGGGCCAGCGCATGATGTGTTCGGGCTGGGCACACTTCCAAAGGGCGAAGTCGGCGGGGTTGTGTTTCTCGCTTTGTCCGTCCAGTTCGCGGGTGGTGTTCAGAACGTCGTCGAGGTTACGGCCGGATAGTTTGCCGTAATGATGGTCTTTATTGTATTTCTCTACGTCGAAGTAGACGGAACCTTCGCTTTCGTAGGCGTAGCCGTTCTTCAGGATGGCTTTTACGAGTTCTATTTGCTCGATGATGTGTCCCGAAGCATGCGGCTCGATGCTGGGTGAAAGTACGTTGAGCGCATCCATCGCCTTGTGATAGCGGTTGATGTAGTATTGCGCCACTTCCATCGGTTCCAGTTGCTCAAGGCGTGCTTTCTTGGCAATCTTATCCTCGCCCTCGTCGGCATCATGTTCCAGGTGACCTACGTCGGTGATGTTGCGGACGTAGCGTACTTTGTAGCCGATATGCGTCAGGTAGCGGAAAAGTACATCGAAGGTAATGGAGGGACGTGCATGTCCCAAGTGTGGATCACCGTAAACGGTCGGTCCGCAGACGTACATGCCCACATGCGGAGCATGCAAAGGCACAAATAACTCCTTTTTTCTATCTAAGGTGTTGTAGATGGTCAGTTGTTGTTCCATAACGATCTGTTTTTGTTTTCTTTTGGGAACACAAAGGTATAATAAATCTGTGAATATCTATCGCTTGACAGAAATTATTCCTCTTTCAGCTAGAGGAGACGTGATATTGTGCATCGGAAAAGTTCTCTAAATAAAGGAGAGATAATCTGAGGTTATACCTCGGATATGTTCCCGGTAGGGATGAGATGTATTCCCATTACGATGGAACTATGTTCCCACTATAATGGGAGCGTGTCTCCATCGTAATGGGAGTGTACTTCCATCGTATAGGGAATATAGTTCCCACATGCAGGGAAATGAGTGGGACTATATCCTGACTGATTATCAAGTATATAGTGTAAGCCCCTCATCACTCTTTTTAGTGCTTTTCGTATTTACTCCGTGTGCTTTGTAAGAAGAATCGGCTCTTATTTGTTCTTGAAATCATAATCATCCGTGTATCGGTCGAATACGGGCGGCGTGGTCACTCCGTTTTGGGCGAATATACGGGCTATGACGGCTTGTTCTTCCGGAGAGAGCGGACGTTCTTGATGCAGAATGCGGTAATAAGTCGTTTTGGGATAAAGATTGTGCAAGCATGCTTTCAGTGTTAAAGCAGTCTTGTAAGGGATGTTGTCGCATATGGATTCTATTCCCCACGCAAAGCGCACTTTCGCGGCACTTCTGAAGTGTGGGCAATGGTCGTAATCTTCGGGATAAGCGGCAGGATTTACTGTAGCGATGTAAGGAGTAGTCTTCGGAGCGTGCATGGCAGTCAAATGGCGTAAGCAGCTTTCACTTCGGGGACAATCTTGATTGAAGCAGTGGATGTAGTCGTAAGGCACTGCCTGATAGTCGAAATCGTCTTTCATTGTATGTCTATTTTAAAATCTTTTTGAGATACAAAAGTAGTCATTTTATTTTTCCTTTATTACTTTTGCGGCTATGAAGTCAAATAAAAGTGTATTACTGGGCATGAGCGGTGGTACGGATAGCTCTGTAGCTGCCATGAGGTTGCAAGATGCAGGATATGTAGTGACAGGTGTCACTTTCCGTTTTTACGATGCCGAAGGAAGTGCCGAACATCTCGAAGATGCTCGTGCCCTGGCTGCCCGTTTGGGAATAGAACATATTACATGCGATGTACGCGATGAGTTTCATTCGCGTATCATTCGCTATTTCCTCGATGAATATCTGGCCGGTCGTACTCCCGTTCCCTGCACGCTCTGCAACAATGAACTGAAGTGGACGCTATTGGCGAAAATTGCCGATGAAAAGGGCATTTATTGGATTTCTACCGGACACTACGTGCGTAAAGTGCTGCAAGGTGACCATTATTTCATCGCTCCTGCCACCGATAAGGATAAGGATCAGACCTTTTTCCTTTGGGGGTTGAAGCAAGACATCTTGCAACGTATGCTTCTTCCTATGGGAGAAATGACCAAAGCCGATGCTCGTACTTATGCTGCCACCCGTGGCTTCGCACGGGTAGCGACCAAGAAAGACAGCATCGGCGTATGCTTTTGCCCGTTAGACTACCGCTCGTTCTTGAAGCGTGAAGTACCTGCCGAACAATTGCCCGGGCGAGGGCGATTTGTCGATGAAAACGGCGTTTTTCTAGGTTGGCACGAAGGATATCCCTTTTATACCATCGGTCAGCGCCGCGGCCTGGGCATACACTTGAACCGCGCTGTATTTGTGAAAGAAATCTCGGTCGAGAGAAATGAAGTAGTACTTGCCCCTCTATCTTCCTTATATAAGGAAGAAATGTACCTGAAAGAGTGGAATCTTGTAGAAGATATCCGTGTGCTACAAGCCGAAGAGGTGATTGTGAAAATCCGCTACCGCAAGCAGGCCAACCGTTGCAAAGTTACCCTTACCGAAGGCGGACTACTGCATGTCCGGTTCATAGAACCATTGGAATCTATAGCAGCCGGACAAGCGGCGGCATTTTATGATGAGGATGGATTGCTATTGGGAGGGGGAATAATTATATAACGTCTTTCTGTTAAAGTAACAGACGAAGGTTAATTATTTGTGTTTGCATAAAGTCGGTTATATTTATTCTTACTTTTGCGTAGGTCATTTATGTATGGAAGAAACAAAATACCACAAAATAATACGATATGAAGAATACATTGAAGCCTTTCACTTTCATTATTTATCTATTTCTTTTGTTTGTATCGGCAGTTTGCCTTGCTGGGTGCACCGACCGTCAAACCTCTATTTCATTATACAAAAGGCAGGTGACTACCCTTGATAGCCTTATTGAACTGCGCCCACAGTTTCAGGCGAAGAAAGAACAGGATATTAAAGATGTCAAGAGAATGCTAAGTAAACTACCAGCTTTGTCTCCCCAAAGATATGAGCTGAATAAGGAGATACAGCAACTCTATCGGGGATATATCTGTGACTCATTGATATACTATATCTACGAAAATATCAAGCTCTCCAAACAATTGCACGATTATACCAAGACAATGGAATCGGAGATGTTCCTGGCAACTTACCTTGCCAAATCAGGTATGTATCTGGAAGCACTCGTTTTAATGGATTCAATCAAGCGAGTGGAAGTTTGTGAAGAATTGCTTCCCTCCTATTACCGTGCCTATAACCTTATCTATCGTCAGATAGCCTATATCTCTAAAGACAAAGTACTTGCCGAACATGTTTTTTCACCCTCGGCAAAGGTATATCAGGATTCTTTGCTGGCGGTAGTTGATAGCGGTTCCATCATTTACTATGATGTATATATGCAGAAGTATATGGACGAGAAGAAATTTGAAGAGGCATTGGCATTGTCGAAAGAACGTTTATCCTCAATGACACCCGATGACCGCGAGTATGCCGGCGTTTGGTACAATATAGGAGATGTGAAGAATAGTATGGGAGATAAGAACGGTTTCTTTGAAGCTATGCTGAATTCTGCTATAGAAGATATGCAGTTGTGCATCAAAGATCATGCCTCTTTGCATCGCATTGCCCGTACTTTATATGAGTGGGACGAAGTTTCAAGAGCAGCAGGATACTTGCAAATATGCATGGAAGACGTTTACTTCTATAATGCCAACCTGCGCAGTTTGCAGATAGCCAAAACACTTCCCGTAGTAACCCAAGCTTATGAAAAGAAGAATCAAACCTATATTACCAATCTGCGGACAGGCGTAGCAACTATTTTCTTATTATTATTTCTGTGTGTCGGGATATTGGTGGTAGTCATTGTGACGAAGAACAAGCTCTCACGCATGCACCGCAAGTTACAAGAGTCGAATGAGAACCTGAAAGAGAACAACTATATCAAAGAAAACTATGTAGCTCACTTTATACGTTTGAGTTCTGAGTATATAGATAAGAACCAGAAATTCAAGCTCGAAGTGAATAAAGCTCTCCGAAAGGGAAAGATTGAAGAAGCCCTTCGCATGACTCTGAGTGCCGGTGCCGATGATGAAGACCTGGAGGAGTTTTATGCCAAGTTTGACGAGGCATTCCTCTCGATTTTTCCCCATTTCATCGAAGAATATAATAAGCTTATGGCGGATGAAAGCCAAATAGTACTAACTGATAAACAAAAAGAACGTAAAACGTTGACTTCCGAATTGCGGGTTTTCGCTTTGATACGGTTGGGCTTTAGCGATAGTGCGACGATTGCCCAAATGCTACGCTATTCTATTAATACAATCTACAATATACGTTCAAAAGTAAAGAATAAATCTGTAGTCTCCAAAGACTCTTTTGAGTCGTTGATTATGAAGATCGGTACGCTTTCTGCGGAATAATCCGACCTAATTTCCTCTTATTCATTTCCCTTTGATCTCATTCTTCCTATCAAAGAGGATTGATTAGTTTGTTGTGTATCACTCGTTTATGGTATACGCTAATCTCATTTATCCTCATTTCGATTTAATCGTCTGAATATGGCTACCTTTTCCCCTTATTTTTGCTCCATCTCAAAAAACATTTGTTGTATGAAAAACATGAAGAACTATCTTAATTGGGTATGGGGCGGAGTACTGGGAACTGTCGGAGCTTCCTGTATGGCTGCCACTCCTGCCAAGAGTGTAAAACCGAACTTCGTCTTTATCTATATGGACGACATGGGGTATTCGGATGTCAGTTGCTATGGAGAAACCCGCTGGACTACACCGAACATCGATGCCTTAGCCGAACAAGGCATCAAGTTTACCGATTGCTATGCAGCATCACCCATTTCGAGCCCTTCTCGTGCGGGCTTTCTTACCGGACGCTATCCGGCACGCATGGGTATTCAGGGAGTCTTTTATCCGGATAGCTATACGGGCATGTCGCCGGATGAAGTTACGATGGCCGAGGTCTTGAAGACACAAGGATATGCAACTGCCTGCATCGGCAAGTGGCATTTAGGAAACCGTGACAAGTTCCTGCCCTTGCAGCAAGGTTTCGATGAATACTTTGGTATTCCGTATAGCAACGATATGAGCGCCCAAGTATTTCTGCGAGGTAATGAAGTGGAAGAGTTTCATATCGACATCGATAATGTGACTAAAAGATACACGGAAGAAGCCATTGATTATATCCGCAGGAAAGCCGATCAGCCTTTCTTCCTCTTTTTGGCACATAATATGATGCATGTACCTATATATGTTTCCAAAGAGTTTGCAGGCAAATCGGGTGCCGGTATTTATGGCGATGCGGTACTGGAAGTCGACTGGAGTGTGGGTAGGGTGATGGAAACATTACGCTCATTGGGTCTTGATGATAATACATTGGTCGTATTTACCAGTGATAATGGACCTTGGTTGCAAGAAGGTCCATTGGGAGGAAGGGCTTTTCCGTTGCGCGAAGGTAAAACCACTGCTTATGAGGGTGGAGTCCGTGTTCCATGTATAGCTTATTGGAAAGGACATATTAAGCCATTGGTCAATAGAGATGTTATAAGCTTACTTGATTGGCTTCCAACGGTAGCCAACCTTAGCGGGGCCTCTTTGCCGGAAGTACGTTTGGATGGTTATAACCTGACCGATGTCTTAGGAGGAACCGGCAAGCGTGCCAGTCAGGACTATGCTTATTTCCGCAATAATCGTGATATCACTGATTACCGTTCCGGCGACTGGAAGATATCTCTTCCTGCTCCCGAGATTAAAGGTAATTTTTGGCGAACATCTACTGCTGCGCATGATACGCTGCTTTTCAATCTTCGTGAGGATGTAGGAGAAAAGTACAACGTATACCATAAATATCCTGAAAAGGCAAAAGAGATGTTGCAGAAGTTACAGGAATATACAAGAGACTTTGGCGAAATACCTCCTCCGTTGGTGATGACCGGCAATGATGCTTCCAAATATTTACGTCAGCAACGCCAGGATGCAAGAGAGAAAGCCAAGACAACAGGTTTAAAAGATAAAAGCGAGGAAACAGACGGATTTGTGAACGTGAAATAATAGTTGAACTTAATTTAATACACATGAAAAAAGAAAATCTATGGATGCTGGCGTTACTTATGTTGGCGCAGTTATTTACTCTCCATGTCTACGGGCAGCAGAGAACGATCAAAGGGCAGGTACTCGATAATATTACAGGCGAAACCATGATTGGAGTATCTGTACAAGTAAAAGGAACCATTACCGGTGGGATCACCGATATGGATGGAAACTTCCAGGTAAGTATATCTTCTGCCGATGCTATTTTAGTTTTAAGCTATATCGGTTATCAGACAGAAGAAGTGAAAGTAGGGCAGCAAAACAATCTGACCATCCGAATGAAAGAAGATGGTGAGTTATTGGACGAAGTCGTTGTTATCGGTTATGGTACACAGAAACGCAAAGATGTAACAACAGCTATATCCAGTGTCTCTACAAAGGATCTTGATGAGCGTCCCATCGTTTCGGCTGCACAAGCATTGCAGGGCAAAGCTGCCGGAGTGTATGTGATGCAACCAAGCGGTACGCCGGGGGCTGAGATGTCTATCCGTGTACGTGGTACTACTTCTTTTAATGGAAGCAATGACCCATTATATGTTGTAGACGGAGTAGCGGTAGATAATATCAACTTCCTTTCACCCAATGACATTGCTAGCATGCAGATTCTTAAAGATGCTTCATCGGCTGCCATCTATGGTTCGCGTGCGGCAAATGGTGTCATTATGATTACAACTAAAGCTGGGGAAACCGGAAAGGCGAAAGTTGCCTTGAATGCACAATTAGGCATCAATCAGGTAGCTAATAAAATAGAGTCTCTGAACGCCGTGCAGTATAAGGAGTTGCAAGCAGAGATAGGAGCTATCCTTAACCCTAATACTACTGATATCACTAATTGGCATGACGAAGTATATCAAACTGGACTTACCCAAAACTATCAGGTGTCCGTATCAAATGGAAATGATAAGTTTAAATACTATCTTTCTGCAGGATATCTAGACGAGCAAGGAATTCTCAAAGCCGCTTTTTTCAAACGTTATAACTTCCGTGCAAATATTGAAAATAAGGTACGGGATTGGTTGACGGTTGGTGCTAATATTTCCTATTCGGACAATACAAAGAATGGAATAACCACCGGTATGGGTTCCAATCGTGGTGGTGTGGTACTGGCCGTAATCAATCTCCCTACCAGTGTGCCGGTATGGAATGACGAAAACAACTATTATAACCGTAATTTCTATGGCATGAACTTGGTAAATCCGGTAGAAGCCATGGAAAATGGGAAGAATAACAAAGCTCAGGAAGGTCGCTTAATTGCATCTGGTAATGCTACTATTACTTTTCTGCCCGAATTATCATTAAAGAGTTCTTTCACTTTAGACCGCAGGAATTATCTCAAGACAACTTTTACCCCACCTGTACATATTGATGGTATAGATGAATGGGGTAATGCTTCGGATAATCGCAATACGAATACTGTGATCGTTTTCGATAATGTACTGACCTATCACAAAGCTTTCAACAAACACAATGTAGAAGGAATGGCAGGTACTTCCTGGACTACTTCCAACTATAAGGAAAGCTGGATTAACGGTTCTCATTTCAGAAACTCCGAGGTTGTTACATTGAACGTTGCCAATAAGATTGCTTGGAATAATACAGGTACAGGAGCTTCTGAATGGGGCATTATGTCCTACTTCGGACGTATCTCCTATAACTTCGACGGTAAATATATGGTGACGGCCAATGTACGTAGAGACGGTTCGTCCAAGTTACATCCGGATCATCGTTGGGGTACATTCCCTTCCGTATCGGCTGCATGGCGCATGTCTTCCGAGAAGTTTATGAGTGGTTTGAAATGGCTGGACGACTTGAAACTCCGTGCCAGTTGGGGACAAACGGGTAATCAATCGGGTGTGGGGGATTATGCTTATTTGCAGAAATATAATATTACGCGTCAGGAATGGTTCAAAGAAGGGAATGAGAACGCTTTGCCTACTATTTCGCAGGCTAATCTCCGTACTTCCGATTTGACTTGGGAAACAACTTCTCAAACCGATATTGGTTTGGATGTAACTCTGTTTAACAACCGTATTAATGTTACCATGGACTATTATTACAAACGGACTAAGGATATGTTGATGTACGTTTCTTTACCTGCCGGTGCCGCAGCTGCTAATAATATCGTACGCAATGAAGGAGAAATGACAAATAAGGGATTTGAGTTCTCAATCAGTACACAGAATTTTAGAGGCCCTTTTACTTGGAACACAGACTTTAATATATCTTTCAATCGGAATCGTCTTGAGAAATTGGAATTGCAGAAAATTTATTCAGGAGCACAGCTCAGCAGCGATATCCTGAAAGAATATGTTGTGCGTAACGAACCGGGACGTCCGTTAGGTGGCTTTTATGGTTATATCAGCGATGGCGTTGATCCTCAAACCGGAGAGTTGATGTATCGGGATGTGAATGATGATAAAATCATCTCTGCCTTAGACCGTACCTATATCGGTGATCCGAATCCTGATTTTACTTATGGTATGACGAACTCTTTCTCTTGGAAAAACTTCAATCTAAGCTTCTTCATCCAAGGCTCTCAGGGGAACGATGTATATAATGCTTCCCGTATCGAAACGGAAGCTATGTTCGATGGTAAAAACCAATCGACACGCGTCTTGAACAGGTGGAGAGAGCCGGGGCAGATTACCGATGTGCCCAAAGCAGGATTTGCAATTAAGAACTCCTCTTATTTTGTAGAAGATGGTAGTTACTTGCGACTCAAGAACCTGACCTTCTCTTATAACTTTACCGGGAAGTTGTTGAAACAGTGGGGTGTCACTCGTTTGCAGCCCTATTTCACGGCAAATAACTTGTTTACTATTACCAGTTACAAAGGAATGGACCCCGAAGTGAATGAATGGGGTAATAATGGTGGTGTACAGGGTATAGATTGGGGATCCTATCCTCACAGTAAATCGTTTGTTATTGGTGTTAATGTTGAATTTTAATTAGAAAGACTATGAGACATATATATATTATCAGATTATTGGTAGGTAGCTTGATGTTTGCCGCTGCCTCATGTTCACTGGATTTTGATCCCGTTGATATCTATTCGGATGTAACGGAGGGAGTGCAGAAGGAAGAAGATAAAGGTGCAGTATTTAAGGATAAGGCGGCAGTGGAAGCACACTTGCTGACACTCTATAATCAGATGCGTGATCGTCAGGAACATTGGTATCAGGATATGTACCTTATTGGAGATACACATGCCGATAATGCGTATGCAGGAACTAGATCGGGTGCTCCGCAGTATTTTGAAAATAATACGATACCAAGTACGATTGCTCCTTTACAACGTGGCTGGAATCGTTATATGGAAGACATCGCACGGGCTAACAAACTTATTTGTAATGTTGATGCCGTGACTGATGCTTCTTTGACAACGCAAGAACGAGAATCGTATAAAGCTCAGGCTAAAATTTTCAGAGCTATGATTTATTTCGATATGGTACGTAACTGGGGTAACGTGCCTATCGTAACTACTGAAGCCGGCGATATTACTTCGGAAACGGTAGGAGACGTATATCCTGCCTACTTTCCTTCGCAAAATACCGAAGAGGAGGTCTATCGACAGATAGAAAAGGATTTATTAGAAGCTCTTGATGCAGCCCCGAGTAATAATCCGGCAGATAAGACGCGTTTTAGTAAGTCTGTAGCGCGTACTCTATTAGCAAAGATTTATGCGGAAGAACCACTTCGTGATTATGCAAAAGTGATTAAATATTGTGATGAGGTAACAACAGATGGTTTCCGTTTGGTTGATGATTTTAATGACTTGTTTGGTGTAAAACTACAAAATGAAATGTTACCTCCAGGACCCGACAATCTGGCGACAGATGCTAAATGTAGAAATACAACTGAATCTATTTTGGAAGCACAGTATTTCTCAGGGAGTGGTACTTGGCTACCTAATATTTTGGGACGTTTTTTGGACAATTGGGATAGCCAGTTTACTTATGCCAAGTGGATTACACCATCCAGAGATTTGCTAGCTGCTTTCGAAGCAGCCGGAGATACAAAACGCTTTAAGGAAACAGTGGTTTATTATCAAAGTAAATGGGATAATCATTATCCGAGAGAGCATTATCCGTTCATGTATAAAATTCGCTCTTCTTACTCAACAGTCATTAAATATCGTTATGCTGATATTTTATTGCTGAAAGCTGAGGCTCTAATCCTTGGAAATGGTAGTGTAGGGGATGCAATAGGGGTAATCAATCAAGTAAGGCGTCGTGCTGGATTAGCAGATTTACCTACTCCTGCTAGTAAGGAGGTTGCTTTTGATATTTTAATGAAAGAAAGACGTCTTGAATTGGCAATGGAAGGACAGCGCTGGTATGATCTCGTGCGGTGGGGAAAGGTTGAAGAAGTGATGAATTCTTTGTCGGAACGTGATGAAGGACGTGCGCCATTAGGTAATTTATTCAATAGGAACTACTATAAATTACCGATATCCCAATCAATTCTTGATCAGAATCCCAATCTGGAACAAAATCCGGGGTATTAAAAGCTGAACAAAACGATGAGGGCGAGTTGAAAGGAACTCGCTCTCAATTCATATTCTATATGTTCTGAGATCTTATTTATTCAGTTTCAACATCTCCTCGATATATTTTCTTGTATTGCAGAGACGTGGTATCTTATGTTGTCCTCCTAGTTTCCCTTTGCTGTCCAGCCAGTCGTGGAATAAGTCTTTACGGGCAATCACAATTTCCAAAGGTTGCAATGCTAAGTTATTCTGCCGCTTGGCTTCGTAATCCGAGTTAACTTCCTTCAAGGTATCATCCAATATTTGAGCGAATCTTTTCAAATTATCGGGTAATTGGGCGAACTCGATCAACCATTGGTGTCGGCATTTGGCATGTTCATCCATGAAGACAGGAGCAGCCGAGTACTCTATGACCTGTGCGCCCGTCTCAGCACATGCTTTGGCTAAACCTTTCTCGGCATTATCTACTATTAGCTCTTCACCGAAAGCATTGATGAAGTGCTTGGTACGTCCGGTAATAACAAACTTATAGGGATGACTACTGGTGAACTTCACTGTGTCTCCAATCATATACCGCCATAAACCGGCGGAGGTGGAGATAACCATAGCATAGTTCTTGTCCAATTCTACTTCTTCAAGGCAGTAGGTACGGGGATTGTCTGTGCCGATATCTTCCAAAGGAATGAATTCGTAGAAAATACCATAATCTATCATCAACAGCATGGAGGAATCATTCGGATCATTCTGTGTTCCAAAATAACCTTCGGAGGCATTGTAGGTTTCTACATAATGCATCTTGCTGCTACGGATAATCTCCTTGTATTGCTCGCGATAAGGCGTAAAAGCCACGCCGCCGTGGAAGAATACTTCCAAGTTTGGCCATATCTCCTCCAAGCTTTCTTTGCCGGTTTTTTCGAGCATGTGCTTTATAAGTACAAGCATCCACGAGGGGACACCGGAAAGATTGGTTACATTAGCGTGGATCGTTTCATTGGCAATGGCTGCCATCTTCGGTTCAAAGTGCTCCATCAGAGCAGTTTGCTTGCTCGGTACGCGAACGAAGTTTACCAGTGGATTGATGTTTTCTATCAGGATGGCGGAGAGGTCGCCTACAAGGCTATGATTGGTATTCAGGTTAGGAGCATGGCTGCCGCCTAAGATAAGGCTCCTGCCCGAGAATAAACGGCTGTCAGGGTTTTGTTTCAAGTAGATGGCAACGGCGTCCCTACCTCCCTTATAATGAGTGTCGTGTAAAGCCTCATTGCTGACAGGAAGGAATTTGCTTTTATCGTTGGTCGTGCCGGATGACTTGGCAAACCAACGAATCTCTGAAGGCCAAAGCAGATTCTGTTCACCGGCACGCAGACGGGTAACATAGGGCTTTATCTCTTCGTAGGTTTGTATAGGGAGGCGTTTTTTGAACTCTTCATAAGTATGGATAGAGGCATAATCGTACTTCTTTCCCCATTCTGTATTGGCTGCCTTGCTTACGAGACGTTGCAACACACGTTGTTGCAATTCACCGGCATGGTCAGTGTATCGTTCGATTTCTTTCAGACGGGGGGCAAAATATACCTTATTCAGAAACTTTGTAATATTCATCGTTCTAGTTGAAATCATATTTAAAGCGCAAAAATAATCTTATTTATTGGCATCTCTATCTTTTTTCAGTTTTTTTTCTATCTTTACGGACGTATTCAATTGATGAGCCAACTTGTTGACCAATTGACAAGAGAAATAGAAGGATTTCCTGTTAAAAAAAATAAAGTTATGAGAATCGGTATTTTGACTTCAGGAGGCGATTGCCCCGGTATCAACGCTACCATACGTGGTGTATGTAAAACTGCTATCAATCATTATGGGATGGAAGTGATAGGTATTCACAGTGGTTTTCAGGGATTGCTGACCAAAGATGTGGAGTCGTTTTCGGAAAAATCTTTATCAGGATTGCTGAATTTGGGAGGGACTATGCTGGGTACTTCGCGCGAAAAACCTTTCAAAAAGAATGGTGTGATGTCCGATGTGAACAAGCCGGCTCTGATTGAACAAAATATTAAAGAACTAGGCTTGGACTGTGTAGTTTGTATTGGTGGAAACGGCACTCAAAAGACAGCGGCAAAAATGGCTGCTTTGGGACTGAATATTGTTTCTGTACCCAAAACAATTGATAATGATATATGGGGAACAGATTTTTCTTTTGGTTTCGATTCTGCCGTAAGCATAGCTACGGATGCTATTGACCGTTTGCATTCTACTGCAAGTTCGCATAAACGTGTAATGGTTATTGAGGTAATGGGACACAAAGCCGGCTGGATTGCCCTATATTCCGGTATGGCAGGTGGGGGAGATGTGATCTTGATACCTGAAATTCCCTATGATATTCATAATATAGGAGAAACGATTCTGAATCGTTTGAAAAAGGGTAAGCCTTATTCTATTGTCGTAGTTGCCGAAGGTATTCAAACAGACGGACGAAAACGTGCTGCTGAGTATATAGCACAGGAGATTGAATATGAAACAGGTATTGAAACCCGTGAAACTGTATTAGGTTATATTCAGCGTGGAGGGTCGCCTACACCTTTTGACCGTAATCTGTCTACGCGTATGGGAGGGCATGCTACAGAGTTGATTGCGACCGGACAATTCGGCCGTATGATTACCTTGAAAGGAGATGAGATATCTTCTGCACCATTGGAAGAGGTTGCAGGTAAATTGAAGCTGGTGACGGAAGATAACGATTTAGTCGTTCAGGGGCGCCGTATGGGTATCTGTTTCGGCTGATTCTTCTTCTGTGGTGATGGGCTCGGCTTCCGTTTTTTCATGGTGGTCTTTCCATGCGGCTTGAATCTCTTCCTTGAAAGTCTCGTCACTTTTGATTTTTTTTAATGCCATTTGTGCGGCATTCTGTTGCGATTCTTTCTTGGAGTATCCAGTACCTGTACCAGCCGAAAGTCCTTCTATGCGTATTTCGGTATGGAACATCGGATTGTAGTCTTCATCGAGAAATTGTTCGATAAGCTCAAAGGAAACCTCCATCTTGTTTTTTTGGCTCCATTCAATGAGTTTTGACTTGAAATTAACCTCTTTGCGCGACATCTTGTCGAGGTCGATGAGGTCCTTGAAAATCTTCTCCTCCATGAACTGTTTGCAACGTTCGTAGCCTTGATCCAGATAAATAGCGCCAATAAATGCTTCGAAAGCATTACCGTACATATAACTATTATGGGAAGAAGAACGAGTGGAGTACTTTACCAGTTTATCCAATCCTATTTCTACAGCCAGTTTGTTCAGGGTTTCGCGTTGAACGATTTTGGAGCGGGTGTTAGTCAGAAAACCTTCACGACGACCCTCAAAATGCTTGAAAACAATATCTCCTACAATGGCATCGAGAATCGCATCGCCCAAGAATTCTAATCGTTCGTTGTTTAAAGGACGTCCTTTATCCGAACGTAAGGAAGTGGACTTATGCAGCAAGGCTTGCTTATAAACTTGAATATTACGGGGGAAGAAACCAAGTATCTTATAGAAACAAAAATAAGACTCCCGTTCCTTATGGAATAGGAGCCTTATCTTATCTATTTGATTACGCAACACGACGACTTAATTATTCTGCGTATTTCTTGAAAATAACACAGGCGTTATGACCACCGAATCCAAAAGTATTGGATAAAACTACATTCACCTCGCGCTCTTGAGCCTTGTTGAACGTAAGATTCAAGTCATAGTCGATGTTTTCGTCATTATCACCCTCTTCGTGGTTGATAGTCGGAGGCACAATACCATTCTTGATAGCAAGAATACTTGCGATAGCTTCTACTGCACCGGCAGCACCCAGCAAGTGACCGGTCATAGACTTGGTTGAGCTGATGTTCAACTCATAGGCATGTTGACCGAATACTTCTTTGATAGCTTTGGCTTCCGAAATATCACCTACAGGAGTAGATGTACCGTGAACATTGATATAATCTACTTTGTCAGGGGTCATTTCTGCATCTTCCAACGCATTTAACATCACTAGCTTAGCCCCCAAACCTTCGGGATGAGAAGCAGTCAGGTGGTGAGCGTCGGCAGACATTCCTACGCCGGCAACTTCTGCATAAATCTTAGCACCGCGTGCTTTAGCATGTTCCAGTTCTTCAAGAACCAGGCAACCGCCACCTTCACCCATCACGAAACCGTCACGGCTTGCGCTGAACGGACGAGAGGCTGTTGAGGGAGATTCATTGCGAGTTGATAATGCATGCATGGCATTGAAACCGCCTACACCACCAGGGGTGATAG
>JAEXAJ010000014.1 GCA_023458215.1 Bacteroidota bacterium
TTCGTGAAAAACCACGCTAAAGTACTGCTTTTTTACGATATACAAAAGTTTTCAGGCATAAACTTTGATTCAGGCTTCACTTATAGCGTGCATATATATATTAAGGTAGTGTGAAGTATGATGAATGTATTTCATTGAAACATGCCCTAGGTATATCCGAGCTGTATCCGCTCCGCTATTTGTCTGCTTACGGTACCTCCTAAGCAGTCTTGTAGCGGAGTAATAGCGGAGCGGATATAGTTTAGACCGACCAAGGTAAGCTAGTTGTTCCGTCCTATTGGAAAATTAATTTTCTCCAGTAGGGACAAATAATTTATGCGATAAATTCCTATTTATGTGCTAACTTGTTTTTTTTGAGCACTACTATATTATTATAGGTATAAAAAGAAGTATCAGTACATAAAACTTTTATGGCACGGGATTTGTATATTATAAAACAGTTAAATTTGGATACGTTGAAATAATAATTGCGTATCTTTGTCGTGGATAACCTTTTAATTGAGGAGAAGAATAAAATATGAACAATCAATTTTCACAAAGAGTTTCTGATATAATAACTTATAGCAAGGAAGAAGCTAACCGATTAAGAAATAGATATATCGGCCCCGAGCATCTTCTTCTTGGCATGTTGCGCGACGGCGGAGGAAAGGCTATTGAGATATTGATGAAGCTTGATATAGACTTAAAACGCGTAAAGAGCCGTTTAGAGAGTTTTCTGAAGGATGCCGAAGACGATACTCTCCTACCGGATGCAGATGTACCTCTGTCACCTATGGCAGCCAAAATATTAAAAATGTGTATGTTAGAAGCTCGCCTTTTGAAAAGTGCGACAGCAGATACAGAACATGTACTATTAGCCATATTGAAGGATGGAGATAATCTTGCCGCAACGGTTTTGGAAGAAAATAAAGTAGATTATCACTCTGTTTTTGAGCAACTTTCGATGAAATCGACCAATCCGAATGCCGGCATGGGATTTACTGAGGATGACGAAGATGAAGAAGATGATATGAATGCTTCTCGTTCGTCCCGCAATACCGGTGCCGGCCAGGCATCGGCGGCACAGGCGGCGAAGAAACCGTCTAATGATACTCCCGTATTGGATAATTTCGGTATGGATATGACTCGGGCGGCCGAAGAAGGTAAGCTTGATCCGGTGGTGGGTCGTGAACGCGAGATAGAGCGTTTGGCACAAATATTAAGTCGTCGTAAAAAGAATAATCCGGTATTGATCGGTGAACCGGGAGTTGGTAAATCTGCTATTGTAGAAGGACTTGCGCTGCGTATTGTGCAGAAGAAAGTATCTCGAATCTTGTTTGACAAGCGGGTTGTGATGCTTGATATGGCTTCCGTTGTAGCCGGAACAAAGTATCGCGGGCAGTTTGAAGAACGTATTCGTTCTATTATCAATGAGTTGCAGAAGAATTCGAATGTAATCCTTTTCATCGATGAAATTCATACTATTGTGGGAGCAGGTGCCGCTGCCGGTTCAATGGATGCCGCCAACATGCTTAAACCCGCTTTAGCTCGTGGTGAAATACAATGTATAGGTGCCACTACTCTTGATGAATATAGAAAGAACATTGAAAAAGACGGTGCTTTGGAACGCCGTTTCCAAAAAGTGATTGTAGAACCTACTACAGCTGCCGAAACGCTTCAAATCCTGAGAAACATCAAGGAGAAGTATGAAGATCACCACAATGTGAACTATACGGACGAAGCACTGGAAGCATGTGTCAAGTTGTCAGACCGCTATATAACAGATCGTAATTTTCCGGATAAGGCAATCGATGCTTTGGATGAAGCCGGATCACGGGTGCATCTCACTAATATTAATGTTCCAAAAGAAATTGAGGAACAAGAGAAGTTGATCGAAGAAGCCCGTTCTTTGAAGGGCGATGCGGTGAAATCGCAGAATTTTGAACTTGCGGCCAGTTATCGTGATCGTGAGAAAATGCTTTCCATGCGTTTGGATGAAATGAAAGCCGAATGGGAAGCCCGTCTTAAAGACGATCGTCAGGCTGTGGGCGAAGAAGAAATAGCCAATGTTATTTCGATGATGTCCGGTGTGCCTGTGCAACGTATGGCCCAGGCTGAAGGTATCAAATTAGCCGGGATGAAAGAAGAATTGCAGGCTAAAGTCATAGCCCAGGATGCTGCTATTGGCAAACTGGTGAAAGCCATTCTGCGCAGTCGTGTTGGTCTGAAAGATCCCAACCATCCGATAGGAACGTTCATGTTCCTGGGTCCTACCGGTGTGGGTAAAACGCACTTGGCAAAGCAATTAGCTAAGTATATGTTTGGCTCTACCGATGCGCTGATCCGAATTGACATGAGTGAATACATGGAAAAGTACACGGTGTCGCGTATGATTGGTGCAGCTCCCGGATATGTGGGCTATGAGGAAGGCGGACAGTTGACCGAGAAAGTTCGTCGTAAACCGTACTCCATCGTATTGCTGGATGAGATTGAAAAAGCTCACCCCGATGTATTTAATATATTGTTGCAAGTATTGGACGAAGGTCGTCTGACTGACAATTATGGCAGAACTATCGACTTCAAGAATACGGTTATCATTATGACCTCCAATATCGGTACCCGGCAGTTGAAAGAGTTTGGCCGTGGTGTAGGTTTTGCCGCACAGAACCGTACAGATGATAATGAGCATTCACGTAATGTGATACAAAAGGCTTTGAACAAGACATTTGCTCCGGAGTTTTTAAATCGTCTTGACGAGATTATCACTTTCGACCAGCTATCATTAGATGCTATCACGAAGATTGTTGATATTGAGCTGAAAGGCTTGTATGAACGTATTGAAGCCATTGGCTTTAAGTTGGTAATTGATGATGAGGTAAAGAAGTTCCTGGCAGAAAAAGGATATGATGTGCAGTTCGGTGCCCGGCCGTTGAAACGCGCTATTCAGAATTATCTTGAAGACGGACTCTCTGAGTTAATTGTTTCGGGTGAAGTTCAGCCGGATGATACGATTCATGTTGCAGTTGATAAAGAAAAGAATGAAATAAGTATGAAGAAGGCATAATGTTTTCTTGCATAAAAGACCGTCAAAATGTCAGTCCATAAGGGCTGGCATTTTTTTTGTTTCTTGATTTGCCGTAAATAGAAATATAAACCTAAAAATATTAAGTAGTATGCAAAAAGGAAATATTGGGGTAACTACCGAGAACATCTTCCCCGTTATTAAAAAGTTCTTGTACAGTGATCATGAGATTTTTCTTCGCGAGTTAGTCTCTAACGCTGTTGACGCCACCCAGAAGCTCAAGACATTGGCCTCTATTGGTGAATACAAAGGAGAATTGGGCGATTTGACCGTACATGTTTCTTTAGGAAAAGATACGATTACAGTTTCCGACCGCGGTATTGGTTTGACAGCAGAGGAAATTGACAAATACATCAATCAGATTGCATTCTCCGGAGCAAACGATTTCCTTGAAAAGTATAAGAACGATGCCAACGCTATAATCGGACACTTCGGACTTGGTTTCTATTCTGCCTTTATGGTGGCAAAAAAAGTGGAAATCATCACTAAATCATGTAAAGAAGGAGCGCAAGCAGTAAAATGGTCTTGTGATGGTAGTCCTGAATTCACCATTGAAGATGTAGAAAAGGCTGACCGTGGTACGGATATTGTTCTTTATATCGATGATGATTGCAAGGAGTTCCTCGAAGAAGCGCGCATCTCTTCATTGTTGAAGAAGTACTGTAGCTTCCTGCCTATACCTATCGCATTCGGCAAAAAGAAAGAATGGAAAGATGGCAAACAGGTTGAAACCGCAGAAGATAATATTGTAAATGACGCAAATCCGTTGTGGACTTTGAAACCCAGCGAATTGAAGGACGAAGATTATAAGAAATTCTATCGCGACCTTTATCCGATGTCCGACGAGCCACTGTTCTGGATTCACTTGAATGTGGACTATCCGTTCCACCTTACCGGTATTCTTTATTTCCCGAAGGTGAAAAGCAATATCGAACTGAATAAGAATAAGATTCAACTCTATTGCAATCAAGTATATGTGACGGATTCCGTAGAGGGCATTGTACCTGATTTCTTAACTTTGCTACATGGCGTACTCGATTCACCGGATATTCCGTTGAATGTTTCTCGTTCATATCTGCAAAGCGACTCAAACGTAAAGAAGATTTCTACTTATATCACGAAGAAAGTGTCCGACCGCTTGCAGTCTATCTTCAAGAACGATCGTAAACAATTCGAAGAGAAGTGGAATGATCTGAAAATCTTTATCAACTACGGAATGCTTACACAAGAGGATTTCTATGATAAAGCAAAGGATTTTGCCCTTTTCACCGATACCGATAACAAATATTATACCTTTGAGGAGTATAAAACGTTGATTAAGGACAATCAAACAGATAAAGACGGAAATCTGATTTATCTGTATGCCAACCACAAGGATGAACAATATAGCTATATTGAAGCTGCTAAGAATAAAGGTTATAATGTCTTGTTGATGGACGGTCAACTCGATATTGCCTTGGTGAGCATGTTGGAGCAGAAGTTCGAAAAGGTTCGTTTCACACGTGTCGACAGTGATGTGGTTGATAACCTGATCGTAAAAGAAGACAAGAAAGAAACCTCTTTGGACGCAAATAAACAAGAAGCACTTTCTGCGATCTTCAAGAGCCAATTGCCGAAAATAGAAAAGACTGAATTTAACATTATGGCACAAGCTTTGGGCGAAAATGCCTCTCCGGTGATGATTACTCAAAGTGAATATATGCGCCGTATGAAAGAGATGGCTAACATTCAAGCTGGAATGAGCTTCTATGGAGAGATGCCCGATATGTTCAATATGGTGTTGAATTCCGATCATAAGTTGGTAAAAGAGGTTCTGAATGAGGAAGATAAGGAGTGTGCATCCGCCGTTGCTCCTATCCAAACCGAGATGGATGATGTCAACAAGCGTCGTGAAGATTTGAGAAAGAAGCAGGAAGGTAAAAAGAGTGAAGACATTTCTACTGCTGAGAAAGATGAAGTTGATCAGTTGGACAAAAAATGGGATGAACTGAAAGCACAAAAGGAAGGTGTTTTTGCCGCCTATGCTGCAAAGAATAAGGTTGTCCGCCAATTGATTGATTTGGCACTGCTTCAGAATGGTATGCTGAAAGGTGAAGCTTTGAATAATTTCGTTAAGAGAAGCATTGATCTGATAAAATAGCTCCCTTTAAATTTGCATATATATAGATGCAGGGCATTACAATTTTCAAGAGTTGTAATGCCCTTTTTTTCTTCTTTTCACTGATATAATTACGTTTTTTCTCGTTGAATACGAAGTTTTTGGAAACTATTGTTTATATTTGGACGGTAAACATATTGCATATCTCTTACTCGGAAAATTCAATTATGAAAAGATATCTTTTACTATTTTCATTCCTTTTATGCCTCGTGCCGATGTTGCAAGCCCAGAAAGTGGGACTTGTACTGAGTGGCGGTGGAGCAAAAGGTATGACGCACATTGGTATTATTCGGGCTTTGGAGGAAAATAATATTCCCATCGATTACATAACAGGCACCTCTATGGGTGCCATAATAGGATCCTTGTATGCCATGGGATATTCTCCGGATGACATGGAGGCTTTGCTACGTTCACCTGATTTTAAACGTTGGTATTCAGGAAAGGTAGAATCTAAATATGAGTATTATTTTAAGAAAAACCGCCCCTCGCCGGAATTCTTCAATATACGTTTTGCTTTTAAGGACTCGTTGCATACCAAACCACAAATCATTCCTACCAGTATGGTCAATCCCATACAGATGAATTTAGTTTTTGTGGAATTGTTTGGGCGTGCTACAGCTTCCTGTGACGGTGATTTCAATAATTTGTTTGTCCCTTTTCGTTGTATAGCTTCTGATGTATATAACAAAAAGCCGTTGGTGCTGCGAAAAGGTGACTTAGGCGATGCTGTGCGTGCTTCCATGAGTTTTCCATTCGTCTTCAAGCCCATCGAAATTGATAGCGTCCTGGCTTATGACGGCGGAATATACAATAACTTTCCGACAGACGTGATGCGCGAGGATTTTCATCCGGATATTATCATAGGTAGTGTGGTAGCTACCAATCCCAGTAAGCCCAAGGAAAATGATCTCATGAGCCAGATTGAGAATATGGTGATGCAAAAGACGGATTATTCTATTCCTGATTCGTTGGGGATAGTGATGACCTTCAAATATGATGATGTGAACTTATTGGATTTCGACCGCTTGCAAGAGTTGCATGATATTGGCTATAATAGGACCATTAGTATGATGGACTCTATAAAAAGTCGTATTCAGCGGCGCGTGAATCCTGATAATGTACGTTTACGGCGTTTGGTCTATCGTAGTAACTTGCCACAACTACGATTCCGCGAAATAATTATAGAAGGAGCTAATGAACAGCAGCAGGCTTACATAAAAAAAGAATTTCATGATGAAACGAATGAGATATTTACTTATGAAGACCTGAAACGTGGATATTTTCGTCTACTGGCGGATAATATGATTTCAGAAATCATTCCACATGCTGTATATGATCCGGAGAGCGATTTATACCAATTGCGTCTTAAAGTAAAGATGGAAGATAATCTTTCTGTGCGGCTTGGAGGAAGTGTTTCTACTACCAGTTCTAATCAGATCTATTTAGGGCTTGGATATCAAAACTTGAATTATTATTCCAAGGAATTTACTTTCGATGGTCAGTTGGGAAAGGTATATAATAATGCCCAATTAATGGCGAAGTTCGATTTACCTACCCGTATTCCTACGTCTTATCGTTTTATTGCATCTATCAGTACCTTTGATTATTATAAGAAAGATAAGCTGTTTTCTAAGAACGACAAACCCTCATTTAACTCGAAAGATGAGCGGTTTATAAAGTTTATGGTAGCTCTTCCTTTTTTGGCCAATAAACGTGCCGAATTTAGTATAGGATACGGCAAATTGGAAGATAACTATTTTCAGTCTAATGTTATAGACTTTGATAAAGATCGTTCCGACCGAAGTCAATACAAGCTGTTTGGAGGCTCCATCGGGTTTTACGGAAGTACATTCAATACTCGCCAATATGCCACAAAAGGCTATTTTGAGAAGTTGGTTGCACAGATTTATACGGGAAAAGAAAAGTATATTCCGGGTAATCCTTCACCAACCGATAAGGTTTCGGAGAAAGAACAGCAGTCCTGGTTACAGATTTCTTATATGAAAGAGGTATATCATACCATGAGTCCTAAATTTACATTAGGGTGGATGGCAGAAGCACTGTATTCATCGAAGAATTTCTCTGAGAACTTTACTGCTACCATGATGCAAGCCGGAGAGTTTGCGCCAACTCCACATAGTAAGCTAATGTATAACGAGGCTTTTCGTGCTAATCAGTTTGTAGCAGCCGGCATTAAGCCTATCTATGTATTGAATGATATGTTCCAATTCCGTACGGAGTTTTATGGATTTATGCCTATTTTCCCGATTAAAAGGAATGTATTGAACAAAGCATATTATGGAAAAGCTTTCTCTACCTTTGAATGTATGGGCGAAGTTTCCGTGATTTGTCATTTACCTTTTGGAGCCATATCTGCGTATGTAAATCATTATAGCTCACCGAAAAAGGAGTGGAATGTGGGTCTGACAATCGGTTGGCAGTTGTTTAACTATCGCTTTATTGACTAACTTTTTTCAAAAAAAGTTTGCGTATAACTTGCTAATTCAGAAAAAGTCCGTATCTTTGCACCCGTTAAACAAAAAGGCCGCGTAGCTCAACTGAATAGAGTAGCTGACTACGGATCAGCCGGTTACAGGTTTGAATCCTGTCGCGGTCACAAGTTTACAAAATAGAA
>JAEXAJ010000015.1 GCA_023458215.1 Bacteroidota bacterium
GTATGGACCCTTATAATGTAAACCCCTATTGGGATATTTACAAGAATTCTAATGTTTCGAAAAAAGACCTGTTCCGCTTCAATGGTAAAGTGACTTGGAACATCAGCCAACACTTGAAGATACAAGGAACAGCAGGTGCCGAACTCAATTGGTTTAACTTTGAGGACTTCAAAGCACCCACCACTCCGGGATTCGAAGCAGGTCGTTTGCAAGACAGCAACTTCCGCAACCGCATGTATAATTTCGAAGTTCTGGCTCTCTACAATAATTCTTGGGGCGATTTCGATTTCAACGCTACATTGGGAGGCAATGTATACAAGGTAAACAATCAAACCACTATTACTACCGCCCAGGATATGAAGATACGCGAAGTAATAGCCTTGATGAGTTTCAATGAAATCAGCGTGGAACCCAACAGTTACCGTAAGCAGATCAACTCGGCTTATGGAGCCATCAACTTGGGTTGGAAACACATGCTTTATTTAGATGCGACTCTCCGTGGCGACCAATCTTCTACTTTGCCGGTTAGCAATAATATGTACATCTATCCGTCTTTCTCGGGCAGCTTTGTGTTCTCAGAACTTTTGAAATTAGACAAAGTCCTGCCTTACGGAAAGTTACGTATGTCATGGGCACAGGTGGGTAGTGACACCGATCCTTATCAACTCGGATTGGTTTATACCAAGTCTAAATTTGCTTATCCGGGGTTCACCATCGGCTCTATCAGCAATGGTACCATTCCCAACAAAGACCTGAAACCCACCAAGACTAACTCTTTAGAATTAGGTATGGAGTTGAAATTCTTGCACAACCGTGTAGGTTTAGACTTTACTTATTACTCTCAGCTGAGTAAAAATCAGATTATGGGTATGGCAAACTCTTCGGCTACCGGTTACGGATATCGTCTGATTAATGCCGGTGAGATTGAAAACAAAGGTATTGAGATTGCCTTGAATACTCGTCCGGTTCAGATAAAGGACTTCTCTTGGGATTTGAACTTCAATTTTTCGAAGAACAGCAACAAAGTGAAGAAATTGGTAGATGATATGGATATGTTCGAACTGGAAAAAGCAACGTGGTTGGACGTACAGGTAGCAGCCAAGGTGGGCGAAAACTTCGGTTCCATCATAGGCCCCGATTTTCAGAGAAACGAGCAGGGGGATATTCTTATCGACCCCACGACCGGTCTGCCTATGTACGACAAAAGCAATCACGTATTGGGTAATGCTTCTTGGGATTGGACCGGTGGTGTCTATACCAACTTTACCTACAAGAACCTGTCACTCTCTGCTGTATTCGATGTAAAAGTAGGAGCCGACCTCTATTCTATGTCAGCCCGTGCTGCGCACGAAACCGGCAAAAGTCTGTCTACTTTGGAAGGCCGTGATGCATGGTATCAGTCGGAAGAAGCACGTCAGGCAGCCGGCTATGCCAAAGACTCCCCCGACTGGAAACCAACAGGTGGTTTTATAGCACCGGGAGTAATAGATAACGGTGACGGTACTTATCGTGAGAATGACATCATCATCAATCCCGAAAAATATTGGATGAATGTTTGTCGTAATGCCCCTTCCATGTTTATCTATGACAACTCATACGTAAAGTGCCGTGAAATTACCCTGAGCTATACGTTGCCCAAAACCTGGCTAAAGAACGTAGTGAGCGGATTAACTCTATCATTTGTAGCCCGAAACCCATTCATTGTATGGAAAAACATTCCTAACATCGACCCGGACTCTAATTACAACAACACTACCGGTATGGGTATGGAATATGGTTCATTACCTTCACGCAAGAGTTACGGCTTCAATGTCAACGTTAAATTCTAAGAGAGAAACCGCAATAATTAGTTCAATATATAAAAGAAGATATACAAATGAGACATTATAAATCATATATCACAATTATTTTGATGGCATGCACCTTGCTCTCTACTTCTTGTAGTGATGAGTATATGGAGAACATGAATACCGACCCATCGAAAGCTGCCACTATTGACCCCAACGCACAACTCACCACTGCTCAATTGCAAACTTATGGTGATATAGAAGCAATGGAAACCTTCCGTAGCTACATTTATGCCTTCAACCAACAATTGATGGGATGCTGGAATACCACCAATTATGGCGGACGCCACACCATCGATTCTAACGAAATGGGACACATCTGGCAAAGATATTATTTGAATAGTATCAAGAATATCACCGATGCACAACTTCGTACAACTGATGATGCCGAGAAGGTAAATATCAACGCTGCTTTACGCATCTATCGGGTGTACCTCATGTCGCTGATGACTGATATTTATGGAGATGTACCCTACTCTGAAGCTGGTAAAGGTTTCATTGAGAGCAAATTCACTCCTAAATATGACACTCAAGAAGATATTTACAGTGATTTCTTCGTTGAACTCGATGCCGCCGTTACTAATCTCGACGCAACTAAAGACCGGATTACCGGCGACGTTATTTACAAAGGAGACATAAGCAAATGGAAGAAATTCGCCAACTCACTTCGTCTGCGTTATGCCATGCGCATATCCGATGCCAATCCGCAGAAAGCGCAAGAGGAGTTCGAAAAAGCACTGGCGGCAGATGGAGGTGTATTCACATCGGGTGCCGACGATGCATTGATCCCTTACATGGATATTGCCTTCAGTTTTGGTGGTGAAAGCTATACTGACTACCGTCGTAATGCGCTATCTCAGTTATTCTTTGGTAATGATCCACTTAACAACCCCAGTTTCATCTGCTCAACGCTGTACAACCAATTGTATAACACAAGCGACCCACGTTTCTCTGCTATCATTCGATTCTACTTCGATAAAACGATGAGTTCAACCGATACCGAAGGTCGTATTGATATTTCCGAAGAAGTGCTGGCCAAAGGCATGGCTCACCCACGAGATCCGGGCGCATTCTTCTATGAGCCTTGGCCTGCCGGTTACGACAGTGATCTCATGAAAGAACTTCAAAAGACCGATCCCAGCATTGAAAAGACTAATATGGATACCGAAACGGAACCCAAATTGGCGAATAACTTTCTGAAAGGAGACAATCCGGGAGTGGTTATTACCTCGGCCGAAGTGAATTTCTTATTGGCGGAAGCTTCTCTTAAAGGATGGAATGTGTCTGGAACTGTAGAAGACTATTATAAAAAAGGTGTACGTGCTGCCATAAATTTCCTGACAGACAATTACGGGTGCGATGCAGTGAGCGATACAGATTTCAATAACTACATGAATAAAAACGGTATCGGTTATACATCCGAGCAGAAGAAAGCATCTATTAACACCCAAGCATGGATTTTGCACTTCACCAACCCGCTGGAATGCTGGGCAAACCTGCGTCGTTCCAATTACCCACGACTCAAGTCGCCTGCCGACTATGGTTTCAGCCAAGTTCTCACGGGTGGTGCGGCTATTCCCGTCCGTCTATGCTACCCCGTCATCGAATCATCGTACAATAAAAAGAACTACGAAGAAGCATTGAGCCGCATGGGAGGTAACAATAGCTGGAACACACCTGTTTGGTGGGATAAAAATAATGCTCAATAAACACATTAAATCAAGTATTAATATGAAAAAGATACATCTCATACTGTTCACTATATTGACGTTCAGCATCCTCTTTACGGGTTGCAGCAAAGAAGAACCGTTCTCTACCGCCACGTCCAATGACGACCCGCGGATTCTTGACCCTATCTTTCCCGATCGCGTCAATGGCAACCTGCCCGTTATTGCTAATTTTAGTCGCGATGGTAAGTTTTCAATGAAACTGACTGTAACCCCGGCCGATTACACCACAGTGACTTGGTATATTGACGGCAAAGAGGTTTTTAGCGGTACTGAAATAGATATGGAGTTTGTGGCAGGTACTTATCACCTCAAAGTGACTGCCAACACCGAAACCGGCAAATCTACCTATCGTGAAGGTACCATTCAGGTAAACCCTTTGGAGAGTGACCCCAGCACTACGGATGTAGGTTTTGAACGCCTCATCGCCCCGGGCAATCAAGCCCGTTTTTATGGTAATAACCTCAACAAAGTAACCGGTATCCTTATCAACGGCATGGACGCCACAGATATAAATTATATAGAATCTGAAGATGGCAACTACCTGGAATATATCGTACCGACCGGTCTGACCGAAGGCAATTACCGTGTGCTGTTCACCGATGCTGAAGGGAATGAATATGGTGCCAACACCGTACAAGTGACTAAGGTTCCTATGATTACATCAGGAGTCAACCGCGCCACTGCTGCCGCGGCATGGACCATGACCGGTATCAACCTTGACGCCGTCGCTTCTATCACTGTGAACAATATAGAAGTGACTGAATTTGCCGAACAAACAGCAGCAGTTCTTACCTTGACTTGTCCGGAATTGGAGGAAGGCACATACACTGTAACCGGTAAGACTAAAGGTGGCGAAAGCATAAAATTTTATGTAAACGGTAAAGTCACCGAGGAGCAAACAGTTACCATCTCTGCTGAAAAAGCGTTATGGGAAGGCCATCATTACGTGTCTTGGGACAAACCCGATGGAGATCCTAACAAAACATTCAATCTCATACCGCTAGAGGTAATTACTGCCATTGCACCAGGCACAATTCTACGTGTTTATTACTCTATTGAACCTACCGCTGAATACCACCAAATGCAACTTGCTACCGGTTGGTGGAGCGGATTGGAAGATAAGATAGAGTTCACTGAAGGGGGTGTTTACACGATGACCGTCACTCAAGAAATGATCGACAAGATAAATGCCGAAAGCGGATTCCTTTGTGTGGGCCACGGCTATTATGTCGACTTAGTAACGATTCAATAACCTAAAGTTATTTTTTCTTTTTGCAATTGCGGGTCATACGGAATACAGTTAGTAACCGTTTGACCCGCAATTAAATGATTTGGATGAGCACTATTTCAACCAGGTAGCCCGCTTCCAAAGATATTCAAGCGGTCCGTGCGCATGGCGATTCATCCACCAACGGCAGAAGGCGAGTTGCACAAAGAAGATTAATATTCCCACTAAGCAACTGGCAGTTATCCCTAGCTGATTGTGCAATCCCAATCCCCAGTTATAGAAGATAAGGGAGCCTATAATACTTTGAGTAATGTAGTTGGTAAGACTCATCTTGCCATAGGGAGTTAACTTCATCAGAAGACCGTGCAAGTTGGTGCGGTAAAAAGCAAAGATACCACCCGACACGAGTACCAACATGAACGAAAACTTTGACAAAGAAGTGATGATTAACAACAGAGGGGTGAGTATTGACTTATTAACAATGAAGTCGGGAAGCATATTGCCCAACCCATACAAGGGGAAAAAGGCGATAAGCGCACCGCATAACACTTTATTCCATACTTTCACATTCTCTTTCAAGAACAATCCACGACGTCCTATCAATAGTCCAAGCAAAAAGAGGGCAGCAGTTTGAAACACTCTACCATTATCCCATGCCCAAGCCAAACTAGCTAATTGTCCTTCCCATAAGTTTACACACATGGTTTCGAGAAATGTTCCGTGGCTTTGCATCTCGAAAGTGGCCCCCCAAAGTTCTCTCGTAGGTATGACGGGCGGAGTGAAAGCAGGATCCATGCAAGCGCGTATCACATAGTAAAGCGGCAGCGGTTGTATCAGTAACAAACCGGCCAATAACCACAGCCACTTATCCTTCAAGCGGCAAACGAGCGGCAAGATAAAGCCTACCAAAGAATAAAGTACCAACACCTCGGCGGTGAAGAATATGGCGTTAATATTGCCGAGAACAAACAACAGCACCAACCGCCAGCAGAAACGCAAGCGGAAGTCTTTGCCTCGCATGCGCTGGTTATTGTCCTGAATGTAGAAACTGAACCCGAAAAGCAGCGCGAATACGGCATAAGCTTTTCCGCCAAAGGTAAAGAACAGTCCGTCCCATATAGCTTTATCCGTGAAGTTAAGCCAATCGCTTTGCATGGCTTTATCGGGATAGGAATAGAAGTTGAAGTGTTCGATGGCATGCAATACTATGATGCCCATTACAGCCAGTCCACGCAGCACATCGGCCACATCAATGCGTGTTTGTTTTTCTTTTTGTTGTATCATTTTATAGTGTTTTAGACGGTCAATCGCCGTGTTTTTACTTTATGTTGCAAATATAGAAGTAATATTAAAGAATCGTGTTTATGTAAGCTACTTTCGTTCTTTATTTCTATCTTTGATTACAGATATTAAGGTTATAGGTAAAATAACGACAAAACAATTTTGCTTATAGATACATCCCAATAAAGACAAAACTAAAATCATTTTATTATTAATACCTAAGAAACTCAACAAAATGAAACGCATTATTTTTTTAGACTATGTACGTATTTTTGCATGCTTCCTTGTTATCGTTGTACATGCCAGTGAAAATTATTACGGTGCTCCCGGGTCTACAGATATGGTAGGACCACAATCCTATCTAGCTAATGAAACCGATCGTCTTTGGGTAGCTATATACGATGGGTTCTCGCGCATGGCAGTACCTTTGTTCATGATTGTTTCTTCCTATCTGCTTGTGCCGTTGAAAGAAGGTCAGACTTCATGGCAATTCTATCGACGCCGCTTCACCCACATTCTGCCACCATTTTTCATATTCATGGTATTATACAGTACCCTGCCCATGCTTTGGGGACAGATAAACGGAGAAACATCACTCAAAGATATATCGCGGATATTACTGAACTTCCCCACATTGGCCGGACACTTGTGGTTCATGTATCCCCTGATCAGCCTTTACCTCTTCATGCCCATCATATCTCCATGGCTCAACAAGGCCACAGCAAAAGAAGAACGTTTCTTCATAGGCCTCTTCCTGTTATCAACATGCATGCCTTATCTCAGCCGGTGGTTCGGTGAATTGTGGGGGCAATGTTTTTGGAATGAGTATCACATGCTATGGTACTTCGCCGGTTATTTGGGATATCTTGTTTTGGCACATTATATACGTGTACACCTCACTTGGAATCGTTCCAAACGTCTGGTCATAGGAGCCATATTAATGGTTGTAGGAGCTATATGGACCATCTACTCGTTCTACATCCAAGCTATACCCGGAGAAACTCTTTCCACTCCTGTGATAGAAATCGGATGGGCCTTCTGCACAATAAACTGTGTGCTTCTTACGACGGGCACATTCCTTCTTTTTACATGTATAGATCAGTTGAAGGCTCCAAGGCTGATAGAAGAAATGTCTAAACTCAGCTACGGCATGTATCTTATGCATATATTTTGGCTCGGACTATGGGTAACAATCTTTAAGTACAATCTGGCACTACCCACTGTAGCAGCTATACCCTGTATTACGGTGACTACTTTTGTCTGCTGTTATGTAACCACAAAAATAATCTCGCTACTACCAGGCAGTAAGTGGATTATAGGATAAAAAAGAAGCCTCACCTCCCATTTCTCTCTAACGGAGAGTGCCGGAGGTGAGGCTTTTTTAGTATGATTAAATGGTCTTTTTTATTCCCACTCTATCGTAGCATTGGGTTTCGGCGACATATCGTAGCAAACGCGGTTTACGTTCTTTACTTCTTTCAGAATACGGTCAGTAATCTTCATCAGGATAGGCCATTCTACCGGTTCGATGGTAGCAGTCATAGCATCTACTGTATTGACGGCACGAATGATAACGGGCCATTCGAAAGAACGGGCGTTATCACGTACACCTACTGACTTAAAATCGGGCACTACAGTGAAGTATTGCCATACCTTCTTGTCCAATCCGGCAATACGAAATTCCTCACGCAAGATAGCGTCAGCTTCACGCACAGCTTCCAAACGGTCACGGGTAATAGCACCCAAACAACGTACACCCAATCCTGGACCAGGGAACGGTTGACGGTAAACCATCTCATAAGGCAAACCCAGTTCAAGACCGCAAGCACGTACCTCGTCTTTGAATAACTGACGCAAAGGTTCAACGAGTTCGAATTGGAGATCTTCGGGCAGACCACCTACGTTGTGATGTGATTTCACCATCTTGGCAGTCTTCGTTCCGCTTTCTACGATGTCGGGATAGATAGTGCCTTGACCCAAGAAGTCAATACCATGTAGTTTACGAGCTTCTTCTTCGAATACACGGATAAACTCGCCGCCGATAATCTTACGCTTCTGTTCCGGATCTTCTACGCCTGCCAACTTATCGAGGAAGCGGTCGGTTACGTCTACATAAATAAGATTGGCTTTCAGTTGATTGCCGAACATCTCGACTACATCTTCCGACTCACCCTTACGCATCAAACCATGATTTACATGTACGCAAACCAGGTTGTCGCCGATAGCTTTCAGAAGCAGAGCCGCGACTACTGAACTATCTACACCACCCGAAAGTGCAAGCAATACCTTCTTGTCACCTACCTGACGCTTAACTAATTCTATCTGGTCGTTAACGAAGTTCGTCATGTTCCAGTTAGCCTCAGCTTTGCAAGTATCAAAGACGAAAGATTTTACAGCAGCTTTAATAGCTTCGATGTCGTCGGTAAATGCAGCAAGTTTCACTTCGCAAGTAGCCTTATCATGTCCGGCAGCCATTACGGGAATGCCCAATGAATAAATACCCGGATTTACGTCGATAGCAACACCATCAATTACGTTGTTCGGTCCACCATTGATTATAATACCCTTTACATTGGGTAATGCCTTCAACTCCTCAACTGTAATATCGTGAGGATAGATTTCACTGTAAACACCTAACGCACGGATGGCACGAGCCAATACCGTATTTTCATGACTACCTAAGTCAAGGATAACAATCATATCCTGTTTCATTTGGTTCTCTGTATTTTAAATTAATTAATTCAGACGCTATTACGGCGCAAATATAGAGATTTTTACAGAGACTAAAGGCAAGAGTTAACTGTTTTCTAACGTTTTTCCACTAACAAACTCTCCCGGCTTTATTCCAAACTGCTTCTGAAAACATTTCGCAAAATAAGACGGGTTGTTGAAACCAACCATGTAGCAGATTTCATTAATACGGTATTTATTTTCTGCCAGCAGCGTCGCAGCCTTCTTTAGCCGCACTATTTGAATCAGTTCGTTAGGAGTAATATTAGCCAATGTTTTTATTTTGGCAAATAATCCGGAACGACTGATGCACAATTGTTCTGCCAGGAAATCAACAGACAATTCCGGATTAGAGAAATTCTCTTCTATGATTTGGTTGATACGGGTAAGGAACTTACTATCCACCGTATTGCTGGCGATGCTATTCAGTGGCACCATCGGCATATTCGAGAACTTCTGACGCAACAAGTTACGCAAATCAAGAAGATTCTTGATACATGCTTCCAGGTATTGTACAGAGAAAGGTTTCTCAATATAAGCGTCCGCACCGCAATCCATGCCTTCTATCTTCGAGTTGATATCCGTTTTCGCTGTCAACAGAATAAACGGGATATGGCTGATAGCTTGGTCGGAACGCAGTGTCTTGCAAAACTCAACTCCATCCATGCGCGGCATCATCCAGTCACTCACAATCAGCGTGACATCGTTCTCTTTCAACTTTTCTAAAGCTTCTACCCCATCTTCCGCCGTCAGGATGGAATATTGATTAGAAAAGCTACTTGAAAGGAAGTTTAGCATTTCTTCGTTATCATCTACAATCAGCATCAGAGGCTTACTTTTTGTGGTAACTTCCGGCAAACTTTCCTGCAAGATGTCTTCGGGTAGCATGGAGTTGATAACGCCGGGAGTTCCCTCCTGTGCTTTGTCAACAGACTGTTCTATTGGAAATGTTACAATAAAAGAAGAACCTTTGCCAACCTCAGACTCCACTTCTATACATCCGTTATGCAATTCGATAATGCTCTTTACAATGCTCAGCCCGATACCCGTACCGGGTTTATTGTCCATAGCCTGATAAAAAGGTTTGAAGATTTTCTGCTGCTCTTCCTTACTGATTCCTATTCCGTTATCAGTGACCCTGATTACAAATGTATGCTGTTCGGACTGCACTTTACACGACAGCACCACTTTGTCTTTGGTATATTTGCTGGCATTAGTCAGCAGATTGCTTATCAGTTTGGTAACCGCCTCACTATCTACCATCGCCGTAAAGTCCGCATCGGGATATTCTACTTCCAAATGGGCACCATGCTGGGTAATGAAAGGTTTAAACCGCACACATACGGCTTCGAGCAGTTGACGAATGTTCTGTGATGCATATCTCATCACCATGTTTTCTTGCTCTACTTTGCGGAAATCCAACAATTGATTAACGAGAAACAACAGCCGCTGACTATTGCGATCAATAATACTCAAATCATTATGCAGCGCTTCGGGCATTTGTATGGACGACTTCATAATCTTCTCCAAAGGCCCTATAATCAACGATACCGGAGTACGTATTTCATGTGCAATCATGGTGAAGAATTTAATCTTCGCCTCATGTACTTCCTTCTCTTTATTTACGTTTAGTTGAGTGATCTCTGCTGTATGCTTCTTTTCCGAACGTTTCAGCAGGAATCGGATAAAGAAAGTGAGAGATATACACAATAAAATGAAATATAATATTTTTGAGAATGTATTCCAGTAAAATGGCGGATGAATCACAATTTTCAGATTTGCCTCCTGTTCGTTCCAAACTCCATCATTATTAGTGGCCTTCACTTTAAAGACATATGTTCCGGGAGGCAGGTTGGTGTATGTTGCCTTATTCTGCGAACCCACGTAGTTCCAGTCTTTGTCAAAACCTTCCAACATGTAGGCATATCGATTTTTTTCAGGCGTACAATAACTCAACGAAGCGTAAAGTAAACTAAACACATTATCTTTGTAGGAAAGTTCCAATTGCTCCGTTTGGTTCAACGCTTTCGGCAGCATTTCATTTCCTATCCTGATTTCCTTATTGAAAACCTCCAAACCGGTGATTACGACCGGAGGTATTACTTTATTCATTTTAATCTGATAAGGATAAAAGGCGTTGAAACCACTTACCGAGCCAATATAAATTTTCCCATCGGATGCCTTCAAGGCAGAATTCTGAAGGAATTGTTCACTTTGCAGTCCATCGCTTTTGGTAAATACCTGACAACCTTCTTGGGGAGTATAGCGTACTAATCCGCGGGTAGTGGTCAGCCACAAAACACCTTGATCTTCGATGATACTACAAATATTCCGACTGGGGATATCTAATGCTATTTGCTCGAACACATCTTTATTAGGATTGTATTTACAAAGACCCGCCATGGTAGCAATCCACATGTCACCGTTACTATCCACATGAGTACAATTTACCTGATTACTCCCCAATTCGCCGGCTTTACCATTGTCAGTATAATTCTTCCAAATTTGCATTTCCGGATCGTATTTAAACAATCCTCTACCCTGAGTTGAAAACCAAAGATTTCCTTCCCTGTCTTCATCTATATCTATGGTCAATGCTCCGAGTGTTTTTACACGGATAAAGTTATCCTCCTGCCTATTATATAAGTTGACTCCTGACATTGACGCAACCCAAATCCTTTTTTTACTGTCTTTGAAGATGCTATATGAGCTACTCCCATCTAATGAAGAAAGGTCGTTTGGGTAGGTGGTATATACCTTAAATACACCCGTCTTTGTATTCAACACATTAACCCCACCCGTATATGTTCCAATCCATAAATCATCATTGTCCATGCAAAGTGCATGCACATTATGATAAGATAAACAGTTACGACTATCATTAGGTATGTAATGAATAAATCGCTTATCGTTGGGTGAATAACAGTTCAAGCCACCGTCATCCGAAGCAATCCAAATATTTCCACGAGCATCTTCACAGAAGCCACTGATAACAGTTCCACTTACCGAATTGGAATAACGTGAGTGAGCGAAACTCTCAAACTGTCCAGTATTAGCCGGGATATAGTTTACTCCACCATAATAGGTACCTATCCACACGCCTCCTTCTCTGTCTTTTACAATAGGATAAACAAATCGATTGGATAATGCATTGGGGTCTGACTCATTCTCTGTGAATAAATGGTGCTCACCGGTAGTAGTATTAAACAATAAAAGTCCATCATCCGACCCTATAAGCAATTGATTAGGTCCATATTCTATCAACGAATGGATATGCTTAGTACCTTTACACCCGGTAGGATGTAAGTATGTAGTGACCTTTCCGGTATACTTATCCAACTTCTGCAAGCCACAATCCCAAGTCCCCAACCAAAGGGTATGGGACGAATCCTCCAAAATAGCAAGCGAACTGGAGTTCTGTCCCGCAGTTTCATAGTGAAGATTGAATGGTTCGAATTTATTCTCGGCTTTATTCAACTTGGCTACACTCGGACTTCCCCAATTGGTAATGGTCCATATCTGGTTCTCACTATCAACCATAACATTCGCCATCAATCCGTTAGCACTTTTGAACTCATACTGTTCCAATACATTATTCTTCCGGTTGTATTTGAATACTCCCTGTCCCACAGTGGAAAACCATAAATTACCATCTTTATCTTCTGTGATATTGTTCACTGTGCAAGTGACGCTTACCTGCCGGGAAGTAGCCACCGAAAACGCCGTGAATGTTTCGGTTTCATAATCAAACAGATACAGACCGCTATCTGTACCAATCCAAATATTTTCGCCGGCATCGAATAAGGCGGATACATACTCATTCGAGCCGGGAATATTAAGTTTGTATAGTTTTACAGCAGTACCATCATATCGGTTCAATCCATCATCAGTTCCGAACCACAGAAAACCATATTTATCTTGCAAAATAGCACGCACCGAGTTAGACGACACGCCATCCTCTACAGAGAAATGTCGAAATCGGAAATTACCGGATGCTGCAAATAACAGTATCGGTAACAGTAAATTCAGGAGTATAATACTAAATGATCTCACTCTAATATTTTAAAACAAGGCGCAAGATAAATACATTTTTCTAAATGAACCTAAAAAATCAGTAAGAATAATCCGGTTGGCTATTCTTTATTCTAATTTGATAAGGCCATTGCGCATCTTTCCCTTGAGTATCAGAATTCATCCAATGCTCTGTAGGGGCTCCCATTACAAGTAAATATAGATGTGCCAGTTTTTCATTCGAAGGAGTGACAAATTTCACCGTCCCCTTCTTGCTTTGTTTCATCTCGCCATAGATAGACTTGCCTTCATTAGTAATTCCTATTAAACCATATCTCCAGCCCGCCTTATCTTTATATCCATCTTCAGCCACCAAGCCTTGAAAAGCAACCTCAACAGTTTTCCCTGCTTCAGGTACAGACAAAGGGATAGTATTGAAACCATAGTTCTCAGGACAGTTTTCTGTTGCTACCTTAAACCATCCTTTTTTACTCTGATTCAGTTTGCAGGCGTATTTATTGGCATAAGGACGAGTGGCTTCCCATACACGTGGAAAATCCCAGTTTATGAAATGACGATAGGCATCAAACATTTCATCACAGAATTGTGCCTGACTAAGTCCGGTAATACGCTTATAGGTAATGACCGGGTCTTCTCCCTTTTTACCTTGACGATAGAGTTCTGCAATGAGTTGCAATCCTCGTTTCATTCCCCAGTATTCCAAGACATAGGGAGAATGATAAATATTTTCCATGTGCAGGTATGCTTTATGAGTCAATTTCATAAAAGCGTCCCAATGGTATTTTTCATCAGTAATCCATTCGGGATTTACTTGCCACAACATCCATTGCGAGGTCATTTCAAAGAAGCCGCAGCCGCCCCAAGCTTCCCCCTCATCGTCACAGGATATTTGCGCCTGAAAGCTATGCCCAAGTTCATGAGCAATGCAATTCAGTTTTTTATCCTGTATCCGATTGGGAGCAACCCATAATGCGCCAATCTCACCGTCATAATCTCCACCGTAAGCAGTTCCTTCCAAAGAATAATTCAACATTACCATCATACGATATTTATCGCATTTGGAACCCGGTTTACTGAATTTCAGTGTATCACGAAAAAAACGATAGAAATGCTCTAACTTCTCCTCCAAATTGGGCAAGTCTACTTGCATGTCACGTCCTTCCAACTGCGGAGGATTTGCTAAATCTTTTCCAAAGCCTTTCTCCCAGAAAATAACAAAGTTCTCTGTACAAGCCATGCGATGGTAACTCCATTTGCTTTCAGGATCATTAAGATCCATACCCTGCAAATCTTTCGGAATATAGATTGTTTTACCTTCGGAAAGAACGGGCTGTTGAGCCGAAAGAGAGTTTCCGGCTAACAGTCCGATCAAAAGAAATATATAAACATGTAGTTTCATTCAATATAGGGTTTATTTTTCCTTCTTCATTAATCTACAATTATAAATATTGCTCACACGAGTTTTATCATTAGCACGGAACATGATCCTTACCTTGTCTTTGCCTTTCGTTACTTCCAGCGGGATGTTCACCGTATGTTCTACAAATCCTTGAGTAGTATCCGTGAGACTAACCGGCTGTACCCAATCGTCAATCACAACGTCGAACGTATATTTCCGGCTATCACCGCCATAATAAGTCAATAATAACTCCATGGGTTGATCGTAACCACATTTCATATCGAATGTAAACCAGCCGTTTTCGTAAGCGAAACGATATTTACGCAGATAACCTTCTCCGTTACGAGTGTTTTCTCCTTGAAGATTATGATCCCGTTCGGGTTGCATTTCACCAAAAACGATGTAATCTGTGGTCATTTTATCCAGTTTGGCTATGCGTTCTAACTCAGCCTTGCGTTTTTCTTCAATGGCCTTCCATTCGGCAGGCGAGTATACATCCCAATAAACGGTCTGATAATCATCTGCTACTTTATAGAAAGGAGTCATTTTAATTCCATCGGGTCCGCCGGGCAAAGTGGTAACAAAATTGAGAGGATGCTCACTCGTTTTTTTGATATAGTTCGTCAGGCTCTTCTCTTCAGATACAAATACAGGGATATCTCCCATCTTCCGTTCTTCTGTGCCGAAAGTTCCTGCCAAAATGGTCGGTCCGTAGAAGACTGCACGGCGATCAGGATTGTCGGGCATCGCTACAGTATAGAGAGGCATTGGCAACACCATTTCTATCACATCCCCTTTTTTCCAACGACGATTGAGGCTGATGAAGGAACCGGGAGTAGTTGTTACTTTTTGTTTACTACCATTGATACGTACAGTCACCTCATCGGCTGCCCAAGCCGGACGGCGCAGATTAATGGTAAGCGGTTGCTTCGATGCTTCCTCCAGCTTGATCATCACTTTACCGTGTTCAGGATAATCAGTGATCATGCGGAGTTTCAAGTTTTTCTCTTTCCATGTTAATACAGAGGGGATATAGAGATTTACGTTCATCGTCTCTTCACCAGGCACATAACTATAGATGGCTCCACCATACTTGGAATGGTTCTCAAACCCACTACCCATGCAACAACTGAAGTTATTGTCCCGGCTACCAAAGCCTTTATGTGTGCCCATTCCTAATGAAAGGAAATAGCAGACATTTCCTGTTTCGGGATGCTGTGAAGCTAGAATATGGTTGTACAGTGCCCGTTCGTAATAATCGAGGTATTGCACGTCGTTCGTCCACTCATAAAGGTGTCCGGTCAGTTTCAACATATTGTAGGTATTACAAGTTTCACAGGTATTACTACCTAGACGGTCACTCAGTTTGTCGGGTACTGAGAGATATTCGCCCATACTGTTTCCACCATTGGCATAGGAATGGTGGTGAACAATGGTTTCCCAAGAGAAACTGGCTATTTTCTCATCACGCAAGTTTCCGGTCAGCTCATATTGACGGGCACTACCTATCAGTTTAGGAATTTGAGTATTAGAATGCAGACCTTGCAAAGCATCTACACCTTCGGCCAATTTATCCTGCAAACGCTTATGATAGAAAGCGTAGGAGGCATTAAGGTATTTCTTATCTCCGGTCAAAGCATACACTTGTGCGAAAGCTTCGTTCATACCGCCATATTCACAATTCAGCATGGTCTGCATCTGTTCTTCATTCAATGGAGCAATGACATCTGCCAAGTAGTCAGACAAGTTGATTAATACTTTCTTCGCAGTTTCGTTTCCTGTCAAGAGATAAGCATCGTTCAGCCCCATCATTGTTTTGTGCTCATTGTACCAAGGTACCCAAATGCCATTCAAGTCAAAACCCATGGAGCGGATAATCCCTTTCTTTACCTCCTTGAATACTTTATCACCACCAGGCATTCCACCAATAAAACCGTTGACAAAGTTCATCTGGCAAGAGTCCAGCTCATTGACCACATAGTTTATCTTGGTCTTAAAAGTCTCATCACCCGTAGCGGCATAATGCTGTGCCATGGCAGTAAGCAAATGTCCCAACGTATGTCCGGCAATGCCCATGGATTCCCAACTACCGTAAGGTTCTGCTTTCGGTTTCAAGTTCGCATTCTTGCGAAAGTTGGATAGCAGACGATCCAAATCCAGTTCATTCATCCATTGGGCATTAAGCTCCATGGCGTGAAGGAAGGGGCTGTCGAGGAGACGGACATCAGAAATGGCAAAGTACTTGGCCTTGGCAGGCACATTATTCTTAACTACTACGGGGTTGCACTCTCCGCAAGCATTGGATTGGTTAGAAATTCCGAAAAGAGTCAGAAATAGTATAATCAGTTTTATTTTCATCTTAATTAGAGTGTGTTAATAATTGAAGTTTTACAAAAGAGTTCTCCTACTTGCTGCCTGTCGGATAACCCTTGATTACTGTATCTAAATAGTCAATGCGTTTCTCTAACCATTGCTTCATGCGCGATAGCTCCACAGCAAAGCTCTTATCAATGGGCCAGCGATCTGCATTACGTCCCATAGCGCGGAAGCAAGACTCTTCATAAATAGAGATTTCTTCCCAATACTCCTTCATAATTTTTCCTTTAACCTCAGTCCAACGTGCCTTGTATTCTTTCACAAAGCGCTTGTTATTAAAGAGATCAGTAAAGAAATTAGGTATATGGTAGCCGCCCGTATGATTCACCGGATCAGTGCCCAATACAAGTTCTTTGTAACTAGTGAAATAGTTATGTCCAGTGTACATAGTCCCCCAGTCGAAGTCAAATCCAGCATCGAAATCCCAAAGTGGCCCCATGGTCCAAAGCCCGTTTTTATCTTTATGCATATAGATGCTGCGTGGAGCATCCACTTCCACATTATACACCAGTTCCTGTATCAGCATATAATCTATGAACGAAGCAATATTCATCAGTTGGGCGATTGTTTCATAATTGCCTTCACGTATATTCTGCTCCAACTTGGCAAAGTCATCCTGAACCACTTTCAATTGTGCAGTAGTAGCCTCTTCAGGATATTTCACACAAATAGGCATCCGATAAATTGTCGACCAGAAATTATCTCCCCCATTCGGATTCAGTTCCGGTCCGTCATCCGCATCCAGCGAAATTAGTATTCCTTGTTCATCATCTACCGCTACGCGGCTACTACCTTGTTCCACTTGCTCGGTCAACTGATAAAGTCCGATATACTCACCATTCAGTGTAACTTCTACATAACGAGAATGATTAGTAAAAGGCAAACCTAACTTCTCACCTACAATAAATGTGAAGTTATTCATCATTTGGGTCGGATCACGATAGTTGGCAAGAAGCACCCAATCCTTTTCAGCGGCCAGTCCAAGTATTTCAGACTTTTTATCTAACTTAATGCGATATGGTTTCTTCGGATACCAGAGCCAAGTAGAATTTCCACGCCCGCGAATGCGTCCTGTTCCTGTATAATCCCACTCTTCATCTTCAGAGTCAATGATGAGGGTGCAGTTCACATAGTCTTCCTTATCCTTCCCCACAATAGGCGCAGCGTTTTCGGTGTCGATGGTTAGTTGAGCGACTTGATACATGAGAGGTAATGGAATTTCTGGAACTGGTGGACAAGGGTCAATAGTCTCCGAGCCATCAGAGCAGTTTGCAAAAAGCAAGGATAAACAGATTAAACCAAATAAATTTGAATATTTCATTCACCTATACGTTTTAAAAGTTTAAAACTGTTTTGAATTTCATACATTCTTATTCTGAGGAAAAAGAGTTGAATAAAATTCAAAACAGTTCTTAAATGAGATTCAAAAACTGCCATTATCAATGGCAAGCGAATCCTTATACTACTCTACAATAAAATTAAATTTAAGAGTAGCAATGTATTCTTTGCCATTCTTGGTATAAACAAGTTCAACAACTTGAGGATAAGTTTGTCCAGCAGTGATAGCACCTGGCATAAAGCCTACTTCCATGTCGTAAATCGTATGAGCCTTGGTATAGGTTCGAGCTTCTTTACCCCATGCTTGAGGTTCGCCAGCTGCATTACACCAAAATCCACCTAACTCACCATTACTATTGTCTTCGTAACTATAAGTACCATTAGGTAATTTCAAACGCATACAGATTTTTCCTTCAGCCAATCCCTTAGAACTATGATGCTGAATTGCAGCTATATCTTCCGGCATCAGACAAAAAGCATGGCAAATAGCTGCATTATCGTAGTAAGCGATGTTATAGCGAGCAAATTCATAAGATGAAGCAGCTGTACCGCGGACATTAATAGTCATTTCCACATTTTTAGGAGTAGCGTTCGGATCAAGTACCACTTCTATTACATCATTATACTTTTCCAGATCAGTGCCACTTAAAGTAATAGTGTAAGGCCATTGTTCATCATCAGCTTCCTTATCATTCCAGTATTGACGGTTGTATTCATTGGGAGCAGCCATCACTACAAAGTAGAGTTCACTAGTACCAGCAGGCACTCTGTAAGAAGCTGTACCTTTGGCACCTTTACTCATTTCTGAATAGGTCGGTTTACCGTTTACTATAGCTACATAACCATAACGATAGTTGGATGAAGTGTTTTTCGAAGCGTTGTAGGCCGTAGTTTTAGCTACAACTTTTCCATCTCCATCCACCTGCTCACCTTTATCCCCTTTGGCAAGAGCGCTTCCAGAAGCAAGGGCGTTAATTGTGGTAGAAACAGTAGTACCGGCAGCAGGCACTTTCATTTTAATAACATTGAAGCCGGTAGTTCCGGGACAACTTGCATAACCCACCTGATATTTGAGGTCACCCACTCTGTATAAGTCAGTACTGTAATCGCCTTTCACTTTAGCAGGTACAGTCACCGGCTTTTTATCATTATTGGCAAACTTTAAGTCATAATACACCATACGTGAAGCATAATCATAAAGGTCAGCATAAAGAACATCCTGATTATTATTGCAATATACACGTTGATAAGTCTGTAGTGGATCTTCCGGGAATTCCGAATCACGCCAAATACGTCCATAAGCACTGATGCCATGTTTCTCGACCCATGTGTGTTGCAACCAATAACTTGCATAACGCATCCATTCATGATTGAAGTGGCGGTGGCAGTTTTTCTTCCAAACATCAAGGTTATAGTTGAACATTTCTTCGGGATAATCAATTTGAGCCTGCCATTGTGCACACTGTTCCCAATAAGCACAACCTCCAGCACCATCAGGACCAAAGCCATAGCGAAATCCATGATGCAAATCAGCCAAAGCTCCCTGTTTGTTCACTTTATCAGCATAAACTTGATATTGGAATGAGTGACCTATCTCGTGAGCAATAGTAGAACCTACAGGATGGCAAGTAGACGGATTTACCCAAAGTGCACCAATTTTATCATCATACCCAGAACCAGTAGCAAGCCATTCGTCCTGATAAATCAAATAAATCTGCATTTTATAGTCATCAAGCATAGATTTATCTTGCCCAAGGGTAGCCATACCAAGAGTATTAATATTAGTTTTGAAATATTGCTCAGCTTTCTGAAGCAAATCATCAACATCCACCCACATTCCACTAGTATGATTGTCCGGAGAATTAGGATCGTTTCCAAACTCAGGTGACCAAAAAACAAAGAAGTGTTCACTCTGTTTCATGCGATGCCATGAATAGTAACTGTCATGACGAAGCATATATTCAGGACCTTTTTCAAAGTGAGGATTTCCTACACCGGGACAAGTGTATTTTGCATAATCTTTAATATCGGCAGGTTTAAGATACAATACTTTGTACTTCTGAACCAACTTAATAGCTTGTGACTGACCTTTCACGGTAGAGATCGTAACAGTGGCAGAACGATCTTTGGCGGTGTCTTCGTACTCCTGCATGGTCACTGTCAGTTTCAACTCTTCACCTGCTTTGCCTTCAGCAGGTGATACACTAGCCCATGAACAGGCATTACCTTCGGCATCTACAATGGCAACAGCCCAGTCCATATCACTCTTGAAGTTGATTTCCAAAGTCTTGTCCTCAGCTTCAACCGCATAATCGGCCTCCGTACCTGTAATGGAACCTTTATATCGAGGATCATAATCAGCTGCACGTTTTGACATATCGTCATCCGCACATGAAGTAGTGAGAAGCGATGTTCCACTAACAGCCATCAGCATAGCTGCAAGGTAGAAATAGTGTCGTATATTGCTTTTCATATTATATTGTTTTAGAAAGTTTAAAATAAGGCATTACTCGAAAGTTGCGTTCAAGAGGAACGACATCGCTTTTTGTTTATCGGGTGTAGCCAAACCGAATTTAATCGTCATTGTGGTTCCCGATACAATACCCGGAGCACGTCCAATAGCCATGCAAGCAGGACTATCTTCCTCTGCCAGCCAAGGTTCGATAAAGTAAGAGAAGCCTGCTGCCCCCCAAGCACAAATCTCGTTATTAGCAGTACACCAGTAACCACCGTTATTGGCAGTAGAAGTACCATCCCATACATACGCATTGGTTCCAAGGTTCATCATATAGGTTTTTACTGCACCATCGGAAACAGCTGCAACCAATGCGGCAGGAGTAATGCCAAATACATAATTGATATTTTCAGCCACACTCTCGAATGTCAACGAATAAGCACTATAGTCACCGGCAGGAATCGTCACATCCTGAATGATGAAGCTCTTATCAAATACAGTCATAGCCATAACGAAACGAACAGCAGTATTGTAGTTAGGTCCTTCGAGAGCAAACCCAAATTCTACCGAAGCTGCACCACCGGCATTACCATCGGGGTAAAAGTTGAAGCATTTGGCTGCAGCATCGAATTCAATAATACCATAGAGGGATTCATCATCAGCCTTACATACATTACCGTTCTTATTTACATACCAACCATATTTCTTTCCTTCCACGTTAGCTTTGGCTTTGTTCCACACATTACGTGAAACATTAATGGGGCAAACAGCCACCTTTCCGCTTTCAATAGCACTCATCAATTCGTCTACTGTCATACCTAGCTGTTTTTGTATGACAGTTTCATGTTCTTCAATATTAATAGTAGCAGGAATTGGATCGCCTGCTTTCTTATCAAAAGCATTGGTTACAGTTCCTTTTTCATCAGTTTTCACGGGTGGGTTTTCATTCGGACCGTATACATGGATTCTTGTAGCATCTGTATATTCTTCATTGCAAGCGGTCGTCATAAACAACGCACCACAAATTATCAGTGTATAGATTAATTTCTTTTTCATGGTTCTTTATTTTGCGGTTGTATAACCAGGGTTCTGAACTAAGTTAGGATTGGCATCCAGATTATCCTGCAGGATGGGGAAGATATCAAGATGGTGATCGTTCGGATTAGTGTTGGCACTTTTGCCGAACCATGACTTACCATTGAATACATTACATCCATTAGTCATCTTGAAGCGGATAAGGTCTTGACGACGGTGATGTTCATACACAAACTCCCAAGCCAGTTCATCAAGCAAACCACCGAGAATGATATCATCACCTCCTTCGTTAGTAGTAATAATCTGAATATTGGTAAGGTTCTTGTTATCATCAAGTGTACCTTGTGTTTCGCGTAATCCGTAATCGTATACGCTACCACCTTTCAGTTGGGCAACGGTACGGACTGCTTTTTCAGGATTGTCCTTGAATGCACGACGACGAATCATCGTTACGATATCTGCTGCATCCTGTTCTGTCTCACCCTTATATCCGCCCAGACGAAGTAAACATTCAGCTTTTATAAAATAAGCATCTGTCAAACGGAAGAAAGGCACATTGTCATCACTAGTACCAATGTTACCCGGCTGAATTTCATAAAGCCATAGACGAGCACCCTGATAATCACCTGCACCCGGTTTTTCAATAGCCCATACTTCGGGAGTAAGGTTTACCTCTTTACCGTTATCATAGAGGATATTGCCTTGTTGGTCACGCTGAACACCCCATTTCCAAGTATCAGCCTTACGAGAGTCATCTTTATCATAAGTATTAAAGAATTGCGGTACGCAAGCACTACCATTCCAAGGGTCGAAGGAAACACCAAATACGTCCTTACAGATGGCAGGAAACCATTTACAGAAGTGATTTGTACCATGACCGGCATATTTATTACTATACATCAGTTCAAAAATATTTTCCTTGCTTCCGGCTACTGAGAAAGGCTCACGATAACTTGCAGCCAATGTATAAGCACCATCATTAATGACCTCATTCACTTGATCGATAGCCATACCGTAGTATTTATTATCAGGAGTATCGGGGAACCAGGCATCATGGTTCAGGTACATTTTTGCCAGCAGCATGCAGGCACCATAGTAATTTAGTTGCCCTTTTTCCACTTCTTTGGTAAGCAATGGTTTAGACTCTTCTACTTCTTTCACAATAAAATCGAAAGTAAACTGTGGAGTTTCCTGTTTCGGCATATAATCGGCTGGTAGTTTCAAAGTAGTCGTTACAGGAATATTACGATGCAAATCGAACAATACATAGTAGAATAGCGCACGGAAAGTACGCAACTCGGCTACTGCTCTGTCATTACTACTGATGGCCTCATCGTCAAGCAACTGATTGCAAGAGTTTATACCTTGATAACAAGAGTACCAAGGACGGTAAAGATGATTGATGGTAGGATGGAATTCATGCTTGTGTAATGAAACATACTGTGCACCCCATCCTCCATAAGTACGGTAAGGGGTCATAATCAAGTCACCACACTCTTGACTAATGTCCATATAACCTTCCCAACCATCGTACATATCACGTAAACGGTCGTAGATTACACCATATTGAGCCGCTATCTCTGTTTCGGTAAATTCGTAGCTACCATCACCGGGGAGCTCACTATATAAGGTTTCACTCAAATCAGTACAACTGCCTAACAGGATAGAACCTGCAAATAACATACCGATAGCACCTTTTTTAAATATCGTATTGTATTTCATAATTATTTTGCTTTTAATGAGATTAGAAAGTTACATTCATACCTACAGTGAATGAACGTACAGTAGGATATTTATCACGACTGTCTACGCCGGCGGTCCAAAAGTTGTTACTGCCGAGTTCCGGGTCGGTTCCCTTGTACTTAGTGATTGTAAACACATTGTCTACACTACCATAGAAGCGTATATTTTTTACATAAGCACTTTTCTTTAAGTCATAAGTATAACCCAAAGTCATGTTGGTTAGTTTCAAATAATCACCATCTTCTATGTAATAACTAGTTACGACCTGTGACTGTTGTGTCGAGAGCGAGCGAATACCACCAATTGCATCGGCTGCTGATTTCAACTTATTGTATGCGTGAGCATTATTTTCATAGAACACACGTTGTTGGTTGATAATCTTATAGCCAAACTGACCGGTGAACTGCATAGTCAGATCAAAATTTTGATAGCGGAATGTATTATTCCATCCCATAGAGATTTTGGGAATACCATTACCCATGCGTTGATACCAGTTGTCGCGGTCGTTACGCATTTCCTGATAAAATTCGGCAACTTGACCAGTTTTTGGATTTTCAATTAAGAACATACCTGTTTTTTCAGATACACCTACTGCTTTCAGTGAATAGATTTCACCGAAACTTTTGCCTACCTCAACTTTGTGGGTATACTGACTCACGGGGTCACCTACACCTTGCTGCCAAAGAATATTCTCTGTCTGATAAAGGTCATTGGAAAGACTTACCAGTTTATTGGCATTGTGTTGCATTGTCAATGTAGTATTCCATTCAAAATTTTTGGTTTGAACAGGAATAGCGCGTAACATAACCTCGATACCCGAATTGCGCATTTTACCTACATTAGCCAAGGTAGAAGTATACAAGTTTGGAGGACTGGGAACGGCATAATCATAAAGCATATCCGAAGTATTCTTTACATAGAAGTCTACAGAACCACCCAAACGTTCATTCAATACACCCCAGTCCAAACCTACATTGAACTCTTTAGCAATCTCCCATTTTAAATTAGGATTGGCATTTGATAATGCTTTCAAACCTTTCCCCCATTTTCCGTTACGGTAATAATTACCACCGGAATAACTATAGCGAACGATAGATTGATAAGAACCACCCGGAATAACACCAGTCATACCATAACCGGCACGAAGTTTCAAATTATTCAACCAGTTACCTGTTGATTCCATAAACTCTTCATTCATGATATTCCAACCCAAAGAAACAGAAGGGAAAGCACCCCACTTATGGTTGGCACCAAACTTGGAAGAACCTTCGTAACGAACAGAAGCTAAAATATTATAACGATCATCGAAGCCATAGCTAATACGGGCAAAGGTACCAATCAGCGTCGATTCTGTTTTCGAACTGCTCATCGAAGCCTTACCATCAGTAAGATATTCACCGGCACCTATGTTGTGGTAACTAAAGTAATCAGTCGGGAAATTGGCATTCCACATACCTGCACTTTCATAAGTATTCTTTGACCAACTGTAACCTATCATACCTTCAAAACGGTGTTTGTCGGCAAATGTAGTATGATATTTAGAAGTCAATTCCAAGTAATCGGTACGATTATAATTATCACTCAAACTTGCTTCACCGGTCAGGTTACCAATGGCGGTAGTGGTGTGATATTTGGTGTTGTATGAACCAGTCTTACCTACCGAACGGTGACTAGCCAACATTAAGTTAGTTTGCCATCCCTTAATAGGCTCAAAAGTTACATTTCCGGTAATTCTAGTGCTTATTTCCTTTGTTTCACCTGTACTTTCATTCTGTAACGAAACGGGATTGTAGTATTGTAGTAGTGAACGTTCATTGTAAGAGCCGTCTTCATTCCAAATAGGAGAAGTCGGATTTCGAATCACAGCTTGTCTATAAATTTGCGTAAGACTATTTACTCCCCAAGCATCATACTTATCTAAATACTTATAATTGTCTTGTACAATGTTCAGGTTTACCTTCAACATATTATTGAACATCCAATGATTTACATCAAACGACAAACTTAAGTCTTCATGACCTGATTTCTTCATTACTCCTTGCTGATTTCGATAAGTTATATTACCGTAATAAGAGGTAGTAGAAGAACCGCCTGAGATAGAAAAGCTATGATTATGTGTTACACCTGTGCGACTCACGGCATCTAGCCAATCGGTGTCGGACCCTTCATCATTATATTGAGTCTTTCCTGCACGAATATCATCAGGAGTCATGAAGTCTGCCTTTTTGGCCCAATTAGAGAATGAGACGTAACCAGAATAAGTGGCAGTCGCTTTCTGTTCACGCAAGCCAGTCTTGGTAGTGATAAGAATAACTCCACCTGCACCTCGTGTTCCATAAATAGCGGCAGCGGAAGCATCTTTCAACACATCAATAGAGGCTATATTTTCAGTGGGAACAGTACCCATATCACCAGGGACACCGTCGATCAGCACCAACGGAGAAGCATTACCTGATACGGAAACAATACCACGAAGGCTGATTTCAGTACCAACATTGGGGTCACCCGAAGGTTTGGCAATGGTCAAACCTGCCACTTTACCTTTTAGCAAATCACCTGCATTGTTGAAATTACCAACCAAGAAGTCTTCGGCTTTCACACTGGCAATGGCACTTGTTACGTCACCCTTTTTCTGCGTACCATAACCGATAACTACTACTTCATCCAGTAATTCAGTATCATCGGCCAAAGTTACATTGATCTTCCGTTGGGAGCCTACTGCTATTTCCTGAGTCTTATATCCAATGTAAGATATTACTAAAATAGAGTTTGCTCCTTTCACTTTCAGTGTGTATTCACCATCAATATTAGTGATTACGCCATTTGCAGTTCCTTTCTCCAAAATATTGGCACCTATAATAGGCTCACCACTCTTGTCTTTTACTACACCGGTAACTGTAACAGTCTGTTGCTGTACAATCTCGGTTGTCATTGACGCTGCCGTTCCCGGAGTTGCAAATACCGGACTAATACCGATACCTGCCGCAAGGAAAAGACATGCTGTCGCCTTGAGCAAAGCTTTACTTACCAAGGCTTGGTTTCCATGTGTTTTCATACTACATCTTTTTGTTAAAAGGTTGATATATTTATTTAACTTTCCATTCTATCACTCCCCCCGAAACTCCCTTCTGGAGCTGGGCGGCTATTTTCAGTCCTGTCGTCTTCACCGGTTTGAAGTCGAGGCTATTGTAGCAGTCCTTCTTCACAGTATAAGGGGTGATGGCTTCTACCTCTTTCCATGTGTTGCCATCCTTATAATATAGCTTCCAGTTCTCCGGCACGCGGAAGTCACCGTCGTAATGGTCGAAGTCGAGCCAGTAGATTTGGACGTTGGAAACCGTATAGGGCTGGTCGAACTCATAAGCAAGGGTTTCGGTCGTTCCGTTCTTCAACCACCAGTAATGGTAAGGTTTGGAGATGTCGGACGAGCGTTTCGGTTCCCATTGATCGTTCACGCCCCATGCCCAAGTTTCAACAGAAGCAGATTCGGGAGCATCCTTTTGGATAGGAGCTTGTATCATTAAAGTACGTGCCTTGCTGGCGATAGTAGGTTCGGGAGTTGCACGGGCATATTCGGCTGATGCAGGAATCCATACGGCCATTTGGTCAGCACCCCGGTTATTCCAGGTTGAATAAGGAATGGCACGGAAAGGAACGTCTTCTATTTTGCCGTCTTTCTCTATCTGACGGGCAGTACCGGTAAGTACCATTACTCCATTCAGCAGATTGGCGTCGTATGCAGCATTCATCTGAGTACCATCGGGGATGAATTTATTGAAGACTGTGCTATCAGCCTGATCTTTACCTTCGAGGCAGAACATAATGGGACCGCGTTCGATGGCAAGTTTACCCAAATCATCCTCTACATTATCATTAGCCTTGATGCGACGCACATCCATCGGAAGGTTGATTTCCACAACGTCACCGGCTTTCCATGCACGGGAGATGGTGGCATAGCCGTCGTACTGCTTGACATCCACTTTCTTTCCATTAACGGAGATTGTGTAAGCGTTTGCCTTATCAGTATAAGAGTAGAGATCGGTAGGCACGGGAGCATTCTGCGCCCAACCGGGGATGCGGAGACGCAAAGCAAAGGCTTGTTCTTTCTCAGGAGTAACGGAGATGGAGATTTTACCGTCCCAAGGATATTCCGTTGTTTGCTCCAAAGCTATGTTGTTAGTATCTGTGTTGAGATCGGCTTTACTCTGGATGTAAAGATTAACATAAACATCGTTGCCCTGCGTGGCATACATATAATAAGGTACGGAAGCCATGAAACGAGTGATATTACCCGGGCAACAAGCACAACCGAACCAATGTTGGCGTTCGTGCTGACCCATGCTTTCGAGCGGATTGTCGTAGAAAAACTTGTCACCACTAAGCGATACGCCCGAAATCACTCCATTGTAAAGCGCACGTTCCAGTACGTCGGCATATTTGGCGTTGCCGGTAGCCAGGAACATACGGTGGTTCCAATAGACATTGGCAATGGCGGCACAAGTTTCGCAATAGCCGGTATGGTTGTTCAATTCATAATTAGGACCGAAACCTTCGCCTTGCGGACGAGAGCCGATACCACCGGTTATATAGAGTTTCTTGCTTGCCATATTCTCCCAAATGCGGCTCAAGGCATTGAAGTAGGCGGTGTCGTGCGTCAAGGCAGCCACATCGGCTACACCGGAGAAGAGATATCCGGCACGTACGGCATGACCTACTATTTCGTCTTGTTGCAGAATGGGTTTGTGATCCTGACTATACTCACTGAGGCGGTGTCCGTCGGTTCCACGACCGGTTTCTTCAACGAAGTATTTGGCCATCTTCAAGTATTTCTCGTTGTTTGTCACCTTATATAGTTTGGCAAGTGCCATTTCGGCAATGGGGTGACCAGAGGGAACATGTTTTTGTCCTTCGTTAGGGCCGAATACCTGACAAACCAAATCAGCGTTCTTAATAGCCACATCGAGTAGCGTACGTTTGCCGGTTGCACGATAGTGGGCAACGGCTGCTTCGTACAGATGGCCGCTGTTATAAAGTTCGTGACTGTTAATCTTCTCCCAACGGTACGTTCCCCACCAGCCCGAAAGACGGGTACATTTATTAGTGACACAGGTAGTGAGATACCCGTCCGGTTCTTGGGCAGCGGCGATAAGGGTGATTACACTGTCCAAATAAGCATCTAGTGCCTTGTCATACTTCACGGCGAGCGAGTAAGAGGCACCTTCTATTATTTTATAAGGATCGGTATCGTCAAAAGAGAAGTCTCCACGGTGTTCACCTTTCATCAGTCCGCCGGCAATGGCGAAGTTGTCGAAGCGTCCGTTCTTCTCACATTCTTTAAATGCGGAAGGGATAGAAATCGTACGGTTGGTTTCAATGCGCGGTGTCCAAAAGTTATCGTTCAAGTGAACTTGTGTAAAGGGGACTTCTTTAATCGGAGCATCAGGCTGAACGTATGCATCGTTACAAGCCGATAGACCCAAGAGGGCAATGCTACCGAAAAGGAAGGATAGTCGTTTCTTCATCATTATATATATGTTTTAATTCATTAGCATTAGCGATGCGGCAAAGGAAAGGATTTAGTAGCTAATAACATAAAACAATAATCTATTAGGATGCCAAAATAGTCGGACTTCTATACGAGAGAAGAAGATTTAGACTATTATTGGGTCGATTGGACTATTTTAGTATCGTTGTATCGAGACTAGCATAAGGAGGGTATTGGATGTTAATAGAAAAGTTACTTCCCATTAATTAAGTCTGTTTCCTGCATTCAGCGTCTTCAGCCTTCTGCATCTCCCTGACAAAAGGCGTTTCGGCTGAAAGCGGGGCTGAATAATAGGTTTGGAGGATTCAGCCGCCTCGTCATCGACGGCTTAAACAAACACCCTCTGCTATCAGACAATAAGCGGAACACTTTTTATCAAGAAACGATCCACTGCATGACATGCCCATGTCGTGCAACATAACATGCCCATGTTGTGCAGCATGACATGCCCATGTCATACACTAGATGAGTATGGCTTGAATAAGACTTAGTGAAGAGTGAAACAGATGATGGGTTTGAGTGAAACAGATGATCTGTTTAAGGTAAACAGACCATGCATTTCGCTCAAACAGACGATGTAATCACCTCCGCTGAAAGCTGAAGATTTACTTTCTGGCACCGTTTTCAGCCGGAATGCCCTTCATCAGGGCGATGCAGAAGGCTGAAGGCACTGAAGGGTGATAAAGGTACCATTGTTTCTATACTCAATATATTAGTTTTTAATAGAAGCTTTTAGCTCAAAACGCTTTAGAAATGAAACAAATGGCAAGCGGTACTAACTGTCATTCTGAGCGAAGTCGAAGAATCCCTTCTCTTTGCACAAGGCTGCGCTAAACATCAGGAGAAGAGATCCTTCGACTTCGCTCTGGATGACGG
>JAEXAJ010000016.1 GCA_023458215.1 Bacteroidota bacterium
TTACAGGGTGGTTTAACCAGTCAATTGACGGAAAGATTTTATCCGGCTTTGTATGGAATGGTTTCCCGGTATGGTTATCTACCGAAAATCAGTTTAATTACAAGGCTGCTTATGACCTTGCCGTGCAGACCGGAGGTTCAAGTTTGCCTGTCACTTTCAAGTTTGGTTCTGATGATAATCCACAGTATTATAAATTCAATACGGTAGAAGAGCTTTCTGATTTCTATACCAAATCGGTTGGATACATACAGGATATATTACAACGGGGATGGGCAAGAAAGGACGGATTTGATTTTTCTAAATATCAGGAGGAATTGGGATGAGTATAGTAAACGGAATAATCACAGCGCCGATTAATATGAAGGACCCGTACGTTTGTATGGGTGTGGGAAAGTATAATGGCTACATGGAAAATGGAGAGTTGAAATTCAACATGAATCAGATTCCATTGGCTGAAATGGCTTCCATTGTGACCGCGATAGCCAATTGTATCAACGAGATTAAAGAAGAAACAGTATAACATCAAAAAATAAGAATTATGACTTACGAAGAAGTATTTTATAAAAGAGTTATTTTGGCAAATATCCCCCTTGTATATGAAGGAAGAAAACTTCCCAAGTCTGAAACCGCAAGCGTAATGCTTATGCGAGTGGCCTGCAATAAAATAGTGGACGAGTTTCAGGAAGACATGAGAAAAGTAGAAGAAGACCTGAAAAAAGAAGGGTTTTCGGAACGTTCACAGGCAATCGCGGAAATGGAGGACATTGACCGTAGAAAGAAAGCCGCCGAGGAATGGAAGAAAGGTGATAAGGACGCAAATGGGAAACCAATCGAGAAGCCGGAAATGCCTACTAAAGAGGAACTGGAAAAAGCAGAGAAGACTCGGGAGACTAAAGATGAATACGATAAGGAACTTAAGGAGTTGGAAGACAATCTCAATGAAATCCGTGGAAGAAAACTGAAAGAAAAGGTTGATAAGAAGGGTACTTATACCTTCTCCCGTGCTGAATATGCTGAGATATGCGAGGTTATCGGCTATGAAGGTGATATCGAGGTGGTAGGTTTTACTGAACATCCGTCAAAAACATCAAGAGTAGAATTTCTATCGGCGATTGCCTCCAATTTGGTAGCGCAGTGATAGAAAATATCCCGTCTTACTCATCACGAGCCAGGCGGGATAACGACAAAACTACTATGTGACCTTAACGGTCATGTTGCAAAGATAATATTAATAATTAGATAATATTTGAGAATGGATAGATTATTGACATTAGACCAAATTCGGGTGATATGCGTGTCGTTATTTAGTTCGATGTTAGCGTATCTGACACCCACCAAAGGCTTCCTTATAGCTTTGGCGGTGATGTTTGCCTTTAATATCTGGTGCGGTATGCGTGCCGATGGCGTGAGTATAGTGAGGTGCAAAAACTTCAAGTGGGGCAAATTCAAAAACGCCTTGGCAGAGCTGCTTTTGTATCTGGTTATTATTGAGGTGGTGTTCGTTTTCATGGATTCAATAGGTGATGGTGAAAGTGCTCTCATCGTGATAAAGACTATTACGTACGTCTTCTCATACGTGTATCTTCAAAACGCATTCAAGAACTTGATTATAGCATACCCGAAGAATAAGGCTTTCCGAATAATCTACCATTTGATAAGGTTTGAGTTCAAGCGTGCGATGCCCTCACATGTACAGGGAGTAATTGAAAGAATTGAAAACGAAATTGATAAGGAGGATAATTAATGGCGAATGTAGAAAAGTTAGTTCCATTCATCTTAAAGTGGGAGGGTGGATTTGTGAATGATCCTGATGACTTGGGTGGAGCAACCAATAAAGGCGTGACGCTCTCAACTTATATGCAGTATTGCAGAAAGAAAGGTTATCCGGTGCCAACCGTTGAGAGACTGAAGAACTTATCGGATCGGGAATGGACTGAGATATTAAAGACGATGTATTGGGACAGATGGAAGGCTGACCAGATAGAAAGCCAGTCCGTAGCTAATATTTTAGTAGACTGGGTATGGGCTTCTGGAAACTACGGTATCAAGATACCACAAGAACTACTTAACGTTAAGGTGGACGGCATTGTCGGACCTAAAACCATTGATGCTGTTAATTCACGTAACCCTCGTGAATTGTTCGACCTTATCAAGATTGCTCGGTTCGATTGTATCGAAGATATATGTCGAAAGCGACCTGCTAACAACAAGTTTAAGCGTGGATGGATGAACCGGATTAATGATTTGAGATTTGAGTAGTAAATTAGCAACATTAAAGATATAGTATTATGACAGCAACAGATTTACAATTTAGCAAGAATTCAGAAAACAGATATGAGGCACAATTCGTATCTGAGGGTGCGGTAACTATCCAGATGGAACGCTCTGGAAGTGGCTATATTAATGTGTATGCCAATCTTGATGGCATGGATAAGAAGTTTATAGGCGGTTATGGAAGTTACAATGGAGGCAGCAACGAGGTTTTTACTGTGGATGTCCCTTCTGGCATTACCGTTACCATTGAGTCATTACAGGAAGTTGTTTCTGCAAAGATGTTGAGCAATGGATAGGTTTGGAATAGGACAGGTTAGATTGCCGGAATTTCATATAGATAATTTCCGGCTTCCGGCATTCGGAAATAGCTCTGGAACCAGTGGAAATCATGAGATTGGACTCCATAAATCCCTTGTAGACGCTTGGTATTTCTCTGGTTACTCCAATGAAAATCCTCCTGCCTCTCTTGTGGGAGCAAAGGGGAATGCGCTGGCTTTTCTGAATTTTGCGTTTAGTCTCAACAGTGGGTTTGGGATTTACAATTTTAATTTCCGTTTATGGGGCGGTAGTGATTTGGTTAACAGAACAAGTTCAGCCCTAAAATCAACTTTGGGTGGTGAGGTTCTTATGGGAGGTAGGAATATGTCAGGTACCGCAGGGGAAGCATTTCATGTAACTTATCCAGAACTAAAAATACGAGTTACAGGGTTAACTGCCCAAAGTTCCATAAGAATATCCAATCTCTTAAATGATGGAAGCAAAATTGATGTCGTACCTTTATTGGATGTTATTACCCAAGATGGAGAGTACACAATTCCAGCAGGCGAATTTACTATCACTCCTGTTGAGGGCGCTACTGCCTCCGCTACCATATTATATATAAGGCATTATGATAATATAGAGGGAAACGAAATAACCGTCGAACAAATCCCCTCCTATGATGGATACCTTTGCTTTGACGGGGTGGATGATTATATTGTTTGGAACACATCACCTATTCTTGAAGACTATACGGTCATCTGTAAAAGGAAATGGTTTAATACAGACCCGACATCAACAAAGGCTATAGCATCAAAGAGAAAATCGGGAGGAAAACTGGACGGAGCTTTCATATTTGAAAGAATAACTTATACATATATAAGGGCTTTTAATTATGGATTTATCACAGATATCGAGATATCCCAACAAGATGTAGTTTATCAGACAGCAAGTTCTTATAATGGTCACTATGCGCTTAAACGTGGTACACTAACAGACACGGAGTTGTTATCATTGGGTTCATCTGGACCGGGTTATGAGTTTGCCCAATGTGCTATCGCCTACTTCGCACTATACAGCCGTACCCTTACCACGCAAGAGATAGAAAAAGAGAAAGTTAAACTTGAAGCTGAATGGAATAAAAGATTAATCAAATGAAATATGCAATTGTAACAGTAGAATGGTGTTTAGGAAAGGGAATAGCAGTACCTACCTATGCCCGAAAAAGTATAAATGGCAATAAAGTTATTCTTCACTATGATTTTATAAGTCCTGTGCTTACTAAAGAAGATGTGATTGAAGTATATGAACATAGCTCTCAGGAGTTGAATACTATATTGAATGGTGAGGAATGGACTGAAAAATCCCAGGTTTTGGTTTAACGGCAATGTGCTGTCACAGCGGAAGGCCGTTCAAAAGAGTTCACATGAACTTAGTAATAACAGATAACCAAAGAAAAAGGTTCTATGAATATACAGGAATTTAAAGAATATTCCCGCTTGGGGATCGGAACGCTTATCGGGCTATCTTTGATGGCTATTGCGTTAAGCTTGTCATCTTGTAAGACAAGAACCGTATATATGCCTTTTGAAACCAAAGTAGTAGACAGCGTTATATATCATGATACTGCCTTCCAAGAGAAACTGATTCCCTATAAGGATAGTGTATCTACTCGTGATACCACGTCTTTTTTGAGTAATCCTTATGCATATAGCTATGCGGGGTTGAAGGATGGTTTTCTGTATCATTCCCTTGGTATATATCCTTTTGCCACGGTAAGGATAAATGTGCCTTATTTTGTGGAGAAGATACGCCGTATCGAGATACCTAAACCTTATCCGGTTGAAAGGGAACTTAGTTGGTGGGAGAAAACAAAGATGGACATTGGGGGATACGCCATTGTTGCCATTGTAATAACGATATTGATTGTAGTGGGAAAACTTGTATATAAACTAAAGAAAGGAGGATGATATGATTTAGTAATAACTTAACCGGGATGAGTAGAAGCATCTCGCAATACATTAACAAATGATCTCTTTTTGGGGCTTAGAGATAGATAAAGAAAGCCCGTCCCTTGCTACGTCTGGTAAATCACAAGGGACCACAGTCACAATCCAATGCTGTTACAAGGCTTTCAGTCTTCAAATAACATACGGGTTGTGACTATTGTTTTTAATAACTTTATGTTTTATAACAGATATGAAAACAAAAGATTTATACCAGACGGTGAACTACCCATGAGCTAAAGACTTGTGGGTTTTATGGCGATTAATATAAATGCTATGGCAAATTATAATTACGAAGAGGAAAGCGTGAACGCTTTAATTAAATGGGCTGAGACCGCACAATTACCCCAAGAGGTTATATTGAGTGCTGCGGAACATATTACCGACACCAGTATTTATGTTCGTGCCAACATTAATGACATCAAGCAACATTATCCTGATCAGTTCTATAATCCAGGAATTGACAGGCTGTATCGGTTAAAAGAATTTATAGAAGGGACGGCAGAATAAGTCGTCTCTTTAATAAAAATCCCCGGTACGCTCGAATACCGGGGATCGTGTCATAAGAAACAGCCATTAACAAGTAATAGACAGCGAGCTAATTTTACTTCCAATTTCTTTTAGTGCCCGGTTGAATGTGGCTACTTCCTCACGATTCAAGGTGTAGACTTTTCCGCGTACCTTGTTTCCATTGATGCGCTGATACAACCATGCTGCACTTTTACCGAAATAGTTTTTAGCAATATAGGAGAGGGGAAGAATATCGGCAACTTCTTTCAACTGATCTCTAATTTTCAATTCATGTTCTATATGCCCGATACTTTCCTTTATTTCTCCTAATCCTTCTTCGTACCATTCTTTGGCTGCGGATTTATCTTCGGCAGTCATTTGAAGAGATTTCAATTCCTCTTCCAGGATATTTAGTCTTTTTCGTTCTTCTGCATTAAGAGAGCCCATTAATGGTTTCATCTCTGCTAAAATATCTTGTACTCTTCTCATGGGATAATGTTTTTAGGATGCCCGCTGAGGGGCATCCGGTTGTTTTACTTCTTTTCCTTTAGCAGTTTGCTAAGGTCGTCTAACATTAGATTTATTTGCCTTTCCTTTTCTTCCGGTGTAATTCCCAGTAAGGGAGCGATTCTTGTGTAATCAGCAATCTTTTGTTTGACTTTCTCAATTTCTTGCTTTAGTTCTTCATCTGTCATTACTTGTTTTTTAGAGGTTAATAATCTGTTTCCTTATGACTCTGCAAATATACATAATAAAAATGTTATGTACAAACGTTTGGGAAATTATTTTAAAATTTTACTCTATAATTTTTAGCTGAGGCTTACATCATTGCCATCATTTGCATTTGATTCCGCATCTCGATGAATGGTTTGAATACTTCTGGGGCGTTTACATAGTCTATTACCCTCCGTATTGCCGCATCAGCCTGGTACTGTTTTACACGCACATAGGAATTTATCGTAATACCTGTTTTAATAGAGTGTCCAAGACAATATTCAATGATAGGATAGGGGATACCTATTTCAGCCGCAAATTGGGCAAATGTTTTGCGAGCCGAGTAATAGGTTAGGTTACCTTTGATATTTAATTCCTTAGCCAGAAGCTTGAGGCATTTATTGATGTAGCATTGCAAGTTCCTGGAAGTATATTTGTAATCAAATTCCAGCAGCCCGGTTTGTCCTATATACTTATTTAATATGCCGGACGCTTCCGGGCAAACGCTAATCTTGATTTTCCGGTTTTTCTTCTTGTGTTCGCTACTTTTTTGGCGTATATAGCTGATTTCTCCCTCTGAGAAGTTTATTTGTATGAGGTCGGCAAAGTTCATTCCACCGAGGTAAAATGAAACCAGGAACATGTCTTTGGCCAATGTCAACTGCTTGCTATGGGATACATCGGCTTTAATAATCTTCCTTACTTCCTCTACGGGAATGTCTAATTCCCGAGGTTCCGGCGTTGGAATAGTGGTGTAGGCAAATGGGTGCTTGTCGCATCGAAGCAAACCGAGTTTGATAGCTTCGTTCACCCTGGCTTTGATATGGCATAGTCTGATCTGCCGTCCACCATCAGTATGCCCGTGCATTTTCATCCATCGGTCAAAGTGCTCGACCGTGATGTGGTTCATGATTATCATTGGTACATCGCCTTCTGCCGCATTGAATACCTTCATAGTATCTTCCATCATTTTGGCGTAGCTTTCCCGGCCTTCCTCTTTTATCTCTTTGATTCGTTGGCGCATGAATTCATTGAAGGTGCGAACGTCGGGTACGGCTTTATCTTGTTGGATAAGTATAGCTTTGATTTGCTTGGCTGAATAGTAATCGATATTATCGATATACTGTAATCGTTCTTTGTACTTTTTAAGTTCAAAAAGTAGGCGCTTATTTACCATTGCCGCATCGTTACGGGCGACAACTTTACCATTGTACCATTGACAGGCATCGTCAAGCTGATACTCTGTTTTGATGTATTCTCTACTATTTTTGGAGTAGATACAAATGAAAATTGGAAATTTCCCCGCTTTTGTGGGTTTCGATGAGAAAATTGTTAGTGATAATGCTGCCATAATGCTATAAATTTTAAATCGCCAATTTTCCACACTTTTTCCACACTGTTTGACCTGTGGGCAGGAAACGAACGATTTTTTTTTATAGCCCAATGCTAAAAAGAAAACGGTGTAAGTATCTGTATCTAAGATAAATACACCGTCTGTTCCAAAGAGCCGCTAGCCAGACTTGAACTGGCGACCTAC
>JAEXAJ010000017.1 GCA_023458215.1 Bacteroidota bacterium
ATAGTAAAGTGATGGGTAATAACGAGTATTATGAGCAAGTGCTACGTGTCTTGACATTGCTTCATTCATCAACATTGAAAGCCTTACCGATAAGTGATGAGAAATGGTACGAAATTGATGATGTACAGGATTTAGATATTGCTTCTACCATCTTTTCCAGTGATGAAACGAAATATAAGGAATATCACAAGCGTTATGGAGGCTTTTGGCGTTTCCCTAAATTATTGGATTATTGTTATCTTGTTAATCCATATTTTCCTCCCAAGCGAATGAGAGATGAACTTCGTGCCAACTTTGATACATTGCTTACGGAATACCCTTCGGGAATGTATGTGAATTCCTTGTTAGCTGGAAAGTACTTTGGTATTAAGCAGGAATATGTAGTAGTTGGAAATGGTGCAGCAGAACTTATCAAGGTTGTAATGGAAGAACATACGGGAGATAAGGTGGGGGTAATTTATCCGACATTTGATGAATATCCCAACCGCCTTCGTCCGGAGCAAATTGTAGCATACATTCCACAAAACACCAACTTTGTTTATACAGCTGACGATTTGATGGACTTTTATGCAGATAAATCAATTTCTCTATTATTGCTTATCAATCCTGATAATCCGTCCGGAAACTTCATATCCAAGAAAGATGTGCTTAGACTGGCTTCTTGGTGCGAGGATAGAAAAATACGTCTGATTGTTGATGAAAGCTTTGTGGACTTTACCACTGGATATGCTGACAACAGTCTGTTGCATAATGATATTTTGCAGAAATTCCCGACTATGATGGTAATGAAATCCATTAGTAAGTCTTATGGAGTTCCAGGTTTGCGTCTAGGAGTGTTTGCATCATCGGATACTGCTCTGATAGCTCGTATAAAAAAAGAGGTTTCTATTTGGAATATCAACTCTTTCGGTGAGTTCTATCTGCAAATCTATGGCAAATATGAGAAAGATTATGCCAAGGCATGCCAAAAGTTTATAGCAGAGCGTGAGAAGTTCTATAGAGAATTGACACAAATTCCATATCTACATGTTATCCCCTCGCAAGCTAACTATTTCTTGTGTGAAGTTATTGATAGATTCAGTTCTGCTGAGTTGACTCAGAAGTTGATAGAACATGATGTAATTATCAGTAATTGTGGATTAAAATCTAATATGAATGGACGGAATCTGATTCGTCTGGCAATTAGAAGTCGAGAGGATAATTCGAAGTTGGTTCAGATTTTAAAAGACTTATAGTAATTAGGGTTTGAATATGAAAAAAGTTTGTATTTGCGGAGGAGGAGCGCTTGGGCATGTGATAGCTGGATATTTGTCTGCACGTGGAAAGGCAAATGTATCTATTTTGACTAACCACCCTTCTGACTGGCAATATGAAATAACTATTTTTACTCCGGATAATATTAACAATGAATTTGTAGGAAAAATAGATTGTATTTCTTCGGACCCGAAAGATGTGTTAGCAGATGCTGACGTTGTGTTGATTTGTTTACCGGGATTTTTGATAAAAAAAGAACTTTTAAAGATTAAAGATTATCTAAAGAAGGGGGCTTATTTGGGTAGCGTTTTTTCTTCTACGGGTTTTTTCTTTGAAGCTATGGAGGTATTAGATGACAAAATACCTCTTTGGGGATTTCAACGTGTGCCCTTTATTTCCCGTGTGAATAGCTATGGTTGTTCTGCTAATTTATTAGGTTATAAAAAATCTCATCATATAGCAATAGAACGTGATTCGGAGGAAAATAAGGAATTATTTAGACAATGGGTGGAGTTTGCATTTGAACGTCCTACCTTACTATTAAATAATTATTTAGAGGCAAGTCTGACTAATAGCAATCCAATTTTGCATACATCGCGGCTTTATACGATGTTTATTGATTGGCGACCAGGGAAATATTATCCACATAATATTCTTTTTTATGAAGAATGGACAGATAATGCAGCGGATATGCTTATACAGATGGATGCAGAATTTTTTAAACTACTTTCAGTTCTTCCTGTAACTCCTGATTATCTACCTACTATACTGAATTATTATGAAAGTATAGATGCTCGAACTTTAGCCAATAAACTTTCTTCCATTTCTAGTTTTCAAGGAATTTTGTCTCCAATGAAGGAAGAACCAGCAGGATGGGTTCCTGATTTTTCAAGTCGATATTTTGTCGAGGATTTTGAATTTGGCTTAAAGTATATTTGGCAATTAGCTCATAAATATAATATTCCAGTACCCAATATTGATAGAGTTTATACATGGGGATGTTGGGCCGTATCTCAAAATAGATAATAAGCGGTAATAAATTTGTAATTACAGAATGAATATTCTTCAATCTATAAGGAATCATAAAGTAATAGTTCAGAATACAGGATATCTGACTGCTGTAGAGGTAATGCGTATGCTTCTTCCTTTTGTCGCTTTGCCCTATGTGATACGTACAATTGGTGGAGAACGTTATGGTACAATTGCGTTTGCGCAAACCGTTATATCGTATTTTGTTATCTTTATTAATTTTGGAATGGATGTATCGGCAGTGAAGGATGTTTCTGTACATCGTAAAGATAAGGCACGTTTGAATCAAGTGGTTTCTTCTGTATTACTGCTTAAGTTTTTTCTTTTTTTATTGGCCTTTTGTATTCTTCTTATAGGAATAGCCTTTATACCCTATTTGCGGAGTGAATGGTTGTTGTATTTGTTTGCTTTTATGTCCTGTTTTTCGGAGATATTGTTTCCTGTTTGGTTTTATCAGGGGATCGAGAAAATGAAATATCTGACACTTATCCGATTTACCTCTATCCTTTTCTATACGGCTACGGTCTTTCTGTTTGTACGAAGTGAGGACGATTATGTAAATGTTGCTTTGCTTCAGTCCTTAGGGTATGTTGTGTCAGGCGCAATCTCTTTTTATGTGTTGCTTAAAGTTGAAAATGTTCGATTACTGCTTCCGTCTACGAGTGATTTAAAAAGATGTTTTGTAGATAGTATTCCGTTTTTTATGTCACGCATATCCGTGGTGGCAAACAATGGTATGGCAAAAATAGTTAGTGGTATTTTCTTTAATATGGAAATGGTAGGTGCCTTTGATCTAGCTCAGAAAATAGCTACTTCTGCATTAGTTCCGATGCAAATGATGAATCAGGCTGTTTTTCCACATATTGCTAAAACAAAAAGCATTTCTTTTGTTCGCAAATACTTGCGTATAGATATGTTGTTGTCATTTAGTGCGGCAATACTTGTACTCCTTTTAGCTCCTTGGGGGATAGAACTCTTTGCAGGTAATCAATATCCGGCTGCTGTGCCTTTGTTGCGTATACTAGCGGTGTGGGTGTTCCTCGGCGGGATTACTACTTATATAGGTGCACCGGTATTAGTCTCCTTTGGATATCCCAAACCTTTTAATATCAGTGTATTACTATCCACATTGTCTCTTGTTTTACTTTATGTGGGAGGCTATGCTTTTGATTTGTTTTCTATGTATTATTTTGCTTGGACACTGGCGTGCTCTGAGTTTGTAATATTGTTATATAGATGGTATTATTGCCTGGTATTAAATTTATTCAAATGTAATAGCTAAATATAAAATTTACAATTCGTCAAAAATGATAAGTGACTCGGAACAAAATCAATTACGGCAGAAGTTTAATCCAGATGGATCTTTATTGCGTCAGCACCAGTTAAGAATGTTAGAAATGTTAAAGTATCTTGATGATTTATGTAAAAGTAATAACATTAGCTATTGGTTATCTTCTGGAACTTTATTAGGGGCTGTAAGACATGGGGGATTTATTCCATGGGATGATGATTTAGATGTTGAAATGTTAAGGCCTGATTATGATAGATTAATTAAAATATTAAAAAGTCAACAATCTTCTAAATATATTATTCAAACTAATGATACAGAAACAAAATATGTCTTAGCTTTTGCTAAGTTAAGAGATTTACATTCATTGGCTGTTGAAAAAAGTGCACCTGAATACAGGCATAACGGATGTTGGATTGATATATTTCCTCTTGAAAAGAATACATTGCCTTGCTTAAAATTTTCAGTATGTGTTTATTATTTTTTTTTAGCTCCATATGGAATTATTAAGAATAGACCTATACTGTTGTCTAAAGTTTATAAATTTATTATTTACAAACTTTTGTTTAATTGGATATATCATATAAATAAACTTCTCCCACTGAAAAAATATTATCATACTTGTGGTGTTGAGTTTTATAAAGGTAGGGATTTTGAAGATATTTTTCCTTTACAGAAAATCAAATTTGAGGGAGGAGTTTTTCCTTCGCCAAATAATAGTGATAACTATTTGAGAAAGATTTATGGAAACTACTTAAATATACCTTCTATTGATAAAATAGAAACTCATAATTTGGAAATATCATTGTAAAATTTATTGTGGAATTATTGGCTTCACTCCTTGTGCTGTTTTTTTTGATATTGAACTTTAATAATGTGAGTACTCAAATTAGGGCTCTATTTTAAAATATCTACATTTGCTGCGAACTTAAAAATTATATTTATGTATAGCAGCGCCGATCTTGAAAGATTTTACTTTCAATACCAAACTGAAGGATTGCCTAATGGCAGCTCCGTCCAGGACTTCTGTGTAAGAAACAAAGTCCCTTACAATATTTTTTCTAAATGGTACAAAGAATAGTTCGTTAAGTTTTGAATTAACATAAAAAAAAGTAGGTCAAGTCCTGCGAATTCATTAAATTAAGGATAACTACATCTTCAATTATAATGAACCATACAGAACTTGACCAATATCTTGAGATCATAAAAGTGTGCCTGATAGAATCTGCTACGAAGATAAACAAATGGCGTGAAAAAATTATGCTTGAAGTGTTACTTTTTTTTGTGAATGGTGCCATCCAGATGGGCTTTCATGTTATTAGCCGTTTGCGAGACGACGCTTCGCTGCGATACCTGACCACACAATTGCCAGTGGTAGGTCTAAAAAATACGATGGTAAGATTGACATAAAGAATATAGATGAAGATAGATTTGAAGTTATTGCGCTAGATAATAGACAAGGTCGTATACTCACAGTTGTTGTGAATTCTGTTTCCTTGAAAGGAAATATTCGTTTATGTATTTGGGAGAGCGCAGACAAGAGGATACATAAACTCTACTTCTCAACGGATATCCAAATGGTAGCTAAGGAAATTATTGACTATTACAGAACGCGTTTTCAAATCGAATTTTGCTATCGCGATTCAAAGCAATTCACTGGATTAACCGACTCTCAAAGTCGCGATTTGAATAAATTACACTTTCATTTTAACGCTTCGCTTACAAGTGTGAATCCGGCTAAAGTCAAAGAGATAGAAAAAGGAACCGTATTGTCAATGGCATCAGTAAAGATGCTGTATCATAACATATCTTCATCATGCAACGATTTATTTCTGTGTTAAGGATCAAATCAAACGAAGAAATAAATCGAAGGTTATGTGAAGAAGGGATTAGTTTTGCGGCAATTGCAACATAAATGTAAATGAAATATTTAACGAACTATTGTTTAACGGTTGCAGAGATTGTTTGAGCCTCTCTCCAAAAAATATCGGATTGGCGCTATGCCAATAGTTAATAAGAAATCAAATTTTTAACGCAATTGATTTTAGGCACTGAAAAAGTGCCTAAAATGGGGCGATGCCCTAAATTGAGTACTAACCATTATTAATATGAAATTACTTTATTGTATCCCTTCTTTGGACTCTTCCGGTGGTACTGAACGTGTATTAACTAATAAAGTTAACTATTTGGCTCAGAATACAAATTATACAATTTATCTAGTTTTGACAGAAAAGCAGAAAAAGATTCCGTTTTATGCGATTCATCCGTCTGTAAAAATAATACATTTGGATATTGATTTTAAATCTATTGCAAAATACAATTTAATAATAAAAATACTAATTTATTTTTTTAAAAAGCTCGTTTATAAGTCTAAATTGGCAAAATTGTTGTACGAAATAAAGCCTAATATAACAACGACACTGTTATCTCACGAGATTGATTTTTTAAATGATATTCAAGATGGTAGCGTTAAAATAGCAGAATGTCACTTTAATAAAGACTTTAGGTTTTCGTTTGTGAAAAATACTACGTCTAATCGTTTAAAATTAGCTATTGCTAATTGGAGAAATCAACAACTGATTAGTAAAGTGAAGAAGAGTGATCATTTAGTTACTTTGACGCATTTGGATTATGAAGAATGGTCAGAAGTGACTTCAAAATCAGTAATACCCAATGCTTTACCATTTATATCAAAATTTAAATCGGATTGTAAATCTAAAAAAATAGTTGTAGCCGGTAGGTATACCCGTGAGAAAGGATATGATTTGCTGTTAAATGTGTGGAGAGATGTAGAGATATTATATCCTGATTGGAAACTTTACATTTATGGAGATGGAGTTGAGCGGATTAATTTAGAAAGTTTTGTCTTAGAAAATAATTTGTGTAATGTTTTTTTAGAACATTCAGTTTCTGATATTTCTGAAAAATTCAGAGAAGGAAGTTTTTCTATCTTGTCATCTAGATTTGAAGGTTTTGGAATGGTAATCATTGAAGCTATGGAATGTGGTTTACCTGTAATAGCGTTTGATTGTCCTTGTGGTCCTAATGAGATAATTTTACATTGTGTTGATGGAATTTTAGTTCCTCCTAATAATCTTGAGAAGTTAAAAGAAAGTATTTGCTACATGATTGCAAATGAGAATTCCAGAATTGAAATGGGGAAAAAAGCTGCATTAAAAGCGTCACAGTTTTCTAATGATATAATTATGAAGAAATGGGTACAATTGTATCAACAAATAGTTTAATTGATTTATGCAGAAAGTGTGTAATGTTAGGGCTTGTCTTTCTGCTTTATTTAAAATTTGTAGTTCAAATAGTTTTTGAATCTTCATTTATTGTATTAGATGTGTTTTTGTATCTTTTATTGATATTATCTTTAAACTTTAAGAAGGTCAGAGGAACTATTATATTTGCTTTAGTAATAGCGGTTATTAGTATTTTAAATCCAGCAGCGCGAAATATATTCTTGATATTTCTTACTTCTTATATATTATGTGAATTTAGATTAGATACTTTTCTTAAATTAAATCTGTTTATTGCGTTAGGTGTTTTTCTTCTTTGCTCAATTTTTATATTATTAGGTATTACTCACTCTGAGATGTTTAAGCAATCTATTTTTGATACCAGAGTACGCTGGGATTACGGAATGGGAAATCCTAATACTTTTGCGCTTTTTGTCTACTCTATTTTGATAAATATTTATTTGATTTTTGGCCAAAAGCAAAAATGGATTATTGCATTAATTATGCTAGTCGGTTATTTAACTTATTCATATACAGGGTCACGTACATTTTGTGTGTCTATTATTATACTAATTGTTTTTCATTTATTTAGATGCTTTCTAGCAAATTTACGTATTGTGAGATTAGTTCTTCAATTATCTCCTCTAATTATTTTTTTTTTAGTATTTTTCTTTGCAAAGAAAGTAGCTGATTTTCCGATTGCCAATTTCGTTTTAAGTGGGCGCCTTGAACTATATAATACTTTTCTCAATTCGCTTTCTGTAACAGATCATATAATAGGAACGCCTTTGATTAATGATGATACAATTGACAGTGCTTTTTTACATTTATATTTTGAAAGTGGTGCTTTTGCTTTTCTTGTATTTGTCATAATGTTCTATATTACTATCAAGCGTGCAACCAAGAAAGAAATGAAAGTATACATACCTTTATTTTGTAGTTACTTTGCAATGGGAGTTACAGAGTCGGTATTGACATTTATATTGTTATTTGGTAATATGGTTGTGTGGGTGATATTATTTCAAACCCTCCGTGGAAGACATTTACCGGATAATTTATGTAGCTAATAATTTCACAAATGAAACATATAGTCTGTTTTCACCTTTTAAATGATTATAGTGGTAGTCCTAAAGTGTTAAATATGGTGCTGAAAGGCTTACTTGAAAAACATTATAAGGTTGATTTAATAACTTCTCAAAAAGGAGGAGTATTGGATAAACTGAGTGGCTGCAAATATATAAAAAGATATAGTTATTCTTATACTTTTTCAAATAATTCTGTTGTTGCAATATTGCGGTACCTATATGTTCAGACTTATACATTTTTGTTTTCGATCCGTTATTTGTTTCAGAAAAACACCATTTTCTTATTAAATACTTTAATGCCTGTTGGACCAGCATTGGCAGGGAAAATGATGGGAAAAAAGGTCATTTATTACTATCACGAGAATGCTTTTGTTAAGGGACTTTTTTATAAGATATTAGCTTTTATGATGCAGTGCCTTGCCGATAAAGTTATTTGTGTTTCTGAATATCAGCATAGCTTTTTGAAACGAAAAAAACATGTAATAGTGATTCCCAATTCATTATCTGTTGATTTTGAAAAACGCTGTAAAAAAAATCGTGTATTAGACAAAGATTATAAGACGATATTGATGTTGTCTTCATTGAAATTGTATAAAGGGACTTTAGAGTTTATCCAATTAGCTCAAAGATTACCCCAATATCATTTTGTATTAGTGATAAATGACACAAAAGAGAATGTTGATTTTTTTTGTTTAAAGTATAATATTTTGTGTTGTAATAACTTAGAGATATGGGATAGACAATCGGATGTTATACCTTTTTATAACAAGGCTTCCATAGTTCTAAATCTTTCAAATAAGAAAGAAGTTGTTGAGACTTTTGGACTGACGGTATTGGAGGCTATGACGGCTGGAGTTCCAGTTATTGTGCCAACTGAAGGAGGTATTTCTGAATTAGTAGAAGATGGTGTTAATGGCTACAAAATAGATGTTCAAGATTTGGATAAAATTGAACAAACTATTATTCACATACTATCTGATAAACAATTGTATCATTCATTGAGTGAGAATGCACTAACACGTTCAAAGGACTATGATTATAATTCAATGATAAATAGGATCGATCAATTATTAAGAAGTATTTGATTGCTAATGTAGAACATTATATGTAGGTGAAGTTGTGAAAGTGAATAGGAAAGTAGTCATATAGTATTTTTATAAATGAAAAATGTTTCAATCATAGGCACCGTAGGAGTACCTGCCAATTATGGTGGATTTGAATCTTTAGTTGAAAATATCATTAAGGATAAATTATCACAGGATATCCATTATACGGTTTATTGTAGTAGTAAAAATTATCCTCGAAAAATCATGTCTTATGAGGGCGCTGATTTAGAGTATGTTCCGTTGAATGCTAATGGTAGTCAGAGTATTTTATATGATATTGTTTCTTTGCTGAGAGCTACAAAAAGAAGCGATGTAATCCTTGTATTGGGCGTTTCTGGTTGTTGTTTTCTTCCTTTTTATCGCTTATTTACTCAAAAACGTTTAGTGATCAATATTGATGGCTTGGAACATCGTCGCGACAAGTGGGGAAAATGGACTAAGCGCTTCTTGAAGTTCTCGGAGCACATGGCGGTACAATATGGAGATGTGATAGTAGCAGACAATAAAGGCATTCAAGATTATGTAAAGGAAGAATACGGCAAGGATGCGGAGCTAATAGCTTATGGTGGTGATCATGTACTATGTGATATTCATGATATAGAAAATGATATATTGAAAAAGTATACATTGAAGAGCCTTGATTATTCTTTTTCTCTTTGTAGAATAGAACCAGAAAATAATGTTCATATTACACTGGAAGCTTTTAAAAGAACTGGAAAAAACTTAGTCTTTGTAGGAAATTGGGAAAGAAGTTCTTACGGAAAAGATTTATTGGAAAATTATGGTAAATGTGGAAACATACATCTACTTCCTCCAATATATGACTTGAATATTCTGAATGTTTTGAGGAGGCATTGCGCTTTTTATATACATGGGCATAGTGCTGGTGGTACAAATCCATCATTAGTAGAGGCGATGTTTTTTCAAAAACCTATACTATCTTTTGATGTAGTTTATAATAGGGAGACTACAGAACAAAAAGCGAATTATTTCTCTACAGTGGAGGAACTAATGGATTTATTGCAAATACCGTATTCTTCATTTCAAACTAATGCAAATGATATGATTGAGATAGCGCAAAGACTTTATCGATGGGAAGTAATAGCAAAACAATATGAGGCATTATATTAATTATGGAAAATGAGAAAGCAGTCTGATAATACTATTAATTATAAAATTCTCGATACCCAGCGTATCACCGACTACATATCTACTTCAGCCAATGAAGTATCTGTAGAAAACATAATCCTTTACTCTGGTGCTAACAAACTCCGTGTATACCCCGCTCTTTTCGAGTTAGAGCAGAGTGGTTGGCTAGAAGTAGTAGAGCGAGAGGAACTTGGAGCACCGTCCATTGTCCGAAAGAAGAGAAATGAAGATGAATGACAAGTAACAGCGGTTACTTTGTTTTTAGGCGCAGCCGAAACTAATCCTTAGGGAATGGTTTCGGCTGTTTTGTTATGCAGTAGAAGGAATTGGTAATGGATGTGTAATGTTGTGTTTATTAGATAATCTTTTATTATGGCTACTTGTACTTGAAATTTAAATTGTATCTTTGTAGTAGTTTGTTAAGTAATGGAGGGACAATATGGAACTGCAACAGAAACTTTATCCGATAGGGATACAAACCTTTTCGGAGCTAATAAGAAAGAATTATCTGTATATTGACAAGACGGAATATGTATATCGCATGACGCATTCCGCTTCTAAATATGTGTTTCTCAGCCGTCCGCGACGTTTTGGAAAGAGTTTGCTTACTTCTACGCTGCATAGTTACTTCGCAGGACAGAAGGAACTGTTTGAAGGGCTTGCTATCGAAATGTTGGAATTGGAGTGGGTTCAATATCCGGTGCTGCACTTCGACATGAGTACCGCTAAACATGCTGACAAAGAGCGACTGGAGCAAGAATTGAACCTTAAGCTTTTGAATTATGAGACTGTTTATGGACGTGCGGAAGGGGAGGTTAATCCAAACCAGCGTCTTCAAGGTTTGATAAAGCGTGCCTTCGCACAGACCGGCCGACAAGTAGTGGTGCTGATAGATGAATATGACGCTCCGTTGCTTGATGTGATACACGAAGAAAAGAATTTGCCAATACTACGCAATGTGATGCGTAACTTTTATAGTCCGCTGAAGGCTTGTGATCCTTATCTGCGTTTCGTCTTTCTGACTGGCATCACTAAATTCTCGCAACTGAGTATCTTCAGTGAGTTGAATAATATAGAAAATATCAGTATGGACGAATCATACGCTGCTATCTGTGGCATTTCGGAGAATGAAATGTTATTGCAGATGGCAGATGATTTGGCGATATTGGCAGGGAAGATGCGGATTTCACGCGAGGAGATAGCAAACAAGCTAAAAGATAACTATGATGGTTATCATTTTACTTGGCCTTCTCCTGATATATATAATCCTTTTAGTTTGCTAACGGCTATGTCAAAAGGGAAGATTGATTCTTACTGGTTTGGCAGTGGTACGCCTACCTACTTGATAGAGATGCTGAATAAATATGGCATTGTTCCGTCAAAAATAGGTGGAATTAATGCTTTAGCAGCTGATTTCGATGCGCCTACAGAACGGATGACAAGTATCACTCCATTGCTTTATCAGAGTGGGTATGTTACTATTAAGAACTACGACGATATTACAGAACTCTATACGCTGGATATTCCTAACCGTGAAATTCGTATAGGATTGCTTCGCAGTTTGCTTCCGCATTATTTGCAAGGGAGTACAAGTTCTGGCAATACCACTGTGGCAATGATGTATGGTGCTATACGGCTGGGTGATATGGATGGTGCTTTGCGCCTGTTGCAGGAATTCCTATCTACTGTTCCTTATTGTGATAATACAGATTATGAAGGTCATTATCAACAGATGTTCTACATTATTTTCAGTCTTCTTGGTTATTATGTGGATGTAGAAGTGCGTACTCCTCATGGTAGGGTGGATATGGTAATGCGTACGCAAACTACTCTTTACATTGTGGAATTAAAGTTGAACAAGACTGCCGCAGCTATGAGTCAGATTGATTTGAAAAACTATCCTGAACGGTTTGCGTTGTGTGGGTTGCCTATAGTGAAGGTAGCAATCAACTTTGATAGTGGATTGCATACATTAACAGATTGGAAGATAGATATAGAAAAATCCCATAAGATATAGTCTTACGGGATTTTTTGCCTTAATTGGTCACTTCTTTTTGTTGCTATATTCACTTTTTTTGCAGTTAGAACTTAATATCCAACTCTACGGGTAGTTTGCCTTGTGTCCACTTCGGACCTTCCTTTACTAAGCGTACTGCTTCCTGATCGGCTGACTTACACAAGCCTTTTACAATGGTTATGCGTTCGGGGTTTCCATCCTTGTCTATGTAGAAAGCAAGAGTCACAATTCCTTTCAAATCTTTACAGGTTTCGTCTGAAGGATGAATTAGACTGTCTTTCAGATATTTCTTGTATTCTGATTTACCGATTAAGGGTTTAGGTACCCGATATGCATTTGCTATTGCATGGGCTGCTGCTGAAGAGCCTTTTTTATTTCTTCTCGTTGCTCCATTAGCCACTATTGTCGTTTCCTCAAGTTTCTGCGGATCTTCTCTCATGGCAATCAACATGTTATTCCCAGTGTCAACTGATAGTACGACAGGTTCATAACCTATAAATTCTGCTCTCAGTTCGGCAGAGTTTTGGGGGATTTTTAATTCAAACTGCCCCTTTGCATTGGTAAAGGTAGCAAAATTGGTTCCTATTACAGACACTACTGCTCCAATCATGGGTTCGTTATGTTCGTCCACTACTTTCCCTTTCACAAGATTCTTTCCGGCTATTACTATTTGTTTGGAAGTTTCGGCTGGCGAAGCCATCATAACAGCAACAGGTTCTTTGGTATCCATAGTAACTACGGTAATATCTGTATCGGCTGCCACTTCTTCTGCATCTTCCATCATCGTCTCTTCTATTTCTACCACTGCGGCCGGAGCTTGCTGCACATGTTTGGTCTGTGCTAATACTTTGGAAGTGGTCTTCTTAATTTCTGCCGTAGGAGCATTCGTAACATCGGAAATGCTCCTGATATTGGTTGTATCGCTATTCCTTAATGTATCATCTTCAGAAGGGGCTGCAGCAAGTACTTCTTCTTCAAAAAGTACGGATGGCATCGCTTCTTCGCCTTTCATAAACAGGAAATAACTGCTGATGCCGACTCCCAATGCCAAACATGCAGCTACACTCCAACTTACTGCCCTGCGGAATCTCACTTTTGAGGTGCGTGCCGAAACTTGCCGGCGCAGTTGTTCCAGCCGGTGTTCATGATTCCCTTCCACCTGCTGATATCCATCCATAGCGTCGGCAAGGAAAGGATCTTGCATCGACTCTTTTTCGAGCCGGTGTGCTTCTTTTCCTTTGCGCAGTCCTTTTATGTAATCCGATAGTTTCATGGGGCTTGCTTCTTGATACAGTTCTTTAAATTTCGCTTTCCGTTCTGGATAAAGCTTTTCACATTATTCAGAGAAAATCCGGTTTGCTCAGCCACGTCGGCATACGACATTTCTTGTAGGAAGAAACAGGTAATGCTGGCTCGTTGGTCTTCGGGCAGCTTCTCTAAACAACGATGCAGTGCCTGAAGTTGTTCTTCCGTACTTTCCTCTTCACATAATAGATGCAAAAATTCGTCGGATTCCATAACATTGACGTTATAATCCAGCAGAATTTCTTTGTTTTCTTTTCGCAGCAGTTGCAGGCAATGGTTCTTTGCCACCCGGTAGAGCCAGGGCTTGAAAGCCGTGATCTCATAATTGGCCAGTTTCGGCAGCAGGTCTTCAAACAATTGCATGACTGCTTCCTGGGCACGGTCTTCGTCTTGTAGATATTTCAGGCAAAGACCATACAATAACGGTATATATCGGTTATATAACTCCCCGAAATATTCCGTGTCTCCGGATTTTGTGTAGTGTGCCAGCAACTCTTCATCCGAAAGCTTCGATATGTTCTTTCTGAAAAACAAGTACGATACTTTTGCCTCCAAAGATAGGAACACTCCTTGTAAACAGCAACTCTGAAAAGAAAAATAAAAAATATTCGTGTGCTTTTATGGAATCCGATGGAAAACCGCATCTCTATAGTAAAAGCAGAATTTACATCACATTTAAAATTTATAGTTATGAAAACTTTTCAAACCAAAGTAACAGTGCTTGCCACAGCACTTATCTTTATTGTAATAACCGCAGTATGGGCACAAGTTTCCGAAGTGAGCGGAGTAGTCAAGGACGCATCAGACGGTTCGCCGGTTATCGGATGCACGGTACAGGTATTAGGAACTTCCCGTGCTACTATGACTGATTTGGAAGGGCGTTATTCCATCAAAGTCAGCAAAGGAGAAACTTTAGTATTCCAGTTTGTCGGTTACCTCCCCGTGACGGAAGTCGTAAAATCGTCCGTACTCAATGTAAAACTTCAACCCGATTCGCTTCTGTTTGAAGAAGAATGTGTTGCTGTAGGCTACGCGAATCCGGTGGCTAGCTGTAAACGAATGGTTGCCAGTATTTCCTATGAAGTTCCTAATACCGAAGAATATAAATCCATTCAGGAAAACGGCTTCAAACAAGTGAAACAGGATCCGCTCTCCACCTTCTCTATTGACGTGGATGCAGCCTCTTACAGCAACATGCGCCGTTACCTCAACCAAGGCGAAATGCCTCCTGCTGATGCCATCCGTACGGAAGAACTCGTTAACTACTTTACTTATAACTACCCACAACCCACCGGCAAAGACCCTGTGAAGATTACCACCGAAGTAGGCAACTGCCCTTGGGAAGCAGCACACCGCCTGGTACGCATCGGACTGAAAGCACGTGAAATCCCCTCCGATCATCTGCCAGCCTCCAACCTGGTATTCCTGATTGATGTTTCCGGTTCCATGTATGGACCCACCCGACTGGATTTAGTAATTTCCTCACTAAAACTTCTTGTCGATAATCTTCGTGAGAAAGACCGTGTAGCTATCGTTACTTATTCAGGAAATGCCGGTTTAGCATTACCGTCTACACAAGGCAACGATAAACAAAAAATCAAAGAAGCCCTCGAAGACTTAAGTGCCGGAGGTTCTACCGCCGGAGGTGAAGGCATTCAACTAGCCTACAAGATTGCCCGACAAAACTTCATGCCTAACGGCAACAACCGTATCATTCTTTGTACCGACGGCGACTTCAACGTAGGTGTTTCTTCCGAAGAAGGTCTTCAAAAACTCATTGAAAAAGAACGCAAATCGGGAGTGTTCCTTACAGTACTAGCCTACGGAATGGGTAACTACAAAGACAACCTGGTGCAAACATTAGCTGAAAAAGGCAATGGTAACCATGCCTACATTGACAATCTTCAGGAAGCTAACCGCGTATTGGTTAATGAATTCGGAGCCACCATGCACACCATAGCCAAGGATGTGAAACTTCAAGTAGAGTTCAATCCCTCACAAGTTCAAGCCTATCGGTTGATTGGTTATGAGAGCCGTTTGCTCGAAGATGAAGATTTTAATAATGATGCCAAGGACGCCGGAGAGATGGGAGCAGGGCATACCGTGACTGCTTTCTACGAAGTAATCCCCGCAGGTGTAAATTCCAATTATGCAGGGAAGGTAGACGATCTTAAATATCAGAAGACCAAAGAAACCTTAGCAACCTCCACCGGTTCAAAAGAATTATTGACCGTGAAACTTCGCTATAAAGCTCCTGATGGCGACGTAAGCAAAAAGATTGAACTCCCTTTGGTAGATTCAAAGAATGATAATGTATCTCCTGATTTTCGTTTTGCTTCGGCAGTAGCCATGTTCGGGCAATTGCTTCGTGATTCGGAGTATATTGGAAATGGAAGCTATAATAAGGTAATCAGTCTTGCCAAACAAGGGTTGAATAATGATGAGAAAGGATATAGAAGAGAGTTTATCCGCTTGGTAGAATCGGCTAAAGGATTGGCAGAATAAAGCCTTCTCGATAATAATGGCGACGGAAACGCGAACTGAATGCGATTAAGAAAAGAATTAAACTGATAGGGTAGAAAATGCGGGGAGTGGTTATCTGATATCTGCTCCCCACATCAATTTATTACGTAGTGTGTCGAAAAAAATATGATTGAAACGCTTTACTACTTTAATCGAATAATCTGCCTTTGAAATTTTTAGTTGGGTACTTTCTTTGCAAGACTCACTGCGTCCGTCAATGGCAACCAAGAAATTGTGACTACGACTCTCTACATCGAGGGTTATTTCCCAATCATCACAAATCACGATAGGGCGAACATTGAGGCTATGCGGAGCAACGGGAGTAATTGCTATTGTCTTGCTATGTGGAACAATCACCGGACCACCCACACTCAGTGAATAAGCGGTAGAACCGGTAGGGGTGGCGACAACCAGTCCGTCAGCTTGATAAGTGGTCAGCGGAGCGCCATTGATGGCGGCGTGTATGCTAATCATGGATGAACTATCCCGTTTCAGCACGGCTATCTCGTTGAGTGCGTAAGGCGATTCCATCAGATGCTTATCATTGCACTTTAATTGTAGTACGCTACGTTCCTCTACCTTATAATGGTTGTTATAAATTTCATCGAATGTTTCCTCCATTTCTTTAGGTGATATATCCGCCAGGAAACCGAGGCGTCCGGTATTGATACCCAAAATAGGAATATCCTTTTTGCCCACACGACTGGCAGCTTTTAAGAATGTTCCGTCGCCACCGATACTGATCACCATGTCGGCATAAAAGTCGTCGCCATCAAACAATTCGGCAGAGGGTATGTTTAAATGTAAGTCGGCAGTCAGAAAATGATGAAATTCACGGCATACACAGATTTGCGCTTTGCGTTGTTCCAAGATGCGGAAAAGATTCTCAGCATGCGAGGATTTTTTGGCTTGATAAGTATTCCCGAAGATGGCAAATTTCATAATCGATTCTGTTATTGTGGAATGCAAAGATGCTATTTTTTTCTCAGAATGCTGCCAACATATCGCTATTATTTGTACTTTTGCCCCAAACTATAAACCGAATTATGACGAGATTAAGCGTTAATATAAATAAGATAGCAACCTTGAGGAATGCTCGTGGAGGTGATGTGCCTAATGTTGTGAAAGTAGCATTAGATTGCGAAAGCTTTGGTGCTGATGGTATTACAGTTCATCCCCGTCCTGATGAAAGGCACATTCGTCGTAAAGATGTATACGATTTGCGTCCGTTGTTGCGTACTGAATTCAACATAGAGGGGTATCCTGCTCCTGAGTTTATGGATTTGGTATTGAAAGTAAAGCCGCATCAGGTGACGTTAGTTCCTGATAGTCCTACACAATTAACTTCAAATGCCGGTTGGGATACAAAAAGCAATCTTGCTTTTCTGAGTGAGATATTGGAAGAGTTCAACAATGCCGGTATTCGTACTTCTGTATTCGTTTCGGCTGATGCAGAAATGATAGAGTATGCTGCCAAAGCAGGTGCCGACCGGGTGGAACTGTATACGGAACCTTACGCGACTGCATATCCTAAAGGGCAGGAAGTTGCAATAGCTCCTTTTGTGGAAGCTGCCAAAGTAGCTCGTAGTTTAGGTCTGGGCTTGAATGCCGGACATGACTTGAGTTTAGTGAATTTGAACTATTTTTATCAAAACATTCCGTGGTTGGACGAGGTCTCTATCGGGCATGCACTGATAAGCGATGCACTGTATTTGGGATTGGAACGTACCATTCAGGAATATAAAAACTGTCTTCGCTGATGAATGCAATGTTGTTATTAGCCCAAGTGGCTCCCGCGCTCACCGATTCTATTGCAGGTGTAAATCCTGTATTGACCCAAGTTTCTGCTTCAGACGAGATGAACCTATGGAGCATGGCAATAAAAGGTGGCTGGATCATGATTGTGTTAGGTTTGATGTCTGTTCTTTGTTTCTACATCTTATTCGAACGCAACTATGTAATCCGTAAAGCAGGAAAGGAAGATCCTATGTTTATGGATAAGATCAAGGATTATATCTTGGGTGGTGAATTGAAAGCCGCTATATCTTATTGCCGTAGCGTAAATACTCCTTCTGCCCGTATGATCGAAAAAGGTATCAGCCGCTTAGGTCGTCCGGTGAATGATGTGCAGGCTGCTATTGAAAATGTAGGTAACATTGAGGTCGCCAAACTGGAAAAAGGAATGACAATTATGGCTACTATTTCGGGTGGTGCGCCTATGATTGGTTTCCTCGGTACGGTAACAGGTATGGTAAGAGCCTTCTGGCAAATGGCAAACGCTGGTAATAATATTGATATCACGATGCTTTCAGGCGGAATTTATGAAGCTATGATTACGACCGTAGGAGGTTTGGTGGTTGGTATTATTGCGATGTTTGCCTATAACTATCTGGTAACATTGATCGATGGAGTAGTCAACAAGATGGAGTCTAAAACGATGGCATTCATGGACTTGTTGAACGAGCCGGCTAAGTAATTGATAATTAATAATTAATAATTAATAATTAAATCAACGCGTGTTAAAACGTAGAGCTAAAATATCGCCTAACTTCAGCATGGCATCCATGACGGATTTAATTTTCCTGCTGTTGATTTTCTTTATGATAACATCTACCATGGTATCACCGAATGCTATTAAGGTATTGTTACCGCAAGGAAAGCAGCAAACATCCGCCAAGCCGTTGACGAGAGTCATTATTGATAAAGACTTGAACTACTACGCTGCTTTTGGCAATGATAAGGAAAGAACGTTGACTTTGGAAGAGCTGACTCCCTTCTTGCAAGAGTGTGCTACAAAGGAACCGGAAATGTATGTTGCCCTATATGCTGACGAGTCAGTTCCTTATCGTGAAATCGTTAAGGTGCTGAACATTGCAAATGAGAATCATTTCAAGATGGTGTTGGCTACCCGCCCGCCGGAAGGAAAATAACTTATATAATGAAGAATTAAGAATGAAGAATGAAGAATTTTGCTGCGTAGCACATACATTCCGAATGGTAATTCTTCATTCTTCATTTTTCATTCTTCATTAATAGAATATGGTAGATCAGAAGAAAAAAGGGAAATACGTTGGAATGGTGGGGGCATTATTGGTGCACGTCGCTATTATTGCCCTTCTGATACTTGTAGGATTTGCGATGCCCAGACCGTCGGAAGAAGATGGTATACCTGTGATGTTGGGAGAAGTTCCTGATGCATTAGGAGATGCCGATCCTTCTTTGGTTAAGGTCGATGTAATGCCTGAGGAAGTAGCTCCCGATGTACAAGAACCTAATGAACAGGATATTATAACACAGGAAGATGAAGAAACAGTTGTCTTGAAGCCTAAAGCCGAACCTAAAAAGAAGACGGAAGTTAAGAAACCTGAGATAAAAAAGCCGGAGGAAACGGCTGCTGAAAAAGCAGAAGAGGCTCGTAAATTAGCAGAAGCAAAAGCGGAAAAGGAACGCAGAGAGGCAGAAGAAGCTGCCCGCAAACGGGTTTCCGGTGCTTTTGGCAAAGGGGCTCAGATGGGAAACAAGGGGAATACGGAAGGGCAAGGCATTCAAGGAAGTCCTACGGGAAATGCTCCTACCGGGGCAACATCCGGCACGGGAGGATATGGAACATTTAATCTTGGAGGACGTTCTATAGGAGAAGGTGGACTACCACGTCCGGTCTATAATGTACAGGATGAAGGTAGGGTAGTGGTTTCTATTACCGTAAATCCTGCCGGACAAGTAATTGCCACCAGTATTAACCGCCAAACAAATACGGTGAATCCATCTTTGCGTAAAGCTGCCGAAGATGCTGCCAAAAAAGCACGGTTCAATGCTGTTAGCGGATTGAATAACCAAACAGGAACAATAACATATTATTTTAATCTAAAATAAAGAGGAGAAGTAACTATGGGTACAGCTTATGTTTTTTTTGCTGACGGATTCGAAGAAATAGAAGCCTTTACTACCGTCGATGTATTGAGGCGTGCAGGAATGGAGGTCGAAATGATATCAGTAACCCCTGATGAAATAGTAACGGGAGCTCATGACGTACCGGTCTTGTGTGATAAAAATATAGTGAACTGTGATTTTTATGATGCAGAATTAATTGTATTGCCGGGTGGTATGCCGGGTGCCGCAACTTTAGAAAAATGTGATGATCTGCGTAAACTGATCTTGCATTTTGCGGAACAGAATAAGCCTATTGCAGCTATTTGTGCTGCTCCTATGATATTGGGAAAACTCGGCTTATTGAAAGGCAAAAAAGCAACTTGCTATCCTGACTTTGAACAATACTTGGACTGTGCCCAATATACGGGAGCTCCGGTTGAAAAGGATGGCAATATTATTACAGCAAACAGCCCGTCTGCCGCATTGGAATTTGCATTGACAATAGTAGAACTTCTGAGAGGTAAGGAAAAAGTGCAAGAGTTGAAAGACGCCATGTGTGTATCTGATTTATGATTTATAATTTCTGAATTGCCATGCGGACTATCTGTGCCATCCTTCATAAATCATAAATCATCCTTCATAAATCATAAATGACCAAGTATGCTTTGATCGTTGCCGGTGGAAAAGGCTTGCGTATGGGTACTGAACTACCCAAACAGTTCCTCCCCATAGGAGGGAAACCTGTGCTGATGCGTACATTAGAAGCCTTTTATATCTACGACTCTGAGATACAGATTATATTGGTACTTCCGCACAGCCAGCAAGATTATTGGCAACAACTGTGTCGGGAGTACCTCTTTTCGGTTCCACATGCTATTGCCGATGGTGGGGAAACGCGTTTCCAATCAGTGAAAAACGGTTTAGCTTTGGTGAATACTCCCGGTTTGGTAGGAGTGCACGATGGAGTCCGTCCATTTGTGTCGCAGGAGGTTATTTCACGTTGTTACGATTTAGCAGCGGAAAAGAAGGCGGTTATTCCGGTTATTGATGTGGTTGAGACAGTTCGGCATCTGGAAAGAGAAGGCAGCAGTGTTACCGTGAGCCGTGATGATTATAAACTGGTGCAAACACCTCAGGTTTTCGATGCTGAATTGCTGAAGCAAGCATACAATCAACCTTATACTCCCCATTTTACGGATGATGCTTCTGTGGTAGAGGCATTAGGGGTTCCTGTTGTTTTGACAGATGGCAACCGGGAAAATATTAAAATTACAACTCCTTTTGATTTAAAAATAGCTACAGTACTCCTTGACCCATGTTCGATTTAACTACGCGAGACATAAAATACTTGTCGGGCGTCGGACCTCAACGTGCATCGGTGCTCAATAAAGAGTTGGGCATTTACTCTTTACACGATCTACTGTATTACTTCCCTTATAAATATGTAGACCGGAGCCGCATCTATTATATTCAAGAGATAGACGGCACAATGCCTTATATCCAGTTGAAAGGTGAAATCCTGAGTTTTGAAACTGCAGGTGAAGGACGCCAACGCAGGTTGATTGCCCATTTCTCGGACGGTACAGGAGTAGTTGATTTGGTTTGGTTTCAAGGCATCAAATTCATTATCGGAAAATATAAGGTACATCAAGAATATATTGTCTTTGGTAAACCTACTGTTTTTAACGGACGGATGAATATTGCCCATCCTGATATTGATCCGGCCTCAGAACTAAAATTGTCCGCGATGGGGTTGCAACCCTATTATAATACAACGGAGAAGATGAAACGGAGCTTTCTCAATTCGAATATGATTGAGAAGATGATGAGTACAGTGTTGCAACAATTACAGGAACCATTGCCCGAAACGTTGTCTCCCGCCATCCTTAGTGAGTATCATCTGATGCCATTGACCGATGCGTTGACTAATATTCATTTTCCCGGCAACTCGGACTTATTACGCAAAGCAGAGTACCGGCTGAAGTTTGAAGAACTTTTCTATATCCAACTGAATATTCTGCGTTATGCAAAAGACCGCCAGCGAAAGTATCGCGGTTATGTCTTTGAGAAAGTAGGAGAGGTGTTTAATACCTTTTATTCCCGTAACCTTCCTTTTGAATTGACGAATGCACAGAAACGTGTATTGAAAGAAATTCGTCGGGATGTAGGCTCGGGAAAACAAATGAACCGCCTGTTGCAAGGAGATGTAGGTAGCGGAAAGACTTTGGTAGCTTTAATGAGTATGTTGATAGCTCTTGATAATGGTTTCCAGGCCTGCATGATGGCACCTACCGAGATTCTGGCAAATCAACATTATGAAACGATTCGTGAACTACTATGCGATATGGATATCCGTGTGGAGCTGTTGACCGGATCTATAAAAGGAAAACGTCGTGATGCAATTCTTTCCGGGTTATTGACAGGTGATGTACGTATTTTGATCGGAACTCATGCGGTGATTGAAGATACGGTGAACTTCGCTTCTTTAGGCTTGGTAGTCATTGATGAACAACACCGTTTTGGAGTAGCGCAACGTGCCCGTTTGTGGACCAAGAACCTGCAACCTCCCCATGTACTTGTGATGACTGCCACCCCTATACCACGTACATTGGCTATGACATTATATGGTGACTTGGACGTATCTGTTATAGACGAACTACCTCCAGGTCGTAAACCAATCGCCACTATTCATCAATTTGATAACCGCCGTGCAAGTATGTATCAGTCCGTACATAAACAGATAGCAGAAGGACGTCAGGTATACATGGTTTATCCATTGATTAAAGAAAGCGAGAAGATCGACTTGAAAAACCTCGAAGAAGGCTATTTGCATATTTGCGAAGCCTTTCCTGATTGTCGGGTTTGCAAAGTGCATGGCAAAATGAAACCGGCTGAAAAAGATGCGCAAATGCAGTTGTTTGTTTCCGGTGAAGCGCAAATTATGGTAGCAACTACCGTAATAGAAGTGGGTGTGAATGTGCCGAATGCCTCGGTAATGATAATAGAGAATGCCGAACGTTTCGGATTATCCCAGTTGCATCAGCTTCGCGGCCGTGTAGGTCGTGGAGCCGATCAATCCTATTGTATCTTAGTGACCGGCTATAAACTGGCGGAAGATACCAGGAAGCGACTGGAAATCATGGTGCGTACCAATGATGGTTTTGAAATAGCGGAAGCCGACTTGAAACTTCGTGGTCCGGGTGATTTGGAAGGAACCCAACAAAGCGGGATTGCATTTGATTTGAAGATAGCCGATATTGCTCGTGACGGTCAGCTATTGCAGTACGTTCGGGAAGTAGCCCAAAACATTGTGGATGCTGATCCTAACGGTACTCTACCCGAAAATGAAGTGCTGTGGAAGCAGTTAAAATCGCTAAGAAAAACGAACGTTAATTGGGCGGCAATTAGCTGAAAAACGGTTAAACATACGCTTTATTTACATTTTATGTTGTAAAACATGTTTGGTTGTATTTCCCCTATTCATAAGGGATTAAGCTTAATTATCCTCCTTTTAGTTCCTTTCCCTACCGAAAAAATAGTTAATGACTGATGTAATTTTTCGGAGAGAAACGTTACCTTTGGGAGAATTTTTAAAAAATCAATCGGGATATTCGCGAAAACAGTGGTGTTTGCTTTGCCAAGAATGCTTGCAACGAATATCGAAATGAATGACGGAACGAATGAATTTTAATTGGATTAAAACAGTTGTATTAGCTGCGACGGCAATGGTGAGCTTGAATTCTTTTTCTCAAGACCTGATTGCGCGTCAAGCTCCTATTGACAGAAAACTTAAAAGTGTAGATTCACTAGCATTACAGAAACAAATCCGTGCAGAACAGTCTTTGTATCCGGGTTTGGATCTATATCCTAACTGGAACAATGAGTTTGTACAAGCTTATGGCGACGCTATCGTCCCTGATAACTATACATTCGATTTGACCGGTTTCTGTATGCCTACTCCCAATACAAAGATTACCGATGTTTTTGGTTATCGTCCCCGCAGAAGAAGAGCTCACTATGGCTTGGACATCAAAGTGTATGTAGGCGATACCATTCGTGCGGCTTTCGATGGGAAAGTACGGGTAGTTAAGAATCAGGGACGTCGTGGATACGGAAAATACGTCGTTATTCGTCATGATAATGGATTAGAAACGGTATATGGACACTTGTCTAAGCAATTGGTCGATATCAATCAATTGGTAAAAGCCGGCGAACCTATTGCATTGGGTGGTAATACCGGACGTTCTACCGGTTCACATCTTCACTTTGAAACCCGCTTCCTGGGTATTCCTATGAACCCCGCACTTTTGTTTGATTTCGAAAAGCAAGATATTGTAGCTGATTCTTATACTTTCCAGAAGTCGAAAGGCTCGACGGGAACGGCACGTAGCATGGCATCCGGTGAAGGTCGGTTCTACAAAGTTAAGAGTGGCGATACATTAGGAAGGATCGCATCTCGTCAAGGTACGAGTATAGATAAACTTTGCAAACTGAACCGTATTACCCGTAACACTATTCTTCGTCCGGGTCAGGTACTCCGTTGTTCTTAAAACGTAAACAATCTCTATAGAAGAGGGCACTTTAATATAATTTAGAGTGTCCTCTTTTCTTTTTTCTTTAATTATTTCCTACCTTTGCCGCAAATGTCGAAGATAGGATATGAAAGATACCAAGCAACAATTTGAACATATTATTGCCATTTGCCGTGATTTGTTCTCTAAGAAACTTCATGATTACGGTCCGGCGTGGCGCATTCTTCGTCCGGCTTCCGTGACAGATCAAATATTCATCAAGGCCAATCGCATAAGAAGCATTGAAACCAAAGGCGTTACACTGGTTGACGAAGGAATCCGTTCGGAGTTTATAGCCATTGTCAATTATGGAATCATTGGTTTGATACAATTGGAACTAGGCTATGCCGAGTCTGCTGATATTACGAATGAAGAAGCATTGGCAATGTATGACAAGTATGCTAAGATCTCTTTGGAATTGATGCTTGCCAAGAATCACGACTATGATGAGGCATGGCGTAGTATGCGTATCAGTTCTTATACCGACCTGATATTGATGAAGATTCATCGAACCAAGCAGATTGAAAGTTTGTCCGGACAGACATTGGTTTCAGAAGGTATCGATGCCAATTATATGGATATGATTAATTATTCCGTATTCGGTTTGATTAAGATTGAGTTTGGAGACTGAGAAATTACATATTATTCAGAAAGTCTGGGTGAATGCCTGCCGCTTTTTACTGGGAGTCACTTTTATATTCTCCGGTTTTGTAAAGGCGGTCGATCCGTTAGGCTCCTTCTATAAGATACAGGATTATATGACAGCTTTTGGCGTCATATCTTGGTTTCCATTCTACCTGCCTTTATTTATCGGTATCCTATTATCCGCTGTAGAATTCAGTGTAGGTGTTTTTTTGTTTTTGGGCATACGAAAGAATACAGCATCGGTATTGGCATTATTATTGATGGGAGTAATGACCCCGTTGACCTTGTATTTGGCTTTGGCAAATCCGGTATCCGATTGTGGTTGTTTCGGCGATGCTTGGGTTTTGACTAACTGGCAGACATTCGGGAAGAATGTTGTGTTGTTGATTGCCGCAATATCAGTTTTTAAATGGAAAGAGCTGCTGATTCGCTTTATTACGGCAAAACTGGAATGGATGGTATCTATGTACACATTCCTGTTTGTATTTGTGCTTTCGTTTTATTGCCTGGATCATCTGCCGATACTTGATTTCCGTCCTTATAAGATTGGAACAAACATTAAAGCGGCCATGGAGATACCGAAAGGTGCCAAACCAAGCATATTCGAAAGCCGCTTCATTATGGAAAAGGACGGTAAACGCCGGGAGTTTACATTAGAAAACTATCCCGATAGTACTTGGAAATATGTAGAGACGCGAACCATACTGAAGGAAAAAGGATATGAACCTCCTATTCACGACTTCTCAATGCAGAGTCTGGAAACCGGAGAAGATATCACAGATAGCGTATTGATGGATAAGGGTTATACTTTCTTGCTGGTCACTCCTCGCATAGAGAATGCAGATGACAGCAATATTGACCTTATCAATGAGATATATGATTATAGCGTGGAGCACGGTTACGGCTTTTATGCCCTGACCTCCTCTCCCGATAGTGAAATAGAGTTGTGGCGTGACAAGACCGGTGCGGAATATCCTTTCTGCCAAATGGATGACATTACGCTGAAAACTATCATTCGTTCCAATCCGGGACTGATGTTGATAAAGGACGGAACAATCCTCAATAAGTGGAGTGATAACCAGTTGCCCGACGAGTATGTGTTATCCGACAGTTTGGATAAACTGGAGTTAGGCAGTCAGAAACAGGTTAGTGACTTACATACTATAGGTTACGTTTTCCTATGGTTCATTATCCCACTTATGATGGTGATCGGACTTGATATCTTGGTGATAAGACGGCGAGAAAGAAAGCGATTAGTGATTAGTGATTAGTGATTTGTTTGTGTTCACACATTACTATATAAGCAAATCACTAATCACTAACCACTAATCACTAAAACAGATTTTATTAACCCTTTTAATAATAAAACAAAATGAGAAAAAACATTGTTGCAGGAAACTGGAAAATGAACAAAACCCTTCAAGAGGGTATTGCATTGGCAAAAGAACTGAATGAAGCGTTGGCTAACGAAAAGCCTAACTGTGATGTAGTTATCTGTACTCCGTTTATCCACCTGGCATCTGTTACTCCGTTGGTAGATGCTGCTAAGATTGGTGTAGGTGCAGAAAACTGTGCAGACAAGGTATCCGGTGCTTATACCGGTGAGGTATCTGCTGCTATGGTTGCTTCTACAGGAGCTAAGTACGTAATCTTGGGTCACTCAGAACGTCGTGCATACTATGGCGAAACAGTAGCTATCTTGGAAGAAAAAGTAAAATTGGCTTTGACAAACAACCTGACTCCGATCTTCTGTATCGGTGAAGTTTTGGAAGAACGCGAAGCTAACAAGCAGAATGAAGTGGTTGCCGCACAGTTGGCATCTGTATTCTCTTTGCCTGCCGAAGATTTCTCTAAGATTGTTTTGGCTTACGAACCCGTTTGGGCTATCGGTACAGGTAAAACTGCTACTGCTGAACAAGCTCAGGAAATTCATGCATTCATCCGTTCTTTGGTTGCTGACAAATACGGAAAAGAGATTGCAGATAACTGCTCTATCCTTTATGGTGGTAGCTGCAAGGCTTCTAACGCAAAAGAATTGTTCGCTAACCCCGACGTTGACGGCGGTTTGATTGGTGGTGCTGCTTTGCAAGTTGCTGACTTCAAAGGTATCATCGACGCTTTTAACTAATTAGAAGTTAACAAGGATTTAGATACAAGTTGACAAGGGGGGATAGCTCTTGCTTGTCAACTTGTTCACTTGTACCTTCATTGTCTATAAAAATAAATAATTTATGAAGAAGCTTGGTTTGCTTTTTGTTGTATGTTTTGCTTTCGCAACTTTTTCTGTAGCTCAGAATAGTATTGTGAAGAGCCTCGAACGCACTGTGCCGGGGCAAGGCAAGGTAACTATTCATCAAGATGCCCGCATTGAGGCATTGATAGGATCGACCTATACTCCTACCGGTACGGAAGATCGGAAAGTGATTAAGAGTTCGGGATATCGTTTGCAAGTATATGCAGGCAATAACACCCGCGAAGCCAAGAACGAAGCTTATTCAGTATCTTCACGTATTAAAGAACGTTTTCCGGATCTTTCGGTCTATACCTCTTTCAATCCTCCCCGTTGGCTGTGCCGTGCCGGAGATTTCCGCAGTATTGAAGAAGCGGATGCCATGATGCGCCAGTTGCGTGCAACCGGTGTCTTCAAAGAGGTTTCCATTGTGAAAGATCAGATCAATATCCCCCTATAATCGTTGCGGGATAAATTATAAATCATAAATCATAAATCCTATCATGCTAGGAAAAGAAGAAATAGAATCTCCTTCATTGGATGAACTGAAAGAACATTATCATCGTATTCTTACTTTGTTGGGCGAAGATCCCGGACGCGAAGGTTTGCAGAAAACTCCCGAACGCGTGGCGAAGGCGATGCTGTCACTTACCAAGGGCTATTTTATGGATCCGCACGAAGTGCTTCGTTCTGCAAAATTCAAGGAAGAATACAGTCAGATGGTGATTGTTAAAGACATTGATTTCTTTTCCCTTTGCGAACATCACATGCTGCCATTTTACGGAAAGGCGCACGTAGCTTATATTCCTAATGGCTATATTACCGGACTAAGTAAGATTGCCCGTGTAGTGGATATCTTCTCTCATCGCTTGCAAGTGCAAGAGCGCATGACACTCCAAATCAAGGAATGTATTCAAGAAACTTTGAATCCATTGGGTGTAATGGTTGTAGTGGAAGCTAAGCACATGTGTATGCAAATGCGTGGGATTGAGAAACAAAACTCTATTACTACTACTTCCGATTTCACCGGAGCTTTTAATCAGGCAAAGACTCGTGAAGAGTTTATGAATCTGATTCGACATAATTCAAACTCATAAAAGTTCTCGTTCCTCTCCTTATTAAATTAATAATAGGAAAGTATCTGCCATCTGCCACACTTTTGTTTGTATGCAGTTGTGACTTAGTGATTTATAGACTTGCAGATACTCCGTGCAGATACCTTGCAGATAAAGTATCTGCAATTATTGTTTTTTCAGCCGATGTATTTATAATGACTGGTTGAAACAGATTACCCTATCCTCTGATTATAATAGTGTATTTAGTTAATTCATAGTGCTGAATACTTTGTATTTCGGGCATGAAACAATTAGTTACGTGTACAGAAAGCAAATGTATTCTGATTTTAATTCATTTCTGAGCGGTTTTACCCCTCGGTCCCCTAAAGGGGAAGGGGGATACTCTGAATATCATTATCTTAAATATAAGTATATTAGGTTTGAGAGTATCCCCCTCCCCCTTTAGGAGGCTGTGTAAAAACTCTCTTGATGCTTTCTTTTAGGCACGGATTACACGGATTTCACTGTTTCTGTTTACTTAATCCGTGTTATTCCGTGTAATCCGTGCCTAAAATATCATCATTATGTAAG
>JAEXAJ010000018.1 GCA_023458215.1 Bacteroidota bacterium
CTACCTGGATTCGAACCAGGAATGACAGGACCAGAATCTGTAGTGTTACCATTACACCATAGCCCAATAACAAACCATTTCTGTTTTGCGGTTGCAAAGATACAAAGATTTCGATAATCTAAAACAAATTCTGATATTTTTTTCCTAAAATTCTAATAAGCTACCGTAGTCCAAAGAATTATATAACTAAAAAAAATCAAAAAATAAAAGAGTTTTTCTCTTTTACGTGTTTGATATGATAAATCAACGTATATTTGTCAACTGTTTTAATATAATAATGTATAATGAACGAAGCTAAGAAACTAATTCAACAAATAACAGAAGGTATTCAGGATAAAAAAGGAAAAAGAATTGTTGTAGCAGATCTAACCAAGATAGGCGATACAATATGTAACTATTTAGTCATCTGCCAAGGAAACTCCCCCAGCCAAGTGACAGCTATCGTTGAATCCGTAAAGGATTTTACACGTAAAGGTGCCGACACGAAACCGTTCGCCATTGATGGCTTGCGCAATGCGGAATGGGTAGCCATGGATTACTCTGACGTATTGGTACACGTTTTCTTACCGGAAGTAAGAGAGTTCTACAACCTGGAACACCTTTGGGCCGATGCCAAACTAACCCAAATCCCCGACCTCGATTAATTTAGACTTATGGACAATAATAATACCAATAAGAAACCCAATAAAGTAAACATGCCCAAGTTCAACCTGAACTGGCTGTATATGATTATAGCTATGATGCTTTTGGGCTTGTACCTCACCAACGAAAGCGGTACGGCAACCAAAAACATTTCGTACGACGAGTTCCAGCAATATGTACGTGACGGCTATATAAGCAAAGTAACCGGCTTTGACGACAACTCTGTGGAAGCTTTTGTCAAACCGCAGTTCGTTCCCAATGTCTTTCGTGGAGACTCCAGCAAAGTGGGTAAAAATCCGATGATAACTACCGAAGCCCCTTCTCGCGAAAGCTTAGGTAACTTTATTCAGAAAGAAAAAGATGAAGCCCGTTTCGACGGTTCCATCAGTTACGAGAAGAGACGCAACTACTTTGGTGCCATCCTTTGGCAGATATTACCGTTCGCACTTCTGATCGGTTTCTGGATATTCATATCCCGCCGTATGAGTGGTGGCGGTGGTATGGGTGGCGGTGGAGGCATCTTCAGCGTAGGAAAGTCCAAAGCCCAGCTGTTCGAAAAAGGCTCTCCCATCAAAGTGACATTCAAGGATGTTGCAGGATTGGTAGGTGCCAAACAAGAAGTGGAAGAAATTGTAGAGTTCTTGAAAGAACCGCAAAAATATACGGATCTAGGAGGTAAAATTCCTAAAGGCGCATTGTTGGTAGGTCCTCCGGGAACCGGTAAAACTTTGCTTGCCAAAGCTGTAGCGGGTGAAGCCAATGTACCTTTCTTCTCCTTGGCTGGTTCCGACTTTGTGGAGATGTTTGTCGGTGTGGGTGCATCGCGTGTTCGCGACCTCTTCCGCCAAGCCAAAGAGAAAGCTCCTTGTATCGTGTTTATCGACGAAATAGACGCCGTAGGACGTGCCCGTGCCAAGGCTGCCGCTATGGGTGGTAACGATGAACGTGAGAATACTTTGAACCAGTTATTGACGGAGATGGACGGTTTCGGTTCTAACAGTGGTGTTATTATCCTTGCTGCCACCAACCGTGTAGATGTACTGGATAAAGCCTTGTTGCGTGCCGGACGTTTCGACCGTCAGATTCATGTGGATTTGCCTGACTTGAACGAACGCAAAGAAGTATTTGGCGTACACTTGCGCCCCATCAAGATAGACGACTCAGTAGATGTCGATTTATTAGCTCGTCAGACTCCCGGTTTCTCCGGTGCCGACATTGCTAATGTTTGTAACGAAGCTGCATTGATTGCCGCCCGTCATGGAAAGAAGTTTGTAGGCAAACAAGACTTTTTGGATGCTGTAGACCGTATTATCGGTGGTTTGGAAAAGAAAACCAAAATCACTACCGAAAGCGAACGTCGTTCTATCGCCATCCATGAAGCCGGTCACGCCAGCATCTCTTGGTTGTTGGAATATGCCAATCCTTTGATTAAAGTTACGATTGTGCCTCGTGGACGTGCTTTAGGTGCTGCTTGGTACCTACCTGAAGAACGTCAGATTACAACAAAAGAGCAAATGCTCGATGAAATGTGTGCCACCTTGGGAGGACGCGCTGCCGAAGATGTATTCTTAGGCCGGATTTCTACCGGTGCCATGAACGACCTCGAACGTGTTACAAAGCAAGCATACGGTATGATTGCCTACTTGGGTATGAGCGAAAAGTTACCCAACCTGTGTTACTACAATAATGATGAATATTCCTTCAACCGTCCGTACAGCGAAAAGACCGCTGAACTCATTGACGAAGAAGTGAAGCATATAGTAAACGAGCAGTACGAACGTGCCAAAAAAATTCTTTTAGAGAACAGTGCAGGTCATGCCAATCTGGTGCAAATACTGATAGAAAGAGAAGTGATCTTCGCAGAAGATGTTGAACATATATTCGGCAAACGTCCTTGGGCTTCACGTTCAGAAGAAATCATCAGTGCTACCAAGATTTCGGATGAGTTGAAGAAAGCTGAAGAAGAAGAAGCTATCAAAGCCAAGGAAACAGAAAAAGAAGTAAAAGAAGAAGGTGAAAAAGAAGCCGCTAATGAGCAAAGCGCCGACAGTAAAGCGAAAGACAATCAACCTTCTGCAGAAACTGAATCTAAAAATTAAAACGGAAACACCGTGAAAAACAATTTCATCCAACGCACTATTACAGGTGTGTTATTCGTAGCTATATTGGTGGGCTGTATTCTTTACAGCCCCCTTTCTTTCGGTATATTATTTACCTTGATTTGTGCGCTGAGCGTACACGAGTTCTCACATTTAGTGAATCAAAGCGGAGACATCAGCACCAACAAAATCATTACTGCACTAGGAGGCGCCTATCTGTTTCTCGCTCTAATGGGATTCTGTACCTCGGCTGCTGACGCACGCGTATTCCTCCCCTACTTAGGTATTTTACTCTATCTGATGATTACGGAATTATACCTTAAGAAAAAGAATCCAATCGGCAACTGGGCATTCTCCATGCTTAGCCAGCTATACGTGGCATTGCCTTTCGCCTTGCTGAATGTACTTGCTTTTCAAAATTCTCCCGAAACGAGTAGTGTAACTTACAATCCTATCCTACCGCTCTCCATCTTCGTATTTATTTGGTTGAGTGATACGGGAGCTTATTGTGTAGGTTCTTTAATAGGCAAACATCGGCTGTTTGAGCGTATTTCTCCTAAGAAATCATGGGAAGGCAGCATTGGAGGCGGTGTATTTTCAGTTGCATCCGCTTTTGTTTTTGCTTATTTTTTCCCGTTCATGCCCATGTGGCAATGGGCTGGCCTGGCAGTAGTCGTTGTTATTTTCGGCACTTGGGGAGATTTGACAGAGTCGTTAATGAAACGACAATTAGGAATTAAAGACTCAGGGAATATCTTACCCGGTCATGGAGGAATGCTCGACCGTTTTGACAGCGCATTGATGGCTATCCCAGCTGCTGTTCTTTACTTATATATACTGACCATGTTCAAATAAGAATTATCTTATTTAGTATACGAAGAGGGCGCGGAGTTTTAGATAACTCTGCGCCCTCAACATTCATACTTAACACACTTTTACCGCAATTGCATCTTCGAAAAATCTTCTGTCGATTTCTCCGAGTTATTGCCCGAATTCTTTAAATCGAACGTTAATTCAACTTCACCATTCACTTCTGAATTTAGTTTGAGTTTAATACCTTTTGTGGCGGAAGTTATATCCAAACTTTTCAAATTGTAAGAGACAGCTCCGAAAGCACGATAACCGGTTACATCATCGTATGTATTGTAACGCAGCTCCAAGCGGATATATCCATCTTCGGCATACAAGTCATCTCCTTCTTGCGTACGCACCAAGCTGATACGATGTTTGTTTTTTGCCGGAAGCTTCTGGGCGAAAATAATATTCAGATAACCGCCGCTGATACCCATATCGTTCTTGTAGATCAGTATGGGATCATTTCCAAACTCCTCTTCATTCTCGGAAGTCATAGTCTCAACGTTCTTCGTCAAAACCTCTTGCATGGTCAAAATCTTCACCGCATGATCATAACCTTGGAAATCGTCGTAAAGAGGATTGAAAGTAGTTATTACGCGCTGACCGTCGGCAGGTTCGTACCACCCCAGGTTCGTATTAACAGGCCAAAGTGTTCCCCAACTATCACAGTCCAGATAAAAAGCACCTCCGGTAACACGCACGGTAGCCCATAAAGGAGGGGTAAAGTCTCCTAAGGAATAGCCATCGTCAAGATCATCACAAGATTGCAACGCCGGCATCACAGCCAAGCAAATCGCCATAAAAAGCCAATGTAGTTTTTTCATAATCAAAGCTCTTTTTATTGTTTCTATTTCATTTATTTCTGTCTAAAAAATACAAAAGCCGGGCATTTACTGCACCGGCTCTATCTATTTTAACAAATTCTTTAAATATTGCTATTCGCGACAACGTTCATTAAGTAAATCAATCATTTTACGGGCGGCATGCTTCGGCGCTCCTGCCTCTCCTAAACGAGACGCCATATACTCATAACCATCAAGCATTTGCCGGCGGTACTCCTTATTATTTAAGATACGGTTCAATTCGGCGCGAACCTGCTCTACCGTCATTGTATCGGCAACTAATTCTTTCACCACCTCACGGTTTGCAATGAGATTGACCAAGGAGATATATTTCACACTCAGGATATGACGTTTCAGAAAAGCAATCACCTTCCCGATGGGCGTATGATAGCACACAGCCTGCGGCACACGAAACAAAGCAGTTTCCAAAGTAGCCGTACCCGAAGTAACCAATGCAGCCTTAGCCTGCCGCAACAAGGCAAATGTTTGCCCGAAGATGATCTTCACTTTTGCTTCACCTATATACTGATTGTAATAATCAGGAGATATACCCGGAGCACCGGCAAGCACCAACTGATAATCCGTAAAGGTAGAAGCAGCCCGAAGCATATCCGGCAGGTTATCTTTTATTTCTTGCTTACGACTACCCGCAAGCAGTGCAATGATTGGCTGAGAGCTCAATCCGTTTGACTGCGCAAACTCCTCAAACGTTTCCGAATGGGAAGAACAAAAAGCCGTCACCTCATCCATCGTCGGGTTGCCGACGTAGTGTATCGGGTAGTGATGCTTCCCTTCAAAGAATTCAACTTCAAACGGCAGGATGGAGAACAGCTCATCTACATCTCTCTTAATGTTCTTGATACGATATTCTTTCCAGGCCCAAATCTTAGGAGATATATAATAGTAAACAGGAATCTTTGTACGGGAATGGATAAATTGGGCGATATTCAGATTGAAGCCCGGATAGTCAACCAATATCAATACATCGGGTTGCCACGCCACCACATCCTCTTTACAACGCTTCATGTTGGCAAAGATGGTACGCAGATGCAACAACACAGGAATAAAGCCCATATAGGCCAACTCCTTGTAATGTTTCACCATAGTGCCGCCTACCGCCGCCATCAGATCACCGCCGAAGAAACGAAATTCCGCCTGCGGATCTTCTTCTTTCAAGGCAGCCATCAGGTGCGAGGCATGCAGGTCGCCGGAGGCTTCACCAACAATCAGGTAATATTTCATTGAAGCGGAGAGTTGAACCAGGTTTTCAGATCCTCTATCAATTCGTATGCGGTTACATCCACTTTGGTCGGAGTAATGGCTACATAACCGTTGTCGAGTGCCCAATGGTCATTATTCTCATTTTCGATATCTTGGTTTTCGAACTCGCCGGTGAGCCAGTAATAATGCGTATCCCCACGATGAGCGAAGTTTTCCCACTCGTTTACCCATTGACCTTTGGTTTGTTCGCAAATTCTAATACCCTTCAAGTCTTTTGTATTGGGGATATTCACATTGAGACATGTCAACGGGGGTAAACCTTTCTCCAAAACCTGACGGGCTATCTCACGGATATAAGGCCCTGCCGGCTCAAAGTCGGCATTCGGTTCGTGGCTGCAAAGAGAAAAGCCGATGGAGGGTATTCCCTTCAGGCAACCTTCAATCACTACACCCATTGTTCCTGAATAATGCACGTTTACAGATGAATTGCTACCATGATTGATACCCCCTACTACAAGATCCGGTTTACGGTCGAGCACAGTAGGAAGAGCAAGTTTGATACAATCAACCGGCGTACCCGAACATTTATAAACAGTCAATCCTACATCTTTACGGACCAGCTGGTAATGAATCGGTTCGGTAACAGTCAGTGCACAAGCAGCTCCCGAACGCGGGGCATTGGGTGCAATCACTACAATCTCGCCCAACGGACGAAGAAACTTTATCAACTCGCTAATGCCTTTCGCAATGATGCCATCATCATTGGAAATCAATATCAAAGGTCTTTGATTTTCCATACTTAACTTATTTTACTGACTGCAAAAGTAGTAAAAATAACTTTATTGTTATCTTTGTGTTACACTATACTCACTAAAAAAACAAAGCATATGGATATTTTGCTTATCATCTTAGGAACACTTTGTATGATTATAGGGCTGGCAGGCTGCCTCTTACCGATAATTCCGGGACCACCCACAGCCTATGTAGGTCTGCTGTTATTACATTTTACAGATAAAGCGCAATTTACTACGGCGCAATTATTGACGTGGTTGTTCGTTGTCATTCTCCTGCAAGTGCTGGACTACTTCATTCCTATGCTTGGAAGCAAATATAGTGGCGGTAGTCGTTGGGGAACACGGGGTTGCCTCATAGGTACTATTGCCGGACTGTTTTTTATGCCTTGGGGCATAATCCTCGGTCCATTTCTTGGCGCCTTTCTAGGCGAATTGCTGGGCGGTAGAGAAACAGGTCAAGCGTTGAAATCCGGATTAGGTTCATTGCTTGGCTTTCTGTTCGGGACAGTGCTGAAGTGTGTTGTTTGTGGGTACTTCATTTGGCAGTTTGTAACAGCACTAGTATAAATCAGCACGCCAACATATGCATTTCTGTATTAAGACAGTTCACTAGTTGTCAATAAGATAAAGTACATACTTTTGGAAGATATAACCTATTAAACAGATAGCGCATAGTTATCGAACAAAGTCCCAAAGCCAAAGCATTAACAGCAGGAGTAAAAGCACAAAACAAATCTTAATCTTCTGCAAGCGAGGCAAAAAAGCCGCAATGTTTCAATATAAATATGTATATTTGCCCGCTAAAACAAAGGAAAGACATTGTTTTCAAACGGTTTGACTACAGAAAAGTAACACAACAGGCTGTGAGTTATTAACAAAACAGGCGACTTTTCAACCGTTTTTGCAATATTTCTCTTTTTTAGTAGGTGCTATACGGAATTATCACTTATTTCGCTGCCGATAAAATATTGAGATTATGGGAAAAA
>JAEXAJ010000019.1 GCA_023458215.1 Bacteroidota bacterium
AATACACTGCCCTTCTCCTCCATCTCTTCCGGCACGCCCGGTCTCTTGATAATATCCTTCAAGGCTCTTGGGGATATCATAATGGATTACAAAACGTACATCAGGCTTATCGATACCCATACCGAAAGCAATAGTTGCCACAATCACATCGATCTTTTCCATCAGAAAGTCGTCCTGATTCTGTGTTCGTGTAGCTGAATCCATTCCGGCATGATAGGCACGGGCATTGATGCCGTTAGCCTGTAAGATCTCAGCAAGTTCTTCTACTTTCTTACGACTCAGGCAATAAATAATACCCGATTTTTCGTTATTGTTTTTGATGAACTTAATGATATCCCTGTCTACGTTTGTTGTTTTAGGGCGTACCTCATAATAGAGGTTCGGACGGTTGAACGACGACTTAAACACTTGAGCATCCACCATGCCCAGATTCTTCTGGATATCATGCTGCACTTTAGGAGTGGCAGTCGCAGTCAACGCTATCAGCGGGGCTTTTCCTATTTCATTGATTATAGGGCGAATTCGGCGATATTCCGGACGGAAGTCATGTCCCCATTCGGAGATACAGTGAGCTTCGTCCACAGCATAGAAAGAGATCTTTACTGTTTTCAGGAAATCAACGTTTTCATCTTTTGTCAACGACTCCGGAGCTACATAAAGCAGCTTTGTCTTGCCATTGACAATATCAGATTTTACTTGATCTATCGCACCTTTATTAAGAGAAGAGTTTATGAAATGAGCCACACCATCTTCTTCACTGAAGTTCCGCATCGCATCGACTTGATTCTTCATCAATGCAATCAAAGGAGAAATCACAATAGCTGTGCCCTCCATTAATAAGGAGGGGAACTGGTAGCATAATGATTTTCCTCCACCGGTAGGCATCAATACAAAAGTATCGTTACCATCCAACATGTTTTGGATAATCGCTTCCTGATTTCCTTTAAAATTATCGAACCCGAAGTATTTCTTCAGCTGGTCTGTCAAATTATTCTTCTTCCCTGCCATGATTCATTAGGTTGTTGTTTATAGAGTTATCTTAAAAAGTGCGCTTTTCAGCATTCATTCTTATGGAGAACTCTAACAAAGTTATAAACAACTTCTTAAATTTCAAGCATAATACGCCGAATATTTTCAATAAAAAGTAAAAAAGTCGGTTTTACTAAGTATTACCTATTGATTTTAAGCACTTTGAAGTCTCGCCAAATTTGCCTTTTCAAGTTGTTGTTTTGCATAGTCCAGCGTCACCACATAACTATTTTTCTGCTCGGACGGGATTTCAAACATTACATCCATCATAATTGTCTCCACAATGGAACGTAATCCGCGGGCACCCAACTTGTATTCAACAGCTTTATCGACGATATATTCAAAGACTGCATCTTCAAAAGTAAGCTTCACTCCATCCATCTCGAACAACTTTATATATTGTTTGATGATAGAGTTCTTCGGTTCCGTAAGAATGGCACGCAACGCGTCGCGATCTAACGGATTGAGATAAGTCAATACCGGAAGACGGCCGATTATTTCGGGTATCAGTCCGAATGACTTCAAATCTTGCGGCGCAATGTATTGCATCATATTGGTTTTATCAATAGTAGCCGTATTACGTACCGCACTATAGCCTACCACATGCGTATTGAGTCGTTGAGCTATCTTCTTTTCAATGCCATCGAAAGCACCTCCGCAGACAAACAGAATATTCTTGGTGTTTACCGGAATCATCTTTTGATCGGGATGCTTACGTCCACCCTGGGGCGGTACATTGACAACGGAACCTTCCAACAATTTGAGCAAACCCTGCTGTACACCTTCTCCGCTTACGTCACGAGTAATGGAAGGGTTATCGCCTTTGCGGGCTATTTTGTCTATTTCATCAATAAAGACAATACCTTGTTCGGCCTCGGCCACATTGTAGTCGGCTACTTGCAACAAACGGGTCAGGATGCTTTCAATATCTTCACCCACATACCCGGCTTCGGTCAACACGGTTGCGTCTACAATCGTGAAAGGAACGTGAAGCAGCTTGGCTATCGTGCGTGCAAGCAATGTTTTTCCGGTACCGGTGCTACCTACCATGATGATGTTGGATTTTTCTATTTCCACATCGTCGCCAGCGTCTTTTTGCAACAGACGTTTGTAATGGTTGTACACCGATACAGCGAGAAAACGCTTGGCATCCTCCTGACCAATAACATATTGATCAAGGAAATTCTTAATCTCTACAGGCTTAGGAAGTTCTTTCAGATTCAGTTTCTTGGCACTGCCTTTCTTTGCACCTCCCATGGCTTCCTGAGTAATCTCGTATGCCTGGGTGGCGCAGCTGTCGCAGATATAGCCGTTCATTCCCGTTATGAGGAAGCCGACTTCATCTTCGGAGCGCCCGCAGAAGCTGCATCTATTTTTTGTTTTTCTTGAATCTGCCATATTTATTTTTTAATCAACACTTCGTCTACCATACCATATTCTTTGGCTTCCTGGGCGGTCATCCAATAGTCGCGGTCAGAATCGGCCCATACCTTATCAAAGTCTGTATGAGAGTGATCGGCAATAATGGTATAAAGTTCTTTCTTCAACTTCTGGATTTCACGTGCAGTAATTTCGATATCCGAAGCTTGTCCTTGGGCCCCCCCCATCGGCTGATGTATCATAACACGGGAGTGAGTCAATGCAGAACGTTTGCCTTGGGCACCTGCCACCAGCAATACAGCTGCCATACTGGCTGCCATACCTGTACAGATAGTGGCGACCGGGCTACTGATAAACTGCATGGTGTCGTAAATGCCCAGTCCGGCATATACCGATCCACCCGGTGAATTGATATAGATAGAGATATCCTTACCCGGATCTACAGAATCCAGATACAGAAGCTGAGCTTGCAATGTATTGGCAGTATAATCATCGATCTGCGTACCCAGGAAAATGATACGGTCCATCATCAGGCGGGAGAATACATCCAACTGTGTAACATTAAGCTGGCGTTCCTCCAGGATATAGGGATTTAAATACCCGGCTTGTGATTTAATCACATCGTCCAGCATCAGGCTATTCATGCCTAAATGCTTGGTAGCGTATTTTCTGAAATCATCCATATTTTTATTCTTTATAGTTTATATAATGTGGTTACAAAGAAACAAAAAAGAACACAGAGACACAAAAAAACACAGAGTTATAGTTTGTCAAACTCTGTGTTTCTTTATAAAAATCAGTCTTTTCAGACAAAATCTTATTCAAACATCTTATTAAACTCTTCCATTGAAACGGATTTGTTCTCCAATTTCACTTGAGGTTTCAGTGCAACAGCCAATTTAGACTCGACCGCACGATTTACCAAGCCTTCGATGCTTTCTTTCTTCTTCAACATTTCTTTTGCATAGTTTTCCAGGATATCTTCAGGGACACTCAACATGCCGTATTGTGCAAACTGCGCACGGGTAGCTTCTTTGGCCATGTTCAAGATGTCATCTTGTTCTACCTTGATATCATTCATTTTAACTAATTGCTCTTTAACCAGATGCCAAGTCAGTTCTTCAATGCTCTTATCGTAGTTGTCATCAACAAACTTCTCGTCTTTATCAGGATTGTTTAGGCGCATAATACGCTTCAGCAGTGCATCCGGGAATTCTAATTTACCGATCTTGTCGGTCAAAACCTTGCGCAAGTCAATGAGGAACTTGAAATCACTGTCTGCAACAAACTGAGCTGCAATATTTTCTTTTACTTTAGCACGGAAATCAGCTTCATTGCTCACTACGCCTTCACCAAATACTTGGTCGAAGATTTCCTGGTTCAATTCACCGGCTACGAAGCGAGTGATTTCTTCAACCTGGAAACTGAAATTAGATTTCATATCGGCAGCAGCTTCTTTTTCAATCTTCAATAGTGAAGAGAGTTCGGCAGCGTTACCGTCCCAAGCGGTGTTAGGATTGAACACAAGTACGTCGTTTACCTTTGCGCCGGCAAAGATAGCCTTCTGCTCTTCGTTCTTCATGTAAGCAGGCATCATAACAGCACCTTCTACCTGAATACCACCTTCTTTTGTGTTACCGTTTTCATCAAGTTCGGCCAGCAAACCTTTCAGCATATCATTGTCAGCGTAAACATCTACCTGATCATACTTACCGGTACGTTGAGTATAAGCTTTCACCTGATTGTCTACCATTTCGTCCGTAACCTCGATAGTGTAGTAATCTACTTTATCTTTGTCACTTATTTCGATCTTGAATTCGGGAGACAAAGCGATATCGAACAGGAATTCAAATTCTTCCATGGTATCGAAATCGATCTCAGCTTGCTTATCTTCATTAGGCAGGGGTTCACCCAAAATAGCGATATTGTTATCCTGGATATACTTATATACTGAATCAGAAAGGAGTTTGTTTACTTCTTCTGCTAATACTGACTTACCATACATTTTCTTAACCAAGCTCATCGGCACCATACCTTTACGGAATCCGGGAATCTGAGCTTTCTGGCGGAAGTTTTTCAACGATTTGTCTACCTTTTCCTGATAGTCTGCTTTCTCAAGCTTTACAGTAAGCAGTGCGCTTACTTTGTCAATGTTTTGTAATGAAACGTTCATTCTGACAATTATTTATTTGATTTATACTATATTCCACATTCTCAAATGAGGGTGCAAAATTAGTGTTATTCTTTCAATTATCAAAAAACATTGCAGAATTATTTCACATCAGATCATAGGGGTAGTTTGTTAAACTTTGATTAACCTGCTTAGCTCTCAATATCAGTATTTAATAACTTTACTTTTCCTTTCTACTTGCAAAGTAGCAATAGACTGATTATCAACACACATACAAAAGCTTTCTATTTAAATGAAAGTCTGACTATCCAAGTGCTGAAATTATATGATATTCATATCGCGAAAGAAATGAATTGAATGATGTTTTTTTAGGCACGGATTACACGGATTTCACGGTTTTCGCAGCTCTGTAATAGCACAGCTCCGTGAAATCCGTGTAATCCGTGCCTAAAAAATATATTCATAACCGAAAAGGAATGGACAATAAGTGCCCGAGAGAAATATAATATGAGGAGGGTATTGGACGGTAATAGAAAAGTTACTTCCCATTAATCAGGTCTGTTTCCTGCATTCAGCGCCTTCAGCCTTTTGCATCGCCCTGACAGAAGGTGTTTCGGCTGAAAGCGGGGCTGAATAAGAGGTTTGGAGAATTCAGCCGCCTCGTCGTTGACAACTTAAACAAATACCTTTTGTTATCAGACAATAAGTGGAACACTTTTTATCAAGAAACTATCCATTGCATGACATGGGCATGTCGTGCAACATGAGATGCCCATGTTGTGCGGTATGACATGCCCATGTCATACACTAGATGAGTATGGCTTGAGTAAGACTCGGTGAAGAGTGAAACAGATGATGTGTTTGAGCGAAACAGATGATCTGTTCGGGGTAAACAGACCATGCATTTCGCTCAAACAGACGATGTAATCGCTTCCGCTGAAAGCTGCTGATTTCCTTTCAGGCACCGCCTTCAGCCGGAATGCCGCTTATCAGGGTGATACGGAAGACTGAAGGCACTGATGGCTGATAAAGGTATCATTGTTTCTATATTCAATATATTAGTTTTTGGCTCAAAACCCCACACTAATGAAGCAAACACATCCCCCTCCAAAGTTCACGAGCAAATAACCTCTAAAAGAAGAATTTAGTCCTGATGTCCTTATATTAGACAAATAGATAGAGAAAAAATAAAAATAATTGCGAAAATGCATCGTTTATCCGAATTTTATATGTTTCTTTGTTGCGGAATAATGGTGCATTAGTTTCTCGATTTCCGTTACATGGTTTTTACTTCCGTTTTCAAAACGCTTTTGTAAACTCTCTGTCGTAGTGATCCTTTTATTATTTAGCCATTGTTCCAAGAGAGTTTTATTCATTTATTTATTTTACATTTTTCATTATGAACATTTATGTTGGAAACCTTAACTACCGTGTTAAGGAAAGCGACCTGCAGAAGGTTATGGAAGAATACGCACCTGTATCTTCTATCAAATTTATCACTGACCGCGAAACAAAACGTTTCAGAGGTATTGCATTCGTTGAAATGGATGACGCCGAAGCAGCAGCTAAAGTTATTTCAGAACTTGACGGCGCAGAATTCTTCGGACGCCAAATGGTAGTGAAAGAAGCAAGACCTCCGAAGTTTTAATCATATAGAGGAGAAAATAAAAAAAGACCGCTCATGAGCGGTCTTTTTTTATTTTCCAATCTATCACTTATTTCATGAACTCTTTACGACGCAACACGAAGCTGTTACTCAAATACTTCTCACGCACAATCTTATTTTCGGCCAGTTCTTCGGGCGTACCTTGAAACAATATTTTCCCTTCGAACAACAAATAAGCTCGGTCAGTAATACTGAGCGTCTCCTGCACATTGTGGTCAGTAATCAAGATTCCGATATTGCGGTCTTTCAGTTTCCATACAATCTGCTGAATATCTTCTACGGCAATAGGGTCTACACCCGCAAAAGGTTCGTCGAGCATGATAAACTTAGGGTCGATAGCCAAGCAGCGGGCAATCTCCGTACGACGGCGTTCACCACCCGACAATTGGTTACCGTTGTTTTTGCGCACTTTCTGCAAACGGAACTCGGCAATCAAACTCTCCAATTTATCTTTCTGATACTCCAAAGGTTTATTGGTCATCTCCAATACAGACGCAATATTATCTTCCACACTCATCTGCCGGAACACCGATGCTTCCTGTGCCAGATAACCGATACCGGTCTGCGCACGCTTGTATACCGGATAGTTAGTAATCTCCAAATCATCCAGGAAGATACGCCCCTCATTCGGAGTAATCAAACCAACGGTCATGTAGAACGAAGTCGTCTTACCGGCACCGTTTGGTCCCAGCAAACCAACAATCTCACCCTGCTTCACATTGATAGAGACATGGCTCACTACTGTACGTTTTCCGTACTTTTTCACCAAATCTTCCGTGCGAAGCACCATTTTGCTTTCTTCCATACTTGCGTTATTTTGCCGCAAATGTAGTAAAATAAGCCGAAATGATGTACATTTGCAGACAAATACTTACGAGTTATGATTAAAGCACTTAGAACAGTCGGGAAATATATCATGCTGATGGGACGTGTTTTCGCCCGCCCCGAACGCATGCGCATGTTCTTCCGGCAATATGTAAATGAGTTGGAACAGCTCGGCGTAAACTCTATCGGCATCGTACTGTTGATATCCTTTTTCATCGGAGCCGTTATCACCATACAGATCAAGCTGAACATTGAAAGCCCCTTCATGCCCCGCTGGACGGTGGGATATGTTACCCGTGAAATTATGCTGCTGGAATTCTCTTCCTCCATCATGTGTTTAATTTTGGCCGGAAAAGTCGGTTCCAATATCGCTTCCGAACTGGGCACGATGCGTGTCACTCAGCAAATAGACGCCCTCGAAATAATGGGAGTCAATTCGGCCAATTATCTGATTCTGCCTAAAATTGTGGCGATGGTATCAACCATTCCGTTAATGGTTACGTTCAGTATATTTGCCGGTATCATAGGCGCCTTTTGCACTTGCTGGTTTGGAGGCATCATGACAGCAGTCGATTTGGAATATGGCTTGCAATACATGTTTGTGGAATGGTTCATTTGGTGCGGCATCATCAAGTCACTGTTTTTTGCTTTCATTATCGCCAGCGTGTCTGCCTACTTCGGTTATACAGTCGAAGGTGGTTCCATTGAGGTAGGTAAAGCATCTACCGATTCGGTTGTTTGCAGCAGTGTACTCATCTTATTCGCCGACCTGGTATTAACTAAACTCTTAATGGGATGATCGAACTAATCGGACTTTGCAAATCATTTGAAGAGAAAGAGGTACTGAAAGATATCAATGCCACTTTCGAGAACGGGAAAACCAACCTTATCATCGGACAAAGCGGCTCAGGAAAGACCGTACTCATGAAGTGTATAGTCGGCCTGCTGATTCCCGAAAAAGGAGAATTACTATACGACCACCGCAACTTCCTCGCCATGGGAAAGAAGGAAAAAAAGGCATTGCGCCGCGAGATGGGGATGATCTTTCAAAGCGCTGCCCTGTTCGACTCCATGTCGGTACTGGACAACGTTATGTTCCCGCTCAACATGTTCAGCAATGATACTTTACGCGACCGTACCCGCCGCGCCATGTTCTGCCTGGAACGCGTGAACCTGATTGAAGCCAAAGATAAATTTCCCGGTGAAATCAGTGGTGGTATGCAGAAGCGAGTAGCGATAGCGCGTGCTATTGCCCTGAATCCGCAATATCTGTTTTGCGATGAGCCCAACTCCGGTCTCGACCCTAAAACATCCCTCGTTATCGACGAGTTGATACAAGATATTACCCGCGAATACAATATGACCACTCTCATCAACACTCATGATATGAACTCTGTAATGGGTATCGGCGAGAAAATCATCTATATCTATGAAGGACGTAAAGAGTGGGAAGGCAGTAAAGACGACATCTTCACCAGTACCAACGAACGGCTGAACAACTTCATCTTCGCCTCCGACCTATTCCGAAAAGTAAAAGAAGTAGAAATACGAAACATTGAAGGCTAAGGCCCCTTATCTTTAAACAAGAAGCATCCGAAACGATTGTCCCGGATGCTTCATTCTCATAAAACCAGTTAATAGAATTGATTTATATCATCACGATATAGTTTGATTGTCTCTATAACCTTGCAGAAATATAAAGTACAATTTCAATTACGCTGCAAAGTTAAGTAAAAGAGTTCAATAAAAAAATAACGGAAAACCGTGACAAACTATGGATTTGTGAATTATTCTACAACAATCCACCCTTGTGCAAGAGCTTTCATCACCATATCTATGGCATTCTTCGCATCAAATTTATTAATCAAACGCTTACGGAAAGTTTCTACTGTATTTTCTGATATATTTAACATTTTTGCTATTTCATGGGTGCTTAAGCCTTTGGCAACCGCTTGCAAAACGTCTTTTTCGCGACGAGTAGGTCCTTCCTTCGGCAACATTTCAAATGAGTTCCGATGCAATTTCTCGTAAATTGAAGCAAAACGAGGACAAGTATAGGATTCTCCCTGCAACACACTGCGTATTGCATTAACCAATTCAGAAACAGTGGAGCTTTTCAATATAATGGCATTTACACCACTTTGTGCCAATTGATTCACAATCCATATTTCCTCGTGCATTGTATTCACAATGATGCGTGCATTTTCATTCAGCTCACGGATTTGAGTTATCAAATCGAAACCCGAAATATCAGGAAGCCCCACATCCAAAATGTATATATCATAATCGCGTTCAGCAATCAATTTAGCAGCTTCCTTCCCCGAAGTCACGGCATTGGCCACAACGACTTCCGGTATCTTGCCCACTAATCTGCAAATTCCCTCAAGAATTAAGCTGTGATCATCTACCACCAGCATTTCTGCTTTTAACCTTTTTTCCATAGCGTCTACACGTGAACCGTTACTTTTAAATAAGTTCCATTTCCTATTTTACTATCCATCTCTACCTTCGCCCCAATAGCATCAGCACGTTGCCGGATAGTACGCAACCCTATACCATTGGTTTTCTTATTCACTTCAAAACCTTTACCGTTATCAGCCACTTGCACCGAAAGTTCCTTCTCTTTCAAAGACAAACTGACTTGCAGGCAAGAGGCATGCGCATATTTCAATGTATTACTTACCGCTTCCTGCACAATACGATAGATTTCAAAACCTACTTCCTGCGGAATCACCTGCCAGTTCACCTCTTCGGTCGACGAGTATTCAGCCTGCATTCCCGCCGACAAAGGCAGATGATGCACATAATCAGATAACATCTCATCGATCGTAGCATATTGAAAAGCCGGAGGCATCAATTCATGAGACATGCTCCTTAGCCGTTGTCTGATGGATTCCAGTTGCCGTAATTGTTCACTTCCGGCCCCTCCCTCTATCTTGGGTAACGAACGAACATCCAGTTCAAGCGCTAACAGATTGTTGCATACGTCATCGTGGAGCTCGGTTGCCATACGATGCCGTTCACTTTCCAATCCGTCAATATATTTTCGGGTTAACCTCAGTTCTGTTTCCTTCTGCAACTCCAAGAATTCCCGTTCCTTATCACCCGCAACTTTCGCCAGCCTTTCAATACGCACCTTCTGACGTTGACGCGCATACAGCATTGCAAACAATGCAATCACAAGCAGTCCCAAAACTATACTCAACTGTTCACGTCGCTTTGCTAATTCTGCTTTCCGCTCTAACTCGTGCTGCCTTAAACGAACGATCTCCAATTCTTTTTCTCTAGTCTGATACTTTACTGAATAATCAGACAACTGCTCTGTATATTCTTTGTGAAATGACGAATCACGCAATGCATAAGCTTCTTTTAAATAATTATAAGCCATAGCATCTTTATTTAATGCCTGATAACACTCAGCCAGTTCCATATAAGGTTCATAATCCTGCGTATCCTGGTATCCACTCTGTAACATCTGTATCATACGGAGATAATAGTCCACTGCTTCTGCATATTGTCCGCTTACCTTCATCAAAGGAGCTTTTACCCTATAATAGCGATAATGTTCCACATCTGTTTTCAATTCATCGGTTAACTTGTCCAACTTATTCAAGTAAATCATTGCAGTCTCTTGTTGACCTTTCATTCGGAAAGCATTAGCCAAATAGCTATAAGTTTCACACAAATGCCTCTTGTTATTGACTTCTTCCAGAATAGGAACCGCTTTTAATAAAGAAACAATTCCCTTCTCTCTCGTTTTAGCAACATTACACTGAATGGCCCCCAAATTAACATAACAGACACCTATCATCTGGCGATTTCCTAACTTCAACGCATATTCCACAGCCTTTTCCGAAAAAGGGATCGCATCTGCAGGACGTTTCCAGTCACAATAAGTAGTAGCAATGTTTCCATAAATATAAGCAGCTATTTTGAAGTTATTCTGTGCTTCACATAAGCGAAGAGCTTTCTCAAAATTTGCTATACACTTCTCCAAGTCTTTTTTACGCTTATAAATGGTTCCCAATTGATTCAAGTTTTCTATCAACATCGCAGTATCCTTATCTATTGTGGAACGCTTTTCAGCTTGAAAAGTATATACCAAGGCAGAATCATTTTTTCCTTCTAACAGGAAAGAACTTGCATAGTTAGTCAGCATCACCCGATATCTATTAGACAAATGAGGAATCCTTTCTGCTAGCTGCATCCCTTTTCTTAAATAATATTGTGCTGAATCATAACGGGCACACACATTGTAATAATACCCCATGTCACTACAAAGAATTAACACATCACCTGCTCTTTTAGCATTTTCTGCTAGTACAAGTGCCTTATGTTTTAAAGTAAATCCTTTAAGAAAATCGCCTCTAAGAAAGTAAGCTTCACTACTCCAATTGTAGCTTTCAAGAAAACAATCCAAAGATTTATCACGGATAGCTAACTGACGAATAGAATCAGCATAAACTAACAGCAACTCAGAATCATTTTCCACTTCATAAAGATATTTGCACACATCACAATAGGCATTTAAGTCCTTCTTTTCAGCAGCCTTAGAACATAAGTCAGACAATTCATCACTTTCCTGAGCATGTAAAGCTCCTTGAAGAAAAAGAGACATTATAAATATATAAGCTATTTTCATTAGTCTTATTCACTTAGATTTCAGTATGCGAACAAAAATAAAAAAATATTCTTAACATCCTGCTTATAATATGAAATTATTTATGCACTCAGCAATATAGTCTTTAAAATAAAACAAGGATGCTCGATAGCGAACATCCTTGTTTATACAACTATGATGATATATGTATTACTTACAGTTTATTACTTTTTATTGTTTTTAGTAAATGGATTAAATGCATCTTTATTAAATTGAACTTTCCGTTTAGAAGACGCAATAGAATCGTTACTATTTTTTTTCACAGACCGTACTCCATGATATGAAGATGGGTTATCGATTGCACTATTCACTTTTTTACTTGTTGCTTTCACACTATTATTAGCCTCTATACTAGCAGTACAAACTACCATACATATAAAAGCGCTTAAAAATAACAAACATTTTTTCATAACACTCAATTCAAATTAAATAAATCTATAAGCCACTATTTCATTACTTTTGCCGAATATAAATATTTATCGGTGTTCCGGTCAGATTCCATTTTTCGCGCATTTTATTTTCCAGAAAGCGTCTATACGGTTCTTTCACATATTGCGGAAGATTTGCAAAATACACAAACGACGGAACCCGTGTATTAGGTAATTGCGTAATATATTTTATCTTGATATACTTGCCCTTGATTGCAGGAGGCGGATAGGCTTCGATAAGCGGAAGCATTTCTTCATTCAGACGGGCAGTAGGAATACGAGTCATTCGGTTTTCATATACACTACGTGCTTCTTCCAACACTTTCAAAATACGTTGCTTGGTTAAAGCAGAAGCAAAGATTATAGGAAAGTCTACAAATGGTGCAAAGCGATTACGGATGGCGTCTTCAAAGGTCTTCATCACTTTTGCAGTCTTATCCTCTACCAAGTCCCATTTATTAACAACCACTACCAAACCCTTCTCATTCTTCTGTATCAAAGAGAAAATATTTAAATCTTGGCTTTCTATACCTCGCGTAGCATCCAGCATCAGAATACATACATCCGCATTTTCGATGGAACGGATCGAGCGAATAACAGAATAATATTCCAAGTCTTCGCTAACTTTGTTCTTCTTACGAATACCTGCCGTATCTACCAAGTAGAAATCAAAACCGAATTTATTGTAACGGGTATAAATAGAATCGCGAGTAGTTCCCGCAATCTCAGTAACAATATTACGATCTTCACCGATAAAAGCATTCACAATAGAAGATTTGCCGGCATTAGGACGTCCCACTACAGCAAAACGAGGAATATCTTCATCCAGTATCTCATCGGTTTCTTTCTTGAACTTGCCGACGATGAGATCCATCATATCTCCGGTACCACTACCTGTGATTGCCGAAACACAATAAGGATCACCCAATCCCAAACTGTAGAATTCAGGAGCATTGTATTGCAGTTCATTATTATCAGTCTTATTCGCAATCAGCAGAACAGGCTTTTTGGAACGGCGCAAAATGGTAGCTACCTGTACATCCAAGTCAGTCACACCGTTCATTACATCTACAACAAATAGTATAACATCGGCTTCATCTACAGCCATCAAGACTTGTTTTCGTATCTCTTCCTCGAAGATATCGTCCGAATTTACTACCCAACCACCAGTATCTACTACCGAGAACTCACGTCCCAACCATTCACTTTTACCGTATTGGCGGTCACGGGTGGTTCCTGCTTCTTCGTTTACAATAGCCTGACGCGTTTTAGTCAGACGATTAAATAACGTAGACTTTCCCACATTGGGGCGTCCTACAATTGCAACTAAATTTCCCATAGTTCACACACTTTGTTTTTGCGACTATCACAGTCGTATGAATAACTCTTAATCCAGTTGATAACCGAAGCTGCGCAATTCTTTATCCGAACTACGCCAGTCTTTATCAACTTTCACAAATGTCTCCAAGAAAATAGTTTTCCCGAAGAACTTTTCTAAATCACGGCGAGCTTCGGTTGCTACTTTCTTCAAAGCTTTACCTTGCTTACCGATTATAATCCCTTTTTGCGAATCACGTTCTACATAAATCACAGCATTGATATGTATCTTCTTCGCTTCTTCTTTAAATTGTTCCACTACTACCTCTACCGAATAAGGAATCTCCTTATCGTAGTATAGCAGAATCTTTTCACGGATTATCTCGGTCACAAAAAAACGTGCCGGTTTATCCGTCCACTGGTCTTTATCAAAATAAGGCGGCGAATCGGGCAAAAGTTCCTTTATCCGCCTCATAACATAGTCTACATTGAATTTCGTTGCGGCAGAAATAGGGATAATCTCTGCTTTGGGCAACAATTCCTTCCAAGCTTCAACCAGTTCCACCAGCTTCTCTTGGTTTGATAAATCGATTTTGTTGATAAGCAGTAATACCGGTGCCTCCATTTGACTCACCTTCTCTACGAAATCGTTGTGTTTGTCGGGGGACTCAACCACATCTGTAACATAAAGCAACACATCTGCATCCGTCAGTGCTGAAGTCGAAAAATTCAGCATAGATTCCTGCAATTTATAAGTTGGTTTCAACACACCGGGGGTGTCTGAAAACACAATTTGCATATCATCGGTATTATAAATACCCATAATACGATGACGGGTAGTCTGTGCCTTGAAAGTAGCGATAGAAATCCGCTCACCAACCAAAGCATTCATCAAAGTGGATTTACCCACATTCGGATTTCCCACGATGTTTACAAAACCTGCTTTATGCATAATTTTAGCGTTTTGAGTTGAGACAAAAAAACGCATCGAATCGAAATAGGATGCGTTTCTTATATGTATTCAGTGTAGGATGTAATTCGTAATTAATCATTCGTAATTAAGTCCTTACTGTTTCTTTCCGTCATATCCCCACTTCACGTAAACGGCTCCCCAAGTAAATCCGGCGCCGAATGCCGTAAAGATAAGATTATCACCTTTCTTCAATTTCTCTTCAAAGTCCCAGATACAAAGTGGAAGTGTCGCAGCACTTGTATTACCATAATGTTCTATGTTAATCAGTACCTTTTCATGAGGTACTTCCAAGCGATGTGCCACTGCATCGATGATACGAAGATTTGCCTGATGTGGAATTACCCAGTCAATGTTTTCTTTTGTCAGACCATTCTTCTCTGCAATAGCAGCACTGATATCCGACATATTAGATACAGCATATTTAAACACTGTACGCCCTTCTTGATAGAGGTAATGCATGTGGTTGTCCACCGTAAAATAAGATGGAGGACAAACCGATCCACCGGCCTTCAAATGCAAGAAAGGTAACCCTTTACCATCCGTTCTCAACATAGAATCCATGATGCCCAGATCCTCTGTAGTCGGTTCTAACATAAATGCCGCAGCACCATCTCCGAAAATCGGGCAGGTAGCACGGTCGCTATAGTTCACAATCGACGACATCTTATCTGCGCCTACGATAATGACCTTCTTGTATCTCCCCGAACGGATAAAGTTTGCAGCAGTTTCCATCAAATAAAGAAATCCGCAGCAAGCAGCAGACAAATCGAATGCAAAAGCGTTCTTGAGACCAAGTTTGTCACATAATATAGATGCAATAGAAGGGAATTGGTAGTCAGGAGTAGAAGTAGCGACAATTACCAAATCAATGTCTTCGGGCTTAGAACCTGTACGTTGCATCAATTGCTTGGCAGCTTTACGCGCCATATACGAAGTTCCTAACCCTTCTTCATTCAGGATATGTCTTTCCTTTACTCCGATACGGGTCATAATCCATTCATCGTTGGTATCTACCATTTTTGAGATTTCATCATTCGTTAAGATGTAATCAGGTACATACCCACCGACTCCTGTAATTACTGCATTTATTTTTTCCATTAAAATGTTGTTTACTTATAGATCACTTAAACAACGGTAGTCTAAAAAGGTTTGTTTATTCTCTATACAAATCTTCTTAGACACCCGATATTCAAGTATAAGTTTTAGTCAAAAACCAGCTGTAATTTAAACAGCAGCTTCCTTTTCAATTGCAAGCTTACCTCTGTAGTAACCACATGCGCCACATACAGTATGATATACATGCCATTCACCGCAGTTCGGGCAAATAGCCAATGTAGGAGCTACTGCCTTATCATGAGTTCTTCTC
>JAEXAJ010000020.1 GCA_023458215.1 Bacteroidota bacterium
TCCACTGGTGTTTGAGACCAGCGCGTCTACCGATTCCGCCATCTGGGCGCATACTTGATTTCTCAAATGCGGTGCAAAGATACGGCTTTTTTCGAAACCTGCAACACTTTTCATAAAAAAACACGAAAAAAATGAGAAAACACGTCTCAGGCATTCCTTCTTTATAAAATATACCGTAAATTAGCAGAAACTTTTAAAACAAACAACATGGTAACCAATAAGGATAATTTCTGTGTGATTATGGGCGGAGGAATTGGCAGCCGCTTCTGGCCATTCAGTCGTAAAACACTCCCTAAACAATTTCTGGATTTCTTTGGTACAGGACGATCTTTGCTTCAACAAACTTTCGACCGCTTCAAAAAAGTAATACCCGCAGAAAATATACTCATCGTTACAAACGATCTGTATGCCGATCTTGTAAAAGAGCAACTTCCTGAGCTAAAATCCGAGCAAATATTACTGGAACCTACTCGCAGAAATACAGCGCCTTGCATCGCATGGGCATCCTATCATATCCGTGCAATTAATCCGAACGCCAATATTGTAGTAGCTCCTTCAGACCACCTAATCTTAAAAGAAGGTGAGTTTCTTGCTGCTATCCAAAATGGGCTAGACTTTGTTTCACAATCTGATAAATTACTCACTTTGGGCATTAAGCCTAATCGTCCTGAAACAGGCTACGGCTATATCCAAATAGCAGAATCTGTAGGTAAAAACTGCCACAAAGTGAAGACTTTTACGGAAAAACCAGAGTTGGAACTAGCGAAAGTATTTCTGGAAAGCGGAGAATTTTATTGGAATTCCGGTCTTTTCATGTGGAATGTAAATAGTATTATCAAAGCTGTCGAAATGTTATTGCCTGAACTAGCTTCCAAATTAGCTCCCGGCAAAAATGTTTATGGAACTCACGAAGAAAAAAAGTTTATCGATGAAAATTTCCCGGCGTGTCCCAATGTTTCTATAGACTTCGGTATTATGGAAAAAGCGGATAATGTTTATGTATCGCTAGGTGATTTCGGCTGGTCGGATTTAGGCACCTGGGGATCTCTCTACGACTTATCACCCAAAGACGAAGACAATAATGTAGCGCTAAAATGCCAATCACTGATTTATAATAGCAAGGATAATATTATAGTATTGCCCGACAACAAACTTGCAGTGATCGATGGTCTCGAAGGTTACCTTGTCGCAGAATCGGACAATGTACTTCTGATTTGCAAGAAAGACGAAGAACATACCATCCGTAAATACGTCAACGATGCACAAATTAAGTTGGGCGATGATTATATTTAGATTAAGAATCGAAAAATAGAAGAACGGGAGTTGAACGATCGTTCAACTCCCGTTCTTGTTTATTCGGGGAGGGAGGAAAATAAACTTCTTAAAGTGCCGCGCGGATCGCTTCGGCTACCGCTCGAAAATCTTCATCCGTAAGCTTCAACTTAGGATTAGAGAAAAGCATATCTTTTTCATTTTGCATCGGTATCAGATGTATATGTGCATGGGGAACTTCCAATCCCAACACCGCTTCACCCACTTTTTTACAAGGGAAAGCTTTACCAATAGCAAGTGCCACCTTTTTAGCAAAAACATGCATAGCTGCCAAATCTTCGTCACTCAAATCGAAGATGTAATCCACCTCCTGCTTGGGAATGACCAAGGTATGACCTTTCACCATCGGATTGATATCCAAAAATGCAAAAAACTTTTCATTCTCTGCTACCTTGTAACAAGGAATTTCTCCTGCGATAATTCTGCTGAATATTGTTGCCATAACTTTATGTAATATATAAAATAAGGCAAGCCCGCACGCGGACTTGCCTTACAATTAAATCGATATGTTCATTACTTCCAGGTGAATCATTCCTTGCGGAACCTTGATCTCTGCCACATCACCCACCTTCTTACCAAGCAGACCTTGCGCAATCGGAGTATTTACAGAAATCTTACCTTCTTTCAAATTAGCTTCACTTTCCGAGACAATGGTATAAATCATTTTTACGCCATTCTTCACATTTTTCAGTTCCACCTTATTAAGAATCTGTACAGAGTCTGTACCGAGCTTGGACTCATCAATAATCTTAGCATCGGCAATGGTCAGTTTGAGATTATTAATTCGCATTTCAAGCATACCTTGGGCTTCTTTCGCAGCGTCATACTCCGCATTTTCCGATAAGTCACCCTTATCACGCGCTTCGGCAATTGCAGCCGAAATCTTCGGACGTTCTACCGTTTCCAGCTGCCTTAGATCGGCCAACAATTTCTTGTAGCCTTCTTCTGACATATAAGCCATAATTTTTCCTCCTTATTATTTATTTTAGTTTTTAATGGTACCATAAACAAAAAAGAATTCCAACATGGTCAGCATGCTGGAACCCTCTTTCCGAATTTCCTTTGCAAAGATAGCCTTTTAAATAATGCGTGTCAAGCAAAAAATGCTGCTTTGTAACATATTTAAATGAAATCTTCTAATTTATAACACGTTACAGCAATGCTTTCACTGCAGCTTCAAGGTCTTTTATGGTCTCACCACGAGCACTCAACTCATTATTCTTATTAATGAGGAACACTGCAGGAACAGACTGTACATTATAAGCCGAAGCAAATGTTGAGTAAACTCCATTGGCATCGCGTACACAAACCCACGGCAAATTGTCGGCAGTTGTTTTCCAGAAATGTTCGTCAGCATCCAAAGATATCTGATAAATTTCCAAACCTTGACCAACATACTTATCATACAAATCGCGCAACATGTAGTTATGAGAAGCAGATGTAGCGCTCTGATATATTGTAAAGTCAAGAATAACCGCTTTACCTTTCAGATCGCTCAACTTACGAACATTGCCTTTCATATCACGCAGGTTGATATCTATTACTCCGGTCTCAGAAATAGCGTCCTCAGGTATCTCCAATACTTTTTGTTGAGGAGTACGCGTATTCTTCATTCCTTTTATCACAATATTATAGAGGTTTTTTGAACGATCGGCATGAGGATAAAAGTTATTCAAGCTGGTAGCTACCGCGGCGAAACATTTGATATCATCTTTACTATTCAACGGATCGAATATCAAGTAGTTATTCAGTTTCTGAAACAAAGCGAAATAAGCCGCAGCCGTATTAGGGGCAGCGAAAATATAGTTGATTTTAACATCATCCTTATAGTTCTTCAACAAAGTAGCCAAACTGTCCTCAAAAACATCCGCACCGATCTTATGCGCTTGCATAGTTTGAATCAATGCATTTACATTACTTTGAAGTTGTATTTGTTTTAAAGTCAATTCCTTAATCTTCGCACTATTAGGAGAACCTTCTACCGCATAAGCCGTAGAAAAGTCAGCAAAAGGAGCTTTCAATTGAACCGTTTCTGTAGAATCGACCGAGAAGTTAATAACCTTATCTTTTACACGTAAACGATAAAATTCAGGAGAAGCAGGACGTACTTGTTTAAAGCTGAACGATCCGTCACCTTTTAACTTTACAGAATCCAAAGGAACAATACCTTCCAAAGCCGAAGCTTCTAAATAAAGCATTTTGCCATCGGCACCCGATACTTCACCTTCCACTTTAAATTTTGGTTCGGAATTACATGCACTCAGTGCTATAGCTGCAAGTGCCACAATAAAGATTTTCTTCATATCGTATCTTAGTTTTATCTTTTCAATGCATTTTTCATATTCATTTTGGCCTATATCTCTGTTTTCGCCCTATCAACTCCCTGCTTTCTCCGCTTCTAAGCAAAGGGAGCAAATACGGAGCAGGTACGGACCGGATACGGAGCAGACCAGGAGCAGGTATTTATTGGTCTATCCTTCTGATTTCCTACTTGCCGAGCCTCCGATAGATATTTCCAAAGATGCCTGCAAATATACGTCTTTTCAAGATTAGTCAAAGCATTTTCCTCTTATCTTCCACATATAAAAGTGCAAAAAACGAATAAATACAAACTTTTTATCTCATACCCACCATTTTACATGAATAAAATATGTATCTTTGCACGAATTTTGAAAGAAAATTAGATATAAAACATTTTTTATGATTAACCCAATTGTTAAGACAATCGAGCTCCCTGATGGAAGAACCATTACGCTCGAAACGGGAAAGCTGGCAAAACAGGCAGACGGTTCTGTAATGCTTCGTATGGGCAACACCATGCTTTTAGCTACTGTTTGTGCCGCCAAGGACGCAGTTCCCGGAACAGATTTCATGCCGTTACAGGTAGAGTACAAAGAAAAATTCTCCGCAGT
>JAEXAJ010000021.1 GCA_023458215.1 Bacteroidota bacterium
TCTTTCTTTGTGCTGCTTTTTGTCTTTACGAAGAAAAACAGTATTAACACTAATTTATATCGTTATGAAGATTTCACACATTGAGCATCTGGGCATTGCTGTTACCAGCATTGAAGAAGCCCTTCCGTATTATGAAAACGTTTTAGGCCTGAAATGCTACAGCATTGAAACTGTAGAAGATCAGAAAGTTAAAACAGCCTTCCTTAAAGTAGGTGATGTAAAGATTGAACTACTCGAACCGACTTCACCTGAAAGCGCTATCGCTAAGTTTATCGAGAAAAACAATGGCAACGGTGGTATGCATCACTTAGCATTTGCTGTGGAAGACGGCGTAGCCAATGCACTTGCAGAAGTTGAAGGAAAAGGTATCCGTCTCATCGATAAAGCTCCCCGCAAAGGTGCTGAAGGATTAAACATCGCTTTCTTGCATCCGAAATCAACTCTCGGTGTATTAACCGAACTTTGCGAAAAACCATAAGATTTATGATTTCTGATTTATAATTTATGATTGTGCAATGACGTATAAAGTCAGCAAATCATAAATTATAAATTATAAATCAGAAATCATAAATCAGAAATCATAAATCAGAAATCATAAATCAAAAGTTATAAATCATAAATTCAAAGAAGATGAGCAATCAACTTGAAAAAATTAAAGAGCTTATTGACCGCCGTACAGCTGCACGCCTTGGTGGTGGTGAAAAGGCAATTGCCAAACAACACGAGAAGGGTAAATATACAGCTCGCGAACGCATAGCTATGCTGCTCGATGAAGGTAGTTTCGAAGAAATGGACATGTTCGTTGAGCACAGATGTACCAACTTCGGTATGGATAAGAGCCACTATCCCGGCGACGGTGTAGTGACCGGCTGTGGTACTATCGACGGTCGTTTGGTTTATATCTTCGCACAAGACTTTACCGTTACTGCGGGTTCTCTGTCCGAAACGATGTCTCTGAAAATCTGTAAGATTATGGATCAGGCAATGAAGATGGGCGCACCTTGTATCGGTATCAACGACTCGGGTGGCGCACGTATCCAGGAAGGTATCAACGCCTTGGCCGGTTATGCTGAAATCTTCCAACGCAATATCCTTGCTTCCGGTGTGATTCCTCAAATCTCCGGTATCTTTGGTCCTTGTGCGGGTGGTGCAGTTTACTCTCCTGCTTTGACTGACTTTACGCTGATGATGGAAGGTACTTCTTATATGTTCCTTACCGGTCCGAAAGTTGTTAAGACTGTTACAGGTGAAGACGTTACTCAAGAAAACCTGGGTGGTGCAAGCGTACACTCTACCAAATCGGGTGTTACGCACTTTACTGCTAAAACAGAAGAAGAAGGTTTGGCATTGATTCGCAATTTGTTGAGCTACATTCCTCAGAACAATCTGGAAGAAGCTCCTCTAGTTGATTGTGCAGATCCTATCGATCGTTTGGAAGATTCTCTGAACGAAATTATTCCTGATAACCCGAACAAGCCGTACGATATGTACGAAATCATTGCCGCTATCGTAGATAATGGTGAATTCCTTGAAATCCAAAAGGATTATGCGAAGAATATTATCATCGGTTTCGCTCGTTTCAATGGTCAGTCAGTAGGTATCGTTGCCAACCAGCCGAAGTATCTGGCAGGTGTACTCGATAGCAACGCATCTCGTAAAGGCGCACGCTTCGTACGTTTCTGCGACGCTTTCAATATTCCTATCGTATCACTGGTTGACGTTCCGGGATTCCTTCCGGGTACAGGTCAGGAATACAATGCTGTAATCCTCCACGGTGCTAAGTTGTTGTATGCTTATGGTGAAGCTACCGTACCCAAAGTAACCGTTACTTTGCGCAAGTCATACGGTGGTTCACACATCGTAATGAGCTGTAAGCAATTGCGCGGCGACATGAACTATGCATGGCCTACTGCTGAAATTGCTGTAATGGGTGGTGCAGGTGCTGTAGAAGTATTGTATGCCAAAGAAGCTAAAACTCAAGAAAATCCGGCAGCATTCCTTGCTGATAAAGAAGCTGAATACACGAAGCTGTTCGCTAATCCTTATAACGCAGCTAAATACGGTTATATCGATGATGTTATTGAACCGCGCAACACTCGCTTCCGTGTGATTCGTGCTTTGCAACAGTTGCAAACCAAGAAATTGACTAACCCGGCTAAGAAGCATGGTAATATTCCTTTGTAATCAAGCTTTTTACATTAAAACAAGAACGATTATGAACAAAACAACGATCGGAATATTCTTTGCCTTGCTGCTGATGCTGGGTTTGAGCTCTTGCCAAGAGCAGAGATCAAACAACAAGTTAGTTCTGAACGAAGTGCTTGTCAATAATGAAAGCAACTTTCAGGATGACTATGGAATGCACAGTGCATGGATTGAAATATTCAACAGAACGTATGGTAGTGCTGATTTGGCTGCTCATTTACTGAAATTCAGCAGTCAACCGGGTGATACCATTACTTATTTCATCCCGAAAGGTGATATCATGACGGTAGTAAAACCCCGCCAACACTCCTTATTCTGGGCTGACAACAACCCAAGGCGCGGTACTTTCCACTTAAATTTCCAACTGGATACGCTCAACGCCAACTGGATCGGTTTATATGATTCAGGCAGAAAGCTACTCGACCAAGTTACTATCCCTGCCGGTACTTTGAAGGCAAACCAATCGTATGCCCGTGTCAGCGACGCTGCCGACAAATGGGAAGTAAAAGGTGCAAGTTCCGATAAATACGTAACACCGAGTACCAACAACCAGACTATCGACAAGAATGTCAAGATGGAAAAGTTTGCAGAACAGGACAGCGTAGGTATCGGTATGGCCATTTCTGCGATGAGTGTAGTATTCGTAGGCTTGATCCTTCTTTACATTTCCTTCAAGATCATCGGAAGAATCTCTGTCAACCTCAGCAAGCGCAATGCAATGAAGGTTAAGGGCATCACTGATAAGAAAGAAGCCAAAGAAAAGAAATTAGGTGAAGTTCCGGGCGAAGTTTACGCTGCTATCGGTATGGCTTTGCACGAAATGCAGAGCGATGTACACGATATGGAAGAAACCATTCTTACCATTACGCGCGTGAAACGTACCTACTCACCGTGGAGCTCGAAGATTTACACTTTACGCGAAACTCCCAGAAAATAGTCACCTTTAATAACAGATAAAACGATGAAAGAATATAAATATAAAATCAATGGTAACTTATATAAAGTAACTATTGGAGATATTGAAGACAACATCGCTCACGTAGAAGTGAACGGTACTCCTTATAATGTGGAAATGGAGAAGGCTCCTAAAACTGCTATGAAACCGGTAGTACGCCCGGTTACTAACCCCACTTCTCCTGCACAGGCTCCTGTAACACCTATCACCAAACCGGCTGCTCCTTCTACAGGCAAATCGGGCGTTAAATCTCCGCTGCCCGGCGTGATCCTTGAAGTGAAAGTAAACGTAGGCGACACCGTGAAAAAAGGACAAACCATCATCATCCTCGAAGCCATGAAGATGGAAAACAATATCAATGCCGACAAAGACGGTAAAGTTACCGCTATTAGTGTAAGTAAAGGAGATTCCGTTCTCGAAGGTACTGACCTTGTAATTATTGAATAATATGGGAGAATTTATTAATTTCTTAGGAAATAACTTAGCAGACTTCTGGACATACACCGGTTTCGCCAATGCTACGGTGGGACACGTCGTTATGATCCTGGTAGGCTTGTTTTTCATATACTTGGCGGTTGCCAAGGAATTTGAACCGATGCTGCTGATCCCTATTGGTTTCGGTATCCTCATCGGCAACATTCCTTTCAACATGGAAGCCGGATTAAAGGTCGGTATCTATGAAGAAGGTTCTGTACTTAACATCTTGTATCAAGGAGTAACGTCCGGATGGTATCCGCCGCTCATCTTCTTGGGTATCGGTGCCATGACAGATTTCTCGGCGCTGATTTCTAACCCAAAGTTGATGTTGATCGGTGCGGCTGCACAGTTCGGTATCTTCGGTGCATACATGATTGCACTTGAAATAGGATTCGATCCTATGCAAGCCGGTGCAATCGGTATTATCGGTGGTGCCGACGGTCCTACGGCTATCTTCCTTTCTTCCAAACTGGCTCCAAACCTGATGGGTGCGATTGCGGTATCAGCCTATTCTTATATGGCACTGGTGCCGGTGATACAGCCGCCTATCATGCGTCTGCTCACCACGAAGCACGAACGCCTGATTCGTATGAAACCGCCGCGCGCTGTTTCGCACACGGAAAAGGTGATATTCCCTATCGTTGGTCTGTTGCTCACTACCTTCCTCGTTCCGTCCGGTCTGCCCTTGCTGGGTTTGCTGTTCTTCGGTAACTTACTGAAGGAAAGTGGTGTAACACGTCGTTTGGCAAATACAGCCAGTGGTCCGTTGATCGATACCATTACCATCCTGTTAGGATTAACAGTGGGTGCTTCCACTCAGGCTTCCGAGTTCCTGACACTGGATTCTATCAAGATCTTCGGCTTGGGTGCATTGTCATTCGTTATCGCTACGGCATCGGGTGTACTCTTCGTGAAGTTATTCAATCTGGTTTTGGCTAAAGACAACAAGATTAATCCGTTGATCGGTAATGCAGGTGTATCTGCTGTACCTGACTCTGCACGTATTTCGCAGGTTGTTGGTTTGGAATATGATCCGACTAACTATTTGTTGATGCATGCCATGGGTCCGAATGTAGCAGGTGTAATCGGTTCGGCAGTAGCTGCCGGTATCTTACTGGGATTCTTGATGTAAACATTCTGAATAAAACAGATACAGACTTGAAGCGCGCTTCCTTACGGGAAGGGCGCTTCTCTTTTATTTGTTAATCTATTTAAAATCAATTACGACTATTTCGTAAATACATTCTTTTTAGTAACTTGCACACTTAATTATGATACATTAAAGCTAAATAGTATGAGAAAACTCTTTATCTGCTTATGTCTCTGTGCCTGTTGCTCCTTTATAACAGCACAAAACACAAATGCCATTCAGGAAGCAATGGCCAATTATGATTACGAAACAGCCCTGTCACTTATCAACAAGGAAAAGCCGACAATCTCCCTACTCTACCAAAAAGGGAAAGCACTGAAAGGATTGGGTAATAATTTAGAAGCATTAGAAGTATTCCAGAACATCACTTTACAAGATTCATTAAACCCTCGTGCCTACATCGAAGCAGCCGAATGCAGCAAAGTGTCAGCCAAGAACAAGCAAGCCTTGGGTTATTATCAAAAAGCGATCGACTTGAATCCGCAAAACAAATATGTCCGCATTCAGTACATCAATCTACTATTGAATGAACGTAAGTTTCAGGAAGCATTGGGTGAAAGCAGCTTGCTTGCCGAAAAGGACAGTTCTGCCATAGCATTACACCTGATGGGACAAAGCTTCGAAGGAATGGAAGACTACCAGTCTGCACTAGGATGCTATCACCAAATACAAGATTTATATCCAACGGATTATTTGGCAGCGGCTAAATTGGGCAGTATCTATATCGCAGGAAAAGATTATAACTATGCTATTGAAGCTACGGAAGAATACCGTAAAAGAGATACAACAAACATCGTGGTCAACCAGCAAAATGCACTGGCATACTGCCTGAACCAAACTTATCCTACAGCCATACAAAGATACGAATACTTACTGAGCCAAGGAGATAGTACTTTCCATACATGCTATTATCAGGGAATAAGCTATTATGCAATAGGGAGATATTATGAAGCCCACGATTTATTGGAAGTAGCACGCAAGTACGCTCCCCGTGATGTAAATCTTCTCTATTACTTAGGTCGCTCATGCTCTAAAACATCATGGAAGGAAGAAGGTATAAAATATCTGGAAGATGCTATTACCTATGCGTTGCCTCCGGATAGTGCTGTATCACGACTTTATGTGGGATTAGCCGATTGCTATAAAGCCGCGGAAATGTACAATGAACAAATAAAAACACTTCAGACGCGGTATGAGAAGTTTGATACTGCCAATCATAAATTACTCTACGACATGGCATACATCTACAATTACCGCCTGATGGACACGATAAATGCTGAACGGTACTTGCAAGCCTTCTTAAAAACGCGCCCCAAAGACTCTAAAAACAAATCACAATCCATGACTGAAGAAGGCAATATCCTGTTGGATGACAACAATTATTATAATGCTGCCGAAGCATGGCTGAAAGATCTGCAAGATCGCCGGAAGAAAGAGGACTTTTTTAAGGGAAAAGTAGATACTGCCAGCCTTGCTCCGGTCAGATAAACTTCTATAGAAAACGTTTGCATAATATAATAATGTATAGTTAGCGGAAAAACAGAGTGTTTTTCCGCTATTTGTTTTAAATTAGCCGAGAATAAATAATCGAAAAGTTACTATCATGAAAAAAGTATTTCTAATCTTGGGAACTCTTCTACTTTCCCTTAGCACGTTTGCAGCTATGAATGTCAACAAAATCGACCCGCCGTTCTGGTATACCGGATTGCAAAATCCCGAACTGCAACTTATGGTATACGGCGAAGGTATCGGTAATGCATCAGTATCTGTCAACTACCCCGGTGTATCTCTGAGCAGCACTGTCAAGCTGGAAAGCAACAACTATCTACTGGTCTATCTGAAATTGGACAAAGACGTAAAACCCGGCAAAGTAACCCTCACATTTACTGAAGGCAAAAAGAAACTCGTTAAAGAATACGAGCTGAAAGCCCGTGCCAAGAAGGGATGTGAACACAAAGGCTTTGATGCTTCCGACGCATTATACCTATTAATGCCCGACCGTTTTGCAAATGGTAATCCTGACAATGACCAGATTGCCGGTATGATAGATAATAAAGTGGATCGTAATGACCCGAATGCCCGTCATGGAGGCGACCTTGCCGGTATAGAGCAACATTTGGACTATTTCACCGACTTAGGTGTAACCGCACTTTGGTTCACCCCGGTATTGGAGAATAATATGACCGGCGGATCTTATCATGGATATGCCACTACCGATTATTACAAAGTAGATCCACGATTCGGAACGAACGAAGAATACAAAAAGCTGATTGAAAACTGCCACGCTCGCGATATAAAGGTAGTTATGGATATGATTTTCAACCATTGCGGTGTAGATCACCCATGGATAAAGGACATGCCTTCAAAAGACTTCTTCAATAACCCGGACCACAAAAATAACTTTGTGCAGACCTCTTTCAAACTGACTCCGCACGTCGATCCTTATACTTCTAAATACGACTTCGACCAAATGAATGACGGCTGGTTTGTTACCGCCATGCCCGACTTGAACCAAAAGAATCCACACGTATATCGCTACCTGGTACAAAACAGTATTTGGTGGATTGAATTTTCTGAAATAGACGGTATCCGCATGGATACTTATCCATATGCCGACTACGATGCCATGAGCAACTGGATGAAAGAGTTGAACGATGAATATCCCAACTATAACACTGTAGGCGAAACATGGGTTACCGAACCTGCTTATACTGCTTGGTGGCAAAAAGATTCCAAACTCTCGGCACCTAAGAACAGTAACTTGAAAACCGTTATGGACTTTAGTTTCTTCGACAAGATCAATACAGCTAAAAATGAAGAGACTGAAACTTGGTTCAAAGGATTAGACCGCGTATATAATAGCTTTGTTTATGATTTCCTCTATCCTAATCCGGCTTCCGTATTGGCGTTTATTGAAAACCACGATACTGACCGTTTCTTAGGTGATGGCGATAACTTGCCTATGTTGAAACAAGCCTCAACTCTACTGCTTACTACCCGCCGTATCCCTCAACTTTATTATGGAACAGAGATCATGATGAACGGTACAAAAGGCAAGAGCGACGGTTATGTACGTAAAGACTTCCCTGGTGGATGGGCTTCCGACAAAGAAAATGCATTTACTGCCGAAGGTCGTACGAAACTTCAAAATGATTGTTATAACTTCTATAAAACAATCTTGAACTGGCGTAAAGGAAACGACGTCATCGCCAAAGGTAGCATGACTCAGTTTATGGTTCAGAATGGTGTATATGCTTATGCACGCCAATATGAAGGAAAAACTGTATTTGTAATGCTCAATGGCACCAACGCTGAGACTACTGTTCCATTGAAATTCTACAAGGAGATACTGAAGGATTCAAAAAGCGGAAAAGATGTTCTGAGCGGAAGAACGATCTCATTCGGCGAAGAGTTGAAAATGTCTCCCAGAGAATCACTGGTAATTGAACTATAAAACAGTTATAACTGCGTCGGTTCACACTCTTATAAGTGTAAGCCGACACAGTTATATGTGTAAGCTAATGCAGCTATAAGTGTAAAACCACATAAAAATAGCCCTTACAAATTACTTGTAAGGGCTATTATTATATTAAAGAGGTTTCTGTTATGCTAACTTATTGTCAGAACCAAGCACGTTAATAATTTTATGCTTGTACAGTTTCTCCATGTTGTCGCGAGCCGGACCGAGATACTTACGAGGATCGAATTCAGCAGGTTTCTCTGCGAAAGTCTGACGGATAGCGGCAGTCATAGCCAAACGGCTGTCAGAGTCGATATTGATCTTACATACAGAAGAAGTAGCAGCTTTACGCAACCATTCTTCAGGAATACCGATAGCAGCCTTCAAAGCACCACCGAACTTGTTGATCGTTTCAACTTCTTCCTGAGGAACTGAAGAAGAACCGTGAAGTACGATAGGGAATCCCGGAAGTTTCTCCATCACTGCATCCAAAACATCGAATGCCAAAGGAGGAGGAACCATCTTACCTGTAGCAGGGTCGATAGTACATTGCTCCGGAGTAAACTTGTAAGCACCGTGAGAAGTACCGATAGAGATAGCCAATGAATCGCAACCTGTACGAGTAGCGAAATCGATTACTTCTTCAGGGTCAGTATATGTGTGGTGTTCTGCAGAAACTTCATCTTCTACGCCAGCCAATACACCGAGTTCACCTTCTACAGTTACATCGAATTGGTGAGCATATTCAACTACTTTCTTAG
>JAEXAJ010000022.1 GCA_023458215.1 Bacteroidota bacterium
TGAATATCGTTTCTCTTCATTGCAGCACGGAAAACGAAACGTCCGATACGTCCGAATCCATTAATACCTACTTTAATCATTTTGTTTAAACTTTTAAGGGTTTTATAAAATTTGTTCAAATATCTCTCATGAGTAGTACATTTCCTTCTGAAATGCGCTGCAAAAGTACGAAAATGTTTTTATATTTGTGAGAGAAATTACAATTAAATAATTGAAAAATGGGAAAAAGTACTTTTTTGCAAGATTTTAAAGCCTTCGCCATGAAGGGTAATGTAGTTGATATGGCCGTCGGTGTAATCATTGGCGGCGCGTTTGGTAAAATTGTGTCTTCTGTGGTTGCAGATGTGATAATGCCTGTTTTGGGCTTGCTGATTGGTGGTGTAAACTTTACAGATTTGAAGTGGGTAATGAAGCCTGCCGAGGTAGTTGACGGAAAGGAGATTGCTGCTGTAACTCTAAACTATGGCAATTTCCTGCAAGTTACGTTTGACTTTCTCATTATCGCTTTCTCAATCTTTTTGTTCATCAAATTGATAACTCGTTTGACGGCGAAGAAAGAAGAAACTCCGGTTGCGCCTCCTGCACCGCCTGCTCCTTCAAAAGAGGAAGTATTGTTGACGGAGATTCGGGATATATTGAAGGAGAAAGCATCCTGATGACGGAGTTCATACAAAGTGCCTTTGGGGGATAAGTATTGCGTTGGTTTTGCCAATGCGATGGCAAACTTTTGCCACCGTATTGGCAAGACTTTGCCATCGAACTGGCAAGAGCTTGCCATTACCTTGGCAAGGTTCGGTAGTTACTAAGGAATGTAGTTTGTCTAAGTTTAATCATCGCGCTTTGTACTTATTCGTAAGTAGCTTATTCTTAATATATAGATTTTTAGCCTTATTCTTTCTGTTATTTCCTTAGTTTTTTCTACTTTTGCACATCGTTTTTATTCCTACAAGACTAAATATTGTATATGCAAGAAAAGATTATTATTCTTGATTTCGGTTCACAAACTACGCAACTTATCGGTCGTCGGGTTCGTGAACTGAATGTGTATTGTGAAATTGTGCCTTACAACAAATTCCCGCAGGGGGATAAGAGTGTGAAGGGAGTTATTCTTTCGGGCAGTCCATTCTCTGTTTATGATGAAAGTGCGTTTAAGATTGATTTGAATGAGATCCGTGGTAAATACCCCATTTTGGGTATCTGCTATGGTGCACAGTTCATTTCGTATACAAATGGTGGCAAGGTAGAACCTGCCGGTAGCCGTGAGTACGGACGGGCACACCTGAGTTCGTTTGATAAGAGTAATGTTCTTTTCGACGGTATAAAAGAAAATACCCAGGTATGGATGAGTCATGGTGATACGATTACCGCCATTCCCGCCAACTTTAAGACCATCGCTTCGACGGATAAGGTAGCAATAGCCGCCTATCAGGTAGAAGGCGAACAGATATGGGGGGTACAATATCATCCCGAAGTGTTTCATTCGGAAGATGGCACACAGATGTTGCGGAACTTTGTGGTGAATGTTTGCGGTTGCAAGCAAGACTGGAGCGCAGCTTCGTTTATTGAAACCACAGTGGCGGAGTTGAAAGAACAGCTGGGAGATGATAAAGTGGTGCTTGGCCTGAGTGGTGGCGTCGATTCATCGGTAGCCGCCGTATTGTTGAACCGTGCCATTGGCAAAAATCTGACGTGCATCTTCGTAGATCACGGCATGTTACGTAAGAATGAGTTTAAGAACGTGATGAACGACTATGCATGTCTTGGCTTGAACGTAATAGGTGTAGATGCCAGTGCGAAGTTCTTTGCCGAATTGGCAGGAGTATCGGAGCCGGAAGAAAAACGTAAGATTATAGGTAAAGGCTTTATCGATGTATTTGATGAAGAAGCCCATAAGATTAAAGATGTGAAATGGCTGGCACAAGGAACCATTTATCCCGATTGCATCGAGTCTCTTTCTATTACCGGTACCGTAATCAAGAGCCATCATAACGTAGGCGGTCTGCCAGAGAAGATGCACTTGCAGCTTTGCGAACCGCTACGGTTGCTGTTCAAGGATGAAGTGCGCCGTGTGGGACGTGAATTGGGTATGCCCGAACACTTGATTACCCGCCATCCTTTCCCGGGTCCGGGGTTGGCCGTACGTATCTTGGGTGATATCACTCCCGAGAAAGTACGCATTTTGCAAGATGCCGACGACATCTATATCCAAGGTTTGCGCGACTGGATGGTGAAGGATGCCAATGGAAATGAAACAGCCCTGTATCATCAGGTATGGCAAGCAGGCGTCATTTTGCTACCGGTGCAATCTGTAGGTGTAATGGGAGACGAGCGTACCTACGAGCGTGCCGTTGCCCTCCGTGCCGTAACCTCCACCGATGCCATGACCGCTGACTGGGCACATCTTCCCTATGAGTTCCTGGGCAAAGTATCGAATGATATTATTAATAAGGTGAAAGGCGTAAACCGTGTAACCTACGATATTTCATCGAAACCGCCGGCAACGATTGAGTGGGAGTGAGAGGATAGTTATAAGTTATTAGTTATAAGTTATTTGTTATGAAGCGCAGCTATACATCAGCGAATAACTTATAACTAATAACTTATAACTAAATCAGCTTGCTTGCGTCCGGAATAAGAATTTCTCCCCGGTGCAGTTCCAATAATCCTTCTTCCTGCATTCCGTTGAGTGCTTTGGATACTCCCATGCGGGTATCGTTCACGATGAGCGCAAGATCCTCCATCTTTATCTTCAGGAGTTTTTCGCCGATGGGGCGCTCTATGTGATTCAATATAAAACCGGAGATACGCTTTTCCAAACTTTCTTCAGTCTTGCACCAAAGACGGGTGTTCAGACTCTGTGCTCGGTTGCTGATGACATTCATATAATTCAGACGGAATATCTCATACTTAAATAATTCATTCATTACAAATGCTTTGCTGATGCTTACTGTATGTACTTCATCATGTGCCAGGTAGGTTGATACATAAGTTGTATTCATACCGAACATAGATTGGGGCTCTAATAAGAGCGGGGCTTGTAAATACTCAGTAAAGCTGTATGAAGCATCTGAAGATAGGGTGATAGAGCTAACTTCACCTTTTAGAATGAATATGAACCGGTCACATGTGGTGCCTGCTTTCAGAATAACTTCTCCGGCCTTGTATTTGGCAAAGTGCAGTTTTACTTTACCTAATATGCAGGTTAAATCTTCTTGGGCTAATCCTTGAAATAGGGGTAATTGCAATAATGTATCGAACATTGTATTCATATAGTTTCTTTTTCTAGTCCTAACAAAAGTAGGTATTATCAAGGTGTATAGTAAACTCTTTGCCTCTCTTTTTGTTTTTTTTATTAATTCTTAAACGTGCTATTCATTCATAACCCTTTAGGAATTAGAGAAATTAATTCGTGTATCACTAAACAAGTATCATACATTATGAGCCAGTTTACATTAATCAATGACGTTCAGATATTTGACGGAAAAAATGAGAAAACCATTCGAGGTAATGTCCTGATTGAAGGTAATCAGATAAAAGCTATATCAAAAGTTCCTACATTAACGGGGACTGATGGAAGTGTTGAGGTTATTGACGGTCAGGGTAAGTTTTTGATGCCCGGTCTTATCGATGCCCATTGGCATGCATATATGTCGTGCAATACCATGATGGATTTGCTGACAGCCGATGTGGCTTATACCCAATTTAAAGCAGGGCGTGAAGCCGCTGCCACCTTGCTTCGGGGATTTACAACCATTCGCGATGCCGGTGGCCCGGTCTTTGGTTTGAAACGCGCCATTGACGAAGAAATCATTGCCGGTCCAAGGATTTATCCCAGTGGCTCGCTTATTTCCCAGACTGGTGGTCACGGGGATTTCCGGGCTGTTTATGAAGAACCCCGTCCTTTTGACTGTTGTGGGTTGACGCATACCGAAGAGATAGGTGCTGCTATAATAGCCGATGGAGTAGAAGCTGTAACAGTTGCTGCCCGCAATAATCTTCGCTTAGGAGCCAGTCAGATAAAATTGATGACCGGGGGCGGAGTGGCTTCTTTGTACGACCGTCTGGAAGATACACAGTTTTTTGAGGAAGAAATTCATGCTGCTGTTAAAGCCGCAGAAGATGCAGGTACGTATGTGATGGTGCACGTGTATGTGCCTAAAGCTATCCGCAGAGCTATCCAAGCAGGAGTGAAGAGCATTGAACACGGACATTTGATAGATGAACCCACTATGGAGTTGATTGCTCAGAAAGATGTATGGCTCAGTATGCAACCTTTTACGTTAGAAGATAACCAGTTTCCTACGAAAGAACAGCAGGCTAAACATGAATTGGTAGTTCATGGAACGGATAGTACCTACCGGCTGGCAAAGAAATATCAGGTAAAAGTGGCGTGGGGAACGGATCTGCTATTTAACCCCGCCAACACGAAGAACCAGAACAAGGGAATTCTCAAGTTACAGCGATGGTTTAGTAATTTTGAAATCCTTAAGATGGTGACCCATGATAATGCTGAACTTCTCTCCCTTTCGGGTATGAGAAATCCTTATCCGGGTAAATTAGGGGTTATTGAGGAAGGAGCTTTGGCCGATCTGATATTGGTAGATGGTGATGCCCTAAAGGATATCACTTTGTTGGGCGATCCGGAAAATAATTTTTTAATGATCATGAAGGATGGCAAGATATTTAAGAACAGTTTATAGCTTCAATCCTTAAAAAGCGTTTCGTAATTCTATATTTATTCATTATCTTTGCAGAAAAAAGGAGGAAAATATGTTATCAGCATTTAATTGGCAGCAAATGACCAGCGCTTTTATTGTACTGTTTGCTGTAATAGATATTATTGGTTCTATCCCCATCATCATTAATTTGAAGGAAAAGGGGAAAGATGTGAACGCACTGAAGGCTACTTTGATATCGTTTGCTTTGCTAATAGGTTTCTTTTATGCAGGAGATATGATGCTGAAGCTGTTTCATGTGGATATCGAATCGTTTGCCGTTGCGGGCGCATTCGTCATCTTCCTTATGTCCCTGGAAATGATTCTTGATGTGGAAATCTTCAAGAACCAAGGGCCTATTAAGGAAGCTACATTAGTGCCGTTGGTATTTCCTCTCCTGGCCGGTGCAGGTGCTTTCACCACTTTGCTTTCCTTACGAGCCGAATATGCCAGCATCAATATTATCATTGCGTTAGTGCTGAATATGATATGGGTGTATTTTGTAGTCAGCATGACCGGACGCGTAGAACGCTTCCTGGGTAAAGGCGGTATCTATATTATCCGTAAGTTCTTTGGTATTATTCTGTTGGCAATCGCTGTAAGGCTGTTTATGGCTAATATATCGTTATTGATCGATTCGTTTCAGAAACCTTGATTCATTGAATTATCAACTTTAGGGGCTTCTTCGGTAGCCTCTATTTCTTCTTCATCTTCTCCTGCAAACGGGTCGGGGCGTTGCGGTCCTTGTCCCATAAATCCTATGGCGCAGAGTGTACCCGCAATAGCACCACTGAGGTGTCCTTCCCATGAAGTAGTCACTTTGGCAAACTGTGGGAACATATTCCAAATCAATCCGCCATACAGAAATGTAATCAATAGAGAGATGGCGATAAGTGGTACATGCTTGCGCAGGATGCCACTAAAGAATAGGAAGAAAGCCAAACCGTAAATAATGCCGCTGGCACCGATATGCCATCCCGGCTTTCCTATAATAAAGGTAAGCAATCCACAACCTATCCAGATGGCAAAGAATATGTAGGAAGCAATATGTCTGTAAAAGTAGAATAAGCACCATGAAAGAAAGAATAGTGGAATTGTATTTGCAAACAGGTGTTTGAAGCTACTATGTATCAATGGGTGTGCAAAAATACCGAATACACCGTGCTTCTGCATTGGATATACTCCCAGTCGTTTGAAGTCCCAGTCCATTCCGACTTCAAAAAACTTCAAAACATAGAGAATGAATAAAAGAAATAACGGGATAACTGCCGCAAGGGCCATTCGTCGTATATCAGGTTTCATATATATAGTACGTGGGTTTGCTATTTTTGTACAATACTACGCATTATTTGCTTGAAAAACGAAAAAAAGCTGACTTTTTATTTTGCCCTTAATCTTTAATTCGTATTTTTGGGCATCGCTACAGGCTATGTAGCGCATGATACCTGAATAATTAACCTTTAAATAATGCACAACTATGAGTTATTTACGATTTGACAAGACCCTGATGATCAATCTGGAAGAATCTTTGCCAAGGGAGATACTTCGGACCAATAAGTCGGGTGCCTATCATTGTACAACAATTGTAGATTGTAACACACGCAAATATCACGGTCTGTTGGTGATACCTGTCCCCAACCTGGATGATGAAAACCATGTGCTGCTATCTTCTTTGGATGAAACGGTAATTCAGCACGGTGCGGAGTTCAACCTGGGGTTGCATAAGTATCAGGGAGACCACTTTAGTCCTAATGGACATAAGTATATCCGTGAATTCGACTGTGAACGTATCCCGGCAACTACTTACCGTGTAGGCGGAGTTATCCTCCGTAAAGAAAAAATTTTTGTACACCATGAGAACCGAATATTGATCCGTTATACCTTGGTCGATGCCCATTCGGCAACAACACTTCGGTTCCGCCCATTTCTGGCATTCCGTAGCGTACGCGAATATACGCACGAAAATGCACAGGCCAACCGTGATTATCAATTGGTGGAGAACGGAATTAAGACTTGCTTGTATCCCGGTTATCCGGAACTATTCATGCAGATTAATAAGAAGAATGAATTCCACTTCCAGCCAGACTGGTATCGTGGCATAGAGTATCGGAAAGAGCAAGAACGCGGTTATGATTTCAATGAAGACCTTTATGTACCCGGATATTTCGAGGTAGACATAAAGAAGGGGGAAAGCATTGTCTTCTCTGCCGGTATTTCAGAAATCTCTCCGCGTAAGTTGAAGCAAACCTTCGAAGCGGAAGTTACTGACCGTACTCCACGTGACAGCTTCTATCACTGTTTAAAGAACTCGGCACATCAGTTCCATAACAAACAGGGTGAGAATCATTATGTTCTTGCCGGTTATCCATGGTTCAAGTGTCGTGCACGTGACTTATTCATCTCTTTGCCTGGATTAACGTTGGCTATTGATGAGCAGGACGAGTTTGAAGATGTGATGAAAACCGCTAGCAAGGCCATTCGCCAGTTTATAAATGGAGAACCATCTACTTATAAAATTTACGAGATGGAACATCCTGATGTGTTGCTTTGGGCCATTTGGGCTTTGCAGCAGTACGCTAAGGAAACTTCTCGCGAACATTGCCGGGAAATGTATGGCGCTTTATTGGAAGAGATTATGGATTACATTCTCGACCGTAAACACGATAATCTTTTCTTGCACGAAAACGGTTTGCTTTATACCAATGGAACGGAGAAAGCTGTGACTTGGATGAACTCAACTGCTAATGGACGTCCCGTCATACCCCGTACCGGATATATTGTAGAGGTGAATGCTTTGTGGTATAATGCACTTCGCTTTGTGGCCGATATGGTTCGCGAAGGCGGAAATACGATTCTAGCCGATAACCTCGATGCCCAGGCAAGTGTGACCGGAAAGTCTTTTGTAGAAACATTTCGCAACGAATATGGTTATTTATTTGATTATGTAGATGGCTATATGATGGACTGGAGTGTCAGACCGAACATGATATTTGCAGTCGCTTTCGACTATTCCCCTTTGGATAGGGTGCAAAAGAAACAAGTGCTCGACATTGTAACGAAAGAACTGCTTACTCCGAAAGGCTTGCGTACTTTGAGTCCTAAGAGTGGCGGATACAATCCGAACTATGTCGGTCCTCAGATACAAAGAGATTATGCTTACCATCAAGGAACAGCTTGGCCTTGGCTTATGGGCTTCTATATGGAAGCATATCTGCGCATCTATAAAATGAGTGGTATATTATTCGTTGAAAGACAATTAATCGGTATGGAAGACGAAATGATACGCCATTGTATCGGAGCATTGCCCGAATTATTCGATGGTAACCCTCCATTTACCGGTCGAGGTGCGGTATCTTTTGCCATGAATACGGCAGAAATGCTGCGTATTCTGAAGTTATTATCTAAGTATAATTTATAAGAAGGAGGAACGAAGATGAAAGTTTTAATGTTTGGATGGGAATTCCCTCCCAAAATATATGGTGGTCTTGCGGTTGCCTCCTATGGAATAACGAAGGGATTAAGCTTGCAAGGTGATATAGAAACCACTTTCTGTATGCCGAAGCCTACAGGTGAAGAAGAAGATTTTCTGAAAATAATAAATATGAGTCAGGTGCCTGTTGTATGGCGTGATGTTAATTACGATTATTTGAAATCACGTCTGACACGAGGTATGACCCCCGAAGACTATTACTCTCTCCGCGATCATATTTATTCCGATTTCTCTTATATGCATGTGAATGATATCGGAGGTCTGGATTTTGCAGGCGGTTATCCTGGTAATTTGCACGAAGAGATAAACAATTTCTCCGTTATTGCCGGAGTGGTGGCACGTCAGCAGGAGTTTGATATTATTCATGCTCATGACTGGCTGACCTATCCTGCCGGAGTTCATGCTAAGATGGTAAGCGGCAAACCGCTCTGTATCCATGTGCATGCTACGGACTTCGACCGTTCGCGCGGAAAAGTGAATCCTACTGTTTATTCCATGGAGAAGAACGGTATGGATTATGCAGACTGCATTATGTGTGTGTCCGAGCTTACTCGTCGTACAGTAATTAATGAATATCACCAGAATCCAAAGAAAGTGTTTGCGATGCACAATGCTGTGTATCCACTTTCACAAGAACTTCAGGATATTCCGCGTCCGGACCATTCAAAGGAGAAAGTAGTAACCTTCTTAGGACGTATCACCATGCAGAAAGGGCCTGAATATTTTGTAGAGGCTGCGGCGCTTGTATTGCAGCGCGCCCGTAATATCCGCTTTGTCATGGCTGGTTCGGGTGATATGCTGAATGCTATGATTAATCTGGCTGCCGAACGGGGTATTGCCGATCGGTTCCACTTCCCGGGCTTTATGAAAGGCAGGCAGGTGTATGAAGTTTACAAGAATAGCGACGTATTCGTGATGCCTTCGGTCTCCGAGCCTTTCGGTATTGCTCCGTTGGAAGCGATGCAATGTGGAACGCCTTCCATCATTTCAAAGCAATCGGGCTGTGGCGAAATACTCGATAAGGTGATTAAGACCGATTACTGGGATATTCACGCAATGGCAGATGCCATTTATTCGCTTTGTACCAATCAATCCCTCTTCCATTATCTTCAGGAAGAAGGCAAGAATGAAGTGGACGGAATAACTTGGGAGAAAGTGGGTCTGAGAATCCGTGCCCTCTATGAGGATGTGTTAAGAAACTATGGTAAATAACAAAACAATAAATAGAAATGAGAACTATCTGTCTTTATTTTGAAATACATCAAATTATTCATCTGAAACGTTACCGTTTCTTTGATATAGGCACTGATCATTATTATTATGATGATTATGCCAATGAAGTCAGCATCAATGAGGTTGCTGAGCGCTCTTATATCCCGGCTTTGAACACCTTGATTGAGATGGTAAAAAACTCGAATGGCGCATTCAAAGTAGCTTTGTCTATTTCGGGTGTGGCATTGGAACAATTGGAAATCCATGCACCTGCTGTAATCGATCTGTTGCACCAGTTGAATGATACCGGTTGTTGTGAGTTTCTGGCAGAACCTTATTCACATGGTCTTTCTTCGTTGGCAAATGAAGAATGTTTTATTGAAGAAGTGAAGCGTCAGAGTGCGAAGATGAAGCAAATGTTTGGAAAAGCACCTAAAGTGTTCCGTAACTCAAGCTTGATTTACAATGATGAGATCGGTGCAATTGTAGCAGGTATGGGCTTCAAAGGTATGCTGACCGAAGGAGCCAAGCATGTATTGGGCTGGAAGAGTCCGCATTATGTATATCACTGTAACATGAATCCCAATCTGAAGTTGTTGTTGCGTGATTTTAAATTATCGGATGATATCAGCCTCCGTTTCTCTAATTCTGAATGGAGTGAATATCCTTTGTTTGCTGATAAGTATATCAGCTGGATTGATGCATTACCACAAGAAGAACAAGTGATTAATATCTTTATGGAACTTTGTGCATTAGGTATGGCTCAGCCTCTCTCTTCCAACATTCTGGAATTTATGAAGGCATTACCGGTTTGTGCCAAAGAAAAAGGTATTACGTTCTCTACTCCTACAGAAGTTATAACCAAACTGAAATCCGTTTCTCAATTGGATGTTCCTTATCCTATGTCTTGGGTAGACGAAGAAAGAGATACAAGCTGCTGGTTGGGCAATACGATGCAGCGTGAAGCTTTTGCCAAACTGTACAGTGTGGCTGAACGTGTACACCTTTGCGATGACCGCCGTATCAAGCAAGACTGGGATTACTTGCAAGCAAGTAATAACTTCCGTTTCATGACCACTAAGAACAGTGGTGTAGGTTTGAACCGAGGTATCTACGAATCTCCTTACGATGCGTTCACCAACTATATGAATATTCTTGGTGATTTCATCCGACGTGTCGATTCGCTTTATCCGGTGGATATCGACAATGAAGAGTTGAATGCTTTGTTAACTACGATTAGAAACCAAGGCAATGAAATAGAGGTTTTGCATAAGGAACTGGAACAAGCTCAAGCTAAGTTGGAACAAGGAAAGGCTCCTGAGAAAAAGAAGGAAGAAAAGCCTGCTGCTAAAGCTCCCGCAAAAAAGGCTGCTGCAAAGAAGCCTGCTGCTAAAAAGACTACCAAGAAAGAAGATAAATAGATTCATCTTCCGGCTAGTAAGATAAAAAAAACCTCCCGTTCTTGATTGAACGGGAGGATTTTTTATGAGATGTTATCTATTAATTATTGAATCGAGTGTAGGTAACCTCTAATTTTAGTATCTCTTGTTTGCCATCTTTAGGATTACCACCTTTTAGTTTGGCATATCCCGGTTGCAAATCATTTTCGATACCGGTCATTGTAGGATTCTGACTGTTTGAGTAGTCATAAGTTACAGCAATCGGAATAAGCAGAACTTTATCCCAATCCGGGTTATCAGCGAGCCATTTATCTTCCCAATCTTTTTCATTCCAACTAGCTCCGGCTGCTTCTTTTGCTTTTTTCTTGGCTGCTTGTTTTTCGTTGATACAAGTAGTTACCAAGCGGGCTATATTTTTGAATGTATATTGATTGGTATTTACATTATTGTGTGCAACAGTGAATGATGTTACATTGTCCGTAAGCTTATTTTCTTCGAAGAAAGATTTTAAATCCTTCTTGCGTATCAATAATACATTTTTCGGAGCACTCATGCTGAACTTGTAATTATTCTCTTCGTTGTAGTTGGTGAAAGTTAATTTTACGGCATTGAGAGTGTCTTGAGATAATTCTTTATAGATGTCATCATAGGGCATTGTGGCTTCAGTAAAAATACCTGCAGGGGACTTTAAAAAAGTATGTCCTCCTTCGTTTGCTTTCTCTGTAAGTTTCTCAGAATTTTTGAACTGATTGGCCTGGATAACCTCCTTGGTAGAAGCAAAGACAGTATTCATGCTATAAAATAAAGAGTCGCCTGTTCCGTCTTTCTTTTTCAATTTTAAGCCGGTAGTATCATTCACTGCATGGAAGCGGAACTGCATTTGCAAGTCTACACGATCAATATATAATACGGTACCATCTCCATAATCGGTTTTTACGTATACACCTTTGAATACTTTATCAATAAAAGTAGCAGCATTCTTGAAATATTCCGGATGCTTGCGATATACATTTAAGATTCTGTCTTCACCAAACTTCTTCTTATCTAATGGGAAGGTAATATTGGGATAATAAGTATAGTTGCCATTAGCATCCTTATCATATCTTACAGAGTCCGGTACTGTAGTATCGAAAGCAGTGTAGGCTTTAAATAAGTGTAAAGGAGAATTTTGATAATACTCTTTCGGATCAATATTAGTATAGTATGGGTTGTCTTTCTTATCCAGTTTCTTAGTGAGTTCGTATACACTCATTCTGCAAGCATTCAAGGAGTCACCAAACCATTTGGAGTAATATACAACCAATTGGGCAGAAACTACTGAGTCTGCAGTCATAGTACCTTTAGCTCTGGTAGGATTTCCTTGGCTGTCCCATTCTGTTACATGATATACTTCAGGGAAAGAGAAGTTGTCGGTACAGTTCAATTCAGTCAAGAAACTGGCTTCATAGTCACCAAACTCTTTATCAGTGAATTTTCCTACATAACCTGTACTGGTTTTAGCATAAACAGCTTTTGGTGCAAATGATGCTGTAGTAACATTGAAAATTTTAGTATTCGATGACATGCCATCCGATTCGGGCAACATGCCCATACCCAACGTACCGGTGTTATCATCGCATCCGTAGAAAGTCAGGATTGCTAAAAGCAATGTTCCTAGATATCTTACTTTCATAGTTTTAATTATCTAATCAATTTTATTTTGTTCTACCTCCCATACTTTGTCGTAGAAGTCGTTGCAGGCATCTGCAAAGTTTTCGGGAGATTGATAATCCAATATAAGTTTGCCGGATTTGCGGGCATATTCTAGAACTTCTTCGTTGACGTGCTCGCTTTGCTGAATAACGCCATCGGAGTAGTCGGTTGCTAATTTGCAAAGAGACGTATAGTCGATGGGTTCTTTTAGGTTGGCAATGTCTTTCTTAGAAATACCTTTCAGCAGCAATTTGCTGGCAAAGTCTGCATGGAACGGTTGTTTGAAGTCATCTTCAAAAAGTGAGAATACAACTTTGGCATCTCTGAAAGAAGGTTCGTCTTTATAAGCTTTTTTAATGTATAAAGGGGCTAAGGCAGTCATCCAACCTTGGCAGTGGATGATATCCGGACACCAACGAAGTTTTTTAACTGTTTCCAATACGCCGCGAGCATAAAAGATAGCACGCGCATCATTGTCTTCATACTCTGCTCCATTCTCATCAATTGCCTGTAGCCGGTTTTGGAAGTAATCATCATTGTCGATAAAATAAACCTGCATGCGGGCAGATTGAATGGAAGCAACTTTGATAATAAGCGGGTGGTCGGTATCGTCAATGATAAGGTTCATCCCGGATAGGCGTATCACTTCGTGCAGTTGATTTCTGCGCTCATTGATATTCCCCCATTTGGGCATGAACGTTCTGATCTCTCTGCCTTTTTCCTGTATTGCTTGTGGTAGATTTCTGCCTACAAGAGACATTTCCGATTCTGAAACGTAAGGGGTAATTTCTTGTGTAATAAATAAAACCTTGTTCGCCTTTGTCATAATAACAATGTTCTCAATTATTCTGCAAAGATATAAAAAAAATCGGGCAATAAAGCAAATAGGGGGAATCTATAATTCCTTATGATTTGTTAACTGCTTGAAATTCAGTAATAGATGAGCTTGTAGGAATACTCTAATGTGGTATAAGTTTTGCATTAATTTATGATATTTCTTCTTTATATGCTAAATAATGGTTTATTTTGCACCGCTTTAGCGAACAACTAGTTATTATATAACCAATAAAAATGAAAATAGTACATACTATCAAGGACTTGCAGGCCGGACTTTCGGCTTTGAGAGCCCAAGGAAAAAAAGTAGGATTAGTGCCTACGATGGGTGCCTTGCATGCCGGTCATGCCTCATTGGTGAAGCGTTGTGTGGCGGAAAACGATGCTGCCGTAGTGAGCGTTTTTGTAAATCCTACTCAGTTTAATGACAAGAATGATTTAGTAAAATACCCTCGTACACTAGAGGCCGATTGTCGTCTGCTGGAGGAATGTGGAGCTGCTTTTGTCTTTGCACCTGCGGTAGAAGAGATGTATCCGGAGCCTGATACGCGCGAATTTAGTTATGCACCCTTGGATACGGTAATGGAAGGGGCTTTTCGGCCGGGACACTTCAACGGTGTTTGCCAGATTGTAAGCAAGCTGTTCGATGCTGTAAAACCTGATAGGGCCTATTTCGGAGAGAAAGATTTCCAGCAGTTGGCTATCATCCGTGAGATGGTACGTCAGATGAAGTACCCGTTGGACATAGTAGGATGTTCCATTGTTCGTGAGGCTGACGGATTGGCTCTGAGCAGCCGTAATGCCCGTTTATCTGCCGAAGAACGCAAAAATGCTTTAAAAATATCGCAGACTTTATTTGAAAGTCGTACCTTTGCAACCTCGCATACGGTAGCTGAAACACAGAATTTTGTCGAAGATGCCATTGCAGCCGCTCCCGGCTTGCGTCTGGAATACTTCGAGCTGGTGGATGGCAACACGTTGCAGAAGATTGCCAATTGGGAAGATACCTCTTATGCTGTAGGTTGTATTACGGTATTCTGTGGAGAGGTTCGCCTGATTGACAATATCAAGTACAAAGAGTAATAACTAAAAAAGAACCAATCTTATGATGATTGAAGTGTTGAAGTCGAAAATCCATTGCGCCCGCGTCACTGAAGCAAACCTGAACTATATGGGGAGCATCACGATTGACGAAGACTTGATGGATGCCGCCAACATGATTGCTGGCGAAAAGGTATCTATTGTCGACAATAATAACGGAGAACGTTTTGAGACTTATATAATTAAGGGGGAACGTGGTTCGGGCAAGATTTGTCTGAATGGTGCCGCAGCCCGTAAAGTGCAACCGGATGATATCGTTATTATCATGTCTTATGCATTAATGGATTTTGAAGAAGCCAAGACGTTTAAGCCGTCGGTGATTTTCCCGGATCCGGCAACGAATAAAGTACTTTAATTTTTTTTCTAAATATAACTTATTTGTTAATTAAAAGCCCCGTTTTCAATGTGAATTGCAAACGGGGCTAATTTTTATTTCTTTAATTGCTTATTCATGGAAGCGGCAGCTTTTCGTCCGTCTCCCATGGCCAGGATGACGGTAGCACCACCCCGGACAATATCACCGCCGGCATAAATCGACGAAATAGATGATTGCATATTGTCGTTTACGGTGATCGTACCTTTACGTCCTACCTCCAATCCTGGAATAGAACTAGGCACAATCGGGTTGGGCGATACACCTACGCTGACAATGGCAAGATCGATATCGATTGTTTCAGTAGCTCCGGGGATGGGAATGGGGCTACGACGTCCGGATGCATCCGGTTCACCAAGTTCCATCTTTTGCAAAACTACTTGCTTCACTTTCCCTTGTTCGTCGGCAATGTACTCTATGGGGTTGTGGAGAGTCAAGAACTCTACACCTTCCTCTTTGGCATGTTTCACCTCTTCAATACGTGCAGGCATCTCTTCTTCCGAACGGCGATAGATAATCATGGCACGTTCTGCGCCTAAGCGACGGGCTGTACGTACAGAGTCCATGGCAGTATTACCGCCACCAATAACCGCTACACTCTTGCCAAAAGGCACGGGAGTATCAGAATCTTCACTGGCAGCATCCATCAGATTGACGCGAGTCAAGTATTCGTTGGAAGATAGGATATTGATAGAATTTTCGCCGGGGATATTCATAAAGTTAGGGAGTCCTGCACCCGAGGCAACGAATACACCTTTAAATCCCTCTTCTTCCAATTGCTCTACGCTGATCGTTTTGCCGATGATGCAATCCTTAATAAATTCTACTCCCATTTGGGCAAGATTATTGATTTCTACATCTACTACCTTGTTGGGCAAACGGAATTCGGGAATACCATATTTCAATACACCACCTATCTCGTGCAGCGCTTCGAATACGGTAACATCGTAACCATATTTAGCCATATCTCCTGCAAATGACAAGCCTGCGGGGCCGGAACCGATTACAGCTATTTTGATGCCGTTCTTCTCTTTTATTTCCGGAACGGAGATTTGTCCGCTCTCTCTTTCGTAATCGGCGGCAAAACGTTCCAAATAACCGATAGCTACCGGCTTTTCATTCATTTTCAGGTGAATACATTTTGATTCGCATTGCTTCTCCTGCGGGCATACACGACCACAAACGGCTGGCAGTGCACTGGTTTCTTTCAATGTCTTGGCAGCTTCGAGGAAGTCGCCGCGCTCAATGTGCTTCACAAAACGGGGAATGTCGATACCTACGGGGCAACCTTCCATGCAACCGGGGTTGGCACAGTCCAGGCAGCGTTTGGCTTCGGTCAAAGCCTGTTCGGCAGTCAATCCCTGGTTCACTTCTTCTTTGCGGCTGTGCGAACGGTATTCAGCATCCAGTTCGTTCATCTCTACACGGGGAATGGCGGTGCGTTCTTTCGGCTTCATCGACTTGCGTAATTCCAGACGCCAGGCAGCGTTGCGGCTCTTATCGTCTTCTTGCAGGTTTTCGCCGGTGGCTTCGCAGGTCTTGGGCTCTTCTAGTTTTTGCATTTCTTCGCGTTCGATGTTCTTGAAGGCTCCCATGCGTTTCAGCATTTCGTCGAAATCTACTTGATGACCGTCAAACTCAGGACCATCTACACAGACAAATTTAGTCTTTCCGCCGATGGTGATACGGCAGGCGCCACACATACCTGTACCGTCTACCATAATGGTATTCAGAGATACATCGGTAGGGATTTCGTATTTCTTTGTCAGCAAACAAACAAATTTCATCATGATGGCGGGACCTATGGCGAAGCATTTGTTCACTTTTTCGCGTTTGATAACTTCTTCCACGCCTTCGGTTACCAGACCTTTACGTCCGTAAGAACCGTCATCAGTCATGATAATCACTTCGTCGGAACTTTCGCGCATCTCCTTTTCGAGGATAATCAGTTCTTTGGTACGACCTGCAAGTACGGTAATCACACGGTTTCCGGCAGCTTTCAAAGCTTGTACAATAGGAAGCATCGGAGCCACACCTACACCACCTCCGGCGCAGACTACGGTACCGAAGTTCTCGATGTGAGTGGCTTGTCCCAACGGACCTACGACGTCTGTAATAAAATCGCCTTCATTCAATTCGCACAAACGGGTGGAAGAAAGTCCTACTTCCTGTATCACCAAAGTGATGGTACCTTTTATAGGATCGGCAGCGGCGATGGTTAGGGGCATGCGTTCGCCCTTTTCGCCCACGCGTACAATTACAAAGTGTCCTGCTTTACGTGATTTAGCAATTAACGGTGCTTCGATTACTAACTTGAAGACCTTTTCTGAGAAGTGTTCTTTGCTAATGATTTTGTTCATTATCTATAAATTTTGTTGGTATAATTACGTAATTACTTTCAGATTGTAACAGTTTGCAAAGATACGGGTTATTTATTAATATCAAAAAAGATTTGGTGAAAACTATCTCAACACCTGTTTGCGTAATTTCCTGCCCAAGGTTGCAAATAAATGATTTAAGCAACTTGTCACTGAATACTTTCCTTTCATCACTATAATTTGCCTGTTTTACTCCACTCGTCTACTTTTGAAACAAAAAATAGATAATTATGGATAGAAATGTATTTATAGGAGTATTCCTTTCGTGTATGTCTTTACCTGCTTGGGCACAACAAGATACTATTGCCGACCAGCGTTTAAGTGAAATAGTGGTGACTGCCAAACTTCCATTGGTTGAAATGTCTGCCGGACGAACGACATACCGTACAGATGCTTCTATTGTTCAAAGCACCGGAAACCTTTATGACGTACTTTCTTCCTTGCCGGGCGTTATGATAGATTCTAATGGGAATATTCTGCTGAACGGGCAAAGTGGTGTGAAAATATTGATGGATGGTAAGCCTACTTACCTTTCAGGGAGTGAATTGATTAACTTATTGAAATCAACGCCTGCCACCAATACGGATAAGATTGATTTGATTACCCAACCCTCTGCCAACCATGATGCAGCGGGTAGTTCGGGGTTGATTGATATCCGTACGAGGAAGATTAAACTTCGTGGTATGAACCTGGTGTTGAATGGTAATGGTAGCTTTGGAAGGTCGGGCAGTGGTTTTGGTAGTGCTTCTATGAATATTCGTGAAAACAAATTTAATCTTTACTTGACTTATTCCTATTATCAAGGTAGGAATGTTATAGATATGTTCATTGACCGTACCTTTGACCGGGACGGGAAAAGAATGACACAAGACTCTTATCGTAAACAGGAACCCTATTCACACTACTTCAGAGCCGGATATGATTATTATCTTAACGAACGTACAATTTGGAGCACTTCGATGAGTGGAAATTTCTCCGGGCGGAAGGAGACAGCTGATATGTTTGTGGAAATTCAACATGAAGAAAACGCAGGAAATACTTATAGTCGCACCGACCGTAGCTGGAATAATATTTCAGCCGGAACCAATATCACGCATAAGATGAAAAAGGAGGGTGGGGAAGTGAGTGCGTCTTTGGACTATTTTCGTTATTCTCATGCAGAAAACCAATTGATAAACAGTACTAAACCGGATACGTTAAGTGGCGATATGAGAGGGAAAATCAATTTATATGTTGGGCAAGCCGACGTGACTTATCCGCTAAATGAAAATTGGAAGTTTCAGTCAGGAGGAAAAACCTCATTTGTCAAGATAGGCAATACGGCAGGGTATATGCGTCCGTCGGCTACAGGTTGGCTACCCGATGGCGCACTTGGTTCTCGTTTTGAATACAACGAAAACATCAATGCGCTATATCTGCAAGCCGGATATGAGGTGGAGCATCTGAAGCTTACAGCAGGCTTGAGGATGGAGCATACTCATGTTAACGGTGATTTTGGAGGAAATACTTTGCAAAGAGATTCCTCATTTACCACGAATTATCTTCATTTGTTTCCAACGTTTGCCTTGCAATACCGCCGGATTTCGGGTAACACTCTTCAATTATCTTACAGCAGGCGCGTTACCCGACCAAATTACGGTGACTTGAATCCCTTTACTTACATTTTTGATGAATATACGCGTGAAGGTGGTAATACGAAGCTTCGCCCGGCTTTTTCGGATAATGTAGAGTTGGCTTATGTATATCGTGACCGGTTGCAGGCGGCTTTGTTCTTCTCACATACAGAAGATGCGATTATGAAAAGTTATCAGGAGCAAGAAAACCAATCGATCTATGTGTCACCCCAAAATCTCTCTTCTTATACACAAACGGGGTTACGGATAAATGCAGCCAATCTTTCAATTGCATCTTGTTGGAAGATGAATGTCACGGCTATCGGTATGTACAATACCTATCATTGGATGGAGCAAGGAAAGAAACTGAAGAACCATATGTTTACGCCGATATTCAGTTGGATGAATCAATTTACTTTTGCTCCCAACTGGTCGGCTGAACTCTCGGCGAGTTATAATGGAAGAATGGCTTATGCACAAGCAACGGTTCATCCCCTGTTGGAAGTGAATATGGGGATTCAGAAGAAAATATTCGGTAATAGAGCTACTGTTACTTTATTTGCGAAAGATTTGTTCAATACCAATTATCAGAAAGTAGATATTCAAGCTCTCGGTGCGCAGGCATTTCTGGATGAGCGGCATAACAAACGTGTGTTGGGCATTGCCTTTTCGTGGCGGTTCCAAAAAGGTAGTGAGGCAAAAGAAAGCATGCGGAAAAATGGGGTTGATGAAACAAAAAGAGTAAATTTGTAATCGTTATGAACAGAAGTTTGAACAGATGGTTGGCACCGGCAGCATTTGCCTTGATTCTCTTTTTGTGTGTTCGTGTGGCGAATGATATTCCGAAGCATGAATACTATTGGGAAGGAAATGAATTGAGTTTTATGCTGAAAGATATATTGGTGGTCTTTATCATGTCCTATCCGATAGTCTTTGCATTGAAGCAGTGGCTTCATTTGTGCAGGAAGAAGAAGTGGGCATGGTGGAAGGAGTATGGGGTGGTGGTCTTGACCGCTCCGTTCTGGTGTCTTTTTACGATGTGGCTTATCCGCTTGTTGATGGGTGTTGAACTGGATTTTTACGATGTACCTATTCCGGCGGTTGTCAGCATGCTGTTAGGAGGTGGGTATTATACTTTTCTTCGTAATCAGTTGATTCAGAAAGAGAATGAAGCACAGCGGCTGCAATTGGAAAAGATAAAGAACGACCAACTCCAGACGGAGCTGAAATTCCTGAAAGCCCAGTATCATCCGCATTTTCTTTTTAATGTACTCAATACGGTTTATTTTCAGATAGACGAAAAGAATGAAGCTCCTCGGCATACGCTCGAGCAGTTATCCGAATTGCTTCGTTATCAGTTGTATAATGACGGGGAGAAAGTACCGGTTCGAGTCGAAATGGAGTTTCTGAAGCAATACATAAGTTTGTGTAAACTACGTGCCACCAAACGTTTGCAACTGCAAGTGCATCTTGACGAAGTTTCGGAGAAATATGAAATTTATCCGCTGCTATTTGTGCCGTTGGTGGAGAATGCCTTTAAGTATGTAGGCGGACAGTATTATATTACATTGGATATGCACTTGACGGATGGCGAGCTACACTTTAAGGTTGAAAACTCTGTGCCTAAATTGCTTATGCAACAAGATAGAAGGCAAGGCATCGGCCTTGAAAATCTGAAGCGCAGATTGGAATTACTATATTCCGGTCGTTATGTACTCGATATTTGTAAAGGAGATGCATGGTTTAAGGTGAACCTTTTAATAAAACTATAGAGAATGCAGATTAAGTGTGTAATAACCGATGACGAACCTACCGCTTGCGAAGGTTTGCAACGGTATGTGGAGAGGGTTGATTTCCTATCATTACTGGCAGTATGCGAAGACGCCATGCAGCTAAATACATTTTTGCAGACCGAACAGCCGGATTTGTTGTTTCTGGATATTGAAATGCCTTATCTTTCGGGGCTTGAGTTGTTGGCTTCGCTTGAACATCCGCCTCATGTGATTATCACTTCCGCCTATGAGCGGTATGCATTGAAAGGTTATGAGCTTAATGTGGCGGATTATCTGTTGAAGCCGATTTCGTTCGACCGTTTTCTGAAAGCGGTCAATAAAGTACATAATCTCTTGCAACAAGAAAGACGTTCGGATGGAATGGCCGATTTCATGTTTGTCCGTGCCGACCGGCAGATGCATAAAGTGTTTTTCAAAGATATTCTGGTGGTAGAAGGCTTAGAGAATTATGTATGCATCTATACGGAAAATGCGAAGTTACTGGTGCGTTCTACAATGCTACACATCATCGAATCTATTCCACGGGAGGGATTCCTGCAAGTTCATAAATCCTATCTTGTCAATGTGAAAAAGATTGAGAGGATAGATGGCAATAGGATTATGGTGGGGCAGCATGCGGTTCCCGTAGCTCGCAACTTCCGTGAGAAGGTGTTTGCACAGATTCTGAAGAACACTTTGTGATAAGTTGTCATTTTAGAAAAGAAAAGCCCGGAGAGGAGTGCTCCGGGCTATAAAGTAGCTTTTGCAAGCCTTTTTAGTCTATCATCTCAAATCCGGTGTACGGAACCAGTGCTTTCGGTATGCGTATTCCTTCCGGTGTCTGATGGTTTTCCAAGAGTGCTGCTACGATACGTGGCAGGGCCAGAGCGGAACCGTTCAACGTGTGGCAAAGTTCTGTCTTCTTGTCTGCTGTGCGGTAGCGGCATTTCAAGCGATTAGCCTGGTAAGTGTCGAAGTTAGAAACAGAACTTACTTCCAACCAACGCTTTTGTGCTTCGGAATACACCTCGAAGTCGAAGCAAAGAGCAGCGGTAAAGCTCATATCGCCACCACAAAGACGGAGAATGCGATAGGGGAGTTCCAGCTTTTGGAGCAGGCCTTCTACATGATCCAACATCTCTTGGTGAGATTGCTTGGAGTGTTCGGGTTTGTCAATGCGTACCAGTTCTACCTTGGAGAATTCGTGCAGACGGTTCAGTCCGCGTACATCCTTTCCGTAAGAACCAGCTTCGCGACGGAAGCACTGTGTATAGGCGCAATTCTTGATAGGCAATTGCTTTTCATCAATGATTACATCACGATAGATATTGGTTACAGGAACTTCTGCGGTCGGAATCAGATACAAATCATCGACTTCGCAATGGTACATCTGACCTTCCTTGTCGGGCAACTGGCCTGTGCCGTAACCCGAAGCAGCGTTCACTACCGTAGGCGGCATAATCTCGGTATAACCCGATTTGCGTGCTTCATCGAGGAAGAAGTTGATAAGAGCGCGTTGCAACTGTGCACCTTTACCTATATATACAGGGAATCCTGCGCCGGTAATCTTCACACCCAAATCAAAGTCTATCAGATTGTATTTCTTGGTCAATTCCCAGTGGGGCAGGGCATCTTTGGGAAGTTCGGTTTCCATGCCACCCATCTTTTCTACTACATTATCTTCGGCTACTTTACCTTCGGGTACTTCCTCGTAGGGGATATTGGGGATGGTGTAGAGCAGATTTTGCATCTCTTCGGCTGCCTGATCCATTTCAGTCTGCAAGTCTTTGTTTGCCTCTTTCAGTTCGGCTACACGGTTCTTGGCAGCTTCGGCTTCTTCTTTTTTGCCTTCCTTCATTAATTGTCCGATGGATTTGGAAAGGGCGTTCACCTCGGCGAGGTTTTTATCTAAGATGGTTTGGGTATTGCGTCGTTTGTCATTTGATTCCAGCACTTGGTCAATGGTTTCTTTGGCATTTTTGAAGTGCTTCTTTTCCAGTCCGCGGAGCACCGCGTCGGTGTTTTCTGTAATTTGTTTGATGGTAAGCATATCTATACTTGTTTTTTATGATACTCTGATTTGAAGTTGCAAAGATAAATAAAAAACAAATAGGGTGTAGTCTTTGTCGTAAAAAGAAAGGGATGCAAATCCTTTCGGACTGCATCCCTTGTCTTTATTTCTTGTTCGGAAACTTATGCTTCAGTTGTTTCAGCAGGGATGATAGATACAGATCTTTTGTCATCTTTACCTACTTTGAACTGTACAGTTCCGTCTACTAAAGCGAAAAGAGTGTGGTCTTTACCCATACCGATGTTGTTACCCGGGTGGAATTCAGTACCTCTTTGACGAATGATGATATTACCTGCTTTGCAAGTTTCGCCACCAAATATCTTAACGCCTAATCTTTTGCTCTGTGATTCGCGGCCGTTCTTAGAACTACCGACACCTTTTTTATGTGCCATTTCTTCTTACTTTTTAATTGATTAAGCTACTACTTCTGTAATTGTTAACTCAGTAAATTGTTGACGGTGACCGTTCAACTTACGGCTTCCTTTTCTTCTTTTCTTGTGGAAAACAAGAACTTTTTCACCTTTCACGATGTTCGATACAACTTGACAAACCACCTTTGCGCCTGCTACAGTAGGAGCACCTACAGTGATAGCACCGTCTTTGTCAACCAAAAGAACCTTTTCAAATTCTACTGTTGCACCGTTTTCAGCTTCTTGAATGTGGTGTACAAACAGTTTCTTGCCAGCTTCTGCTTTGAATTGCTGACCGTTAATTTCTACAATTGCGTACATTCTTATATATAATGTATAAGTTAGCTCCGTCGGGTGGTCTCTAATCTCTTAGAAATCTCTTGATTGAACCCGGTGCGGAATAATCGGGCACAAAAGTACTATTTATTTTTTGAACGGACAAATCTTCGAATGTTTTTTTATGGTATAAAGCTGTTGGGGGAATTCATTCATTATTGAGTGGTTTTACCCCTCGGTCCCCTAAAGGGGAAGGGGGATACTCTGAATATCATTATCTTAAATATAAGTATATTAGGTATGAGACTATCCTCCTCCCCCTTTAGGGGGGCCGGGGGGTGTTTGATTCATTTCTTACGCGATATGAATTAATTCCGCCGACGGGTAATATAATTATTCAGGATACATGATGAGGTGGTAACTCAAGTTTCAATTTAGTTTTGCATGTACTTTTACCCTCATACCCTCATAAGTACTCTGTATCTTCCTGTTCATCGATGTTTGAGGTATGGTAGTAACTATGATAGCAGGTATGAGGGTAAGTTCTTACTCTCATACTTTTCTTTTGATGGTATTGTGCTAACAGCTTAATTACTAAAGTAATGCCCTTTGTTAAATAGATAAATTGATTGCTTCTTTTTTTGATGAAAAACGCGCATTTGTTGTGCTAAATGCAGGTATTTGATGCATTGAAGTATATAGTTTCTTTTGCTCAGCTCTGATGTACGTTCTATTCATCCCTTATCTTTGTGAAGGGTTTACGTTAATGAATAGATCTGTTTACTGCAATGAATAAAGCTGTTTACTATCGTTATCATTTATGTTCACTGCTGTAAACACTTAACGGAGCTAAGGGTTGAACAGAACAAACGTTTGTTCTTATCAAGAGAAACATACGTGCATAATCAGATAAATGCCTGTGTATAACTAGAAGAAGGCGTGTCTTGATGCGATTCTACAAGAGAGGTTTCAATAAATAGATCCCCGCTACTGCTGCGAATACTACAAAAATTGCAAAGATTATTAGTAATATCAGGCTGTAGAAGAACATGAGCAATGTTTTCCAAAAACTTCTCCACCAGGTGCAGTGGTACAACTGTTTGTAATCCCAGCAAAAGAGGAAGAAGATGACCCAGACAGATACTTCGTACAGGTTGTTCACTCGGGCAGTGCCGTTGAATGGAAGTACGATGATGCTTATCAGAAGTATCTGGCATGCAATGAAAGCTTGTATGAATACATGCTCTGTAAGGTTGTATGTCAATTTGTGCTTTCTGCGACGGAAAGCCAACAGTGTGGCTAGCGCAAAAAGCGGCAGGGTAGAAATGATACGGAAAGCTTTGTTGCCATGTCCCCAACTTTTCATCAGGTTCCATACCTTCATCAGGAAGGGGGAGTGTTGGAGATGCTGTTCTAACTTGTTGGTAACTTCCGAACCGGCTTCAAATAATTCGTCTATTATATCTTCATCATCATTATCATTATCTGTGTATCTAGCGGCAGAGGATACAGCCGTAGAGTCCGTCTTTGCCGTTGTGGATGCCAATTCCTTTTCCAAACTTTCTATGGCCAAGGCATAAGTTTTTTTCTCTGCTGAAGATTGGGTCTTCTCCATCTCCTTTTGCAAGTCGTCACGGATGGCTAGCGTCTTTTCCGTGTTATCCGGCTTTTTCCTTTTTTGGGGGTTCAGCGCTTCGGGATCAACCAACTGCACACACATGATGTAGAGGGCTGCCAAAACGAACAATGTTTGGAACGGACGAAAGTAATGCACCCGTTTGCCGCCGATGAAATCACGCATCATATACCCCGGTCGGTAAAGAAGCTCCAGCAACGTGCGTCCGAAACCGTTGTCTATGTTGGTAAATCCTCCCATAATATTCTTGAAAGCATTGCTGAGGTGGTAGCGGGGAGTGTTTCGGCTTTGTCCGCACCGGTTGCAGAAATTGCCTGTGTAGGAAGTTCCGCAGTTTTGGCATGTGCACGGGTTGTCGTCAACGGGAGGGGTTTCTTTGCCCCGGATCAGTTTGATGTGAAATGCGCGCAGACGTATTCGGCAAGGTTTCAGCCACGGCTCAAGGAAAGCAGCTACCTTCTTGGGCAAAATTCTTCTTTTCTGCAAAATTCCCCAAAGGGTCAGAATAAATAAAATGGCAAAGACCCAAGTCTCTGAAGTACCCATTTCTTCGTACGTCAGCCATAGGAAGAACGCAAGTAACAGTATTTGCCATACGCTTATCGTTTTTCTTTTACGAGGGGCCGGAGAATCATTTTCGGGCAAAGGAATCTTTTCCGAATCAGGAATGGATGGTTGTTTGTCGCTGCCGTCCAATAATTCATCCAGCGTACTCATAATTTTCCAATGAGGGTATTTGCTCAATTCCTGTGCGGTGGTCACGCCGTGGGTGACTCCCGCAAAGTCTACTCCGGCATTTTGTGCTGTTTCGGCATCTACCGTGCTGTCGCCTATGTACAGCGTTTCGGCTTTGGTGGTATGCAGTTGCTTGATGGCATACAAGAGTCCTTCGGGCGATGGCTTGGCGGCTTTTACATCTTCACCACCCACAATGATATCCATAAAGTTGCCGGGGAAATGCTGGTCCAGCAATTCCTTGATGCGATAACGGTATTTGGTGGAAATGATTCCGATGCGCGCACCGGCATCTTTCAGCGCTACGAGCACAGATTTGGTTTCGAGAAAAAGCACTGTGTTCACGGTCATGTGGGTATCGGCTTCTTTGCGGTATTCTTCTCTGAAACCCGCCAGTTGTGCGGCGTCCGTTACTCCGGTAAGGATGGAAAAGGAGTCTTCCAGAGTTTTGCCGATGGTGCGTTTTATTTCTTCATCGGTCACGTCCATGTATCCGTGCCGGGTAAGTACATTGCGGAAGCAAGTGACGATGCCGCGCGACGAATCGGCAAGGGTGTAATCGAAGTCGAATAGATAGGTCGTGTAACTCATTGCTGCTTTTTGGGGCAAAGATAAGAAATAAAAATGAGACAGAGAGCCGAATAGGGAAAGAAGGCTGTGAATAAGGAGTTTATCCGTAATTGAAAGAGTGGGGAGAAGTCGGGTGAAACCAAAAAAACAAATTAAACCAGAAGTTGCGTTGTTATCCCGTTGCTTTTATCGGGAGATGGATACAGGTTTTACGGTGCTTTTAATGGGCTGGATTTTTAATCTAAAGATGTTGCGTTAGAAGAAATTTATCTTCAGAGAGGTATTGCGGGGCATTAGAAAAATAAAACAAAGTAACTGTTTCATTTTCGATACTATGCATTATATTTGGCGAAAGATGACTAATGAAGCTGTTAAATATCCTTTTATGGATGATTATTGAAAAAGAACGGATGGGAAACGAAATAAATGCAAATTATGAAACATCTAATTATTATAATGGTAGCTGTATTGATTCCGATGTATTGCATTGCCCAAAACGAACAAAGCAACAAATCTGGAACAATGCCTTCAAATAAAGGAAAGAGTATGAGAGAAGATAGGGATATATATGAGGACATCGGTCGTTTTCTAAATCGGTATCCCATAGAAAAATATCAGGTACAAGTTGATGGTCAGCAGGTAGGTCAAGCCGGGATAACCAAATTAATAACCTTACTGCGCGGCTGCTCGTGGAGAACAGAAGATTTTAAAACATGTGGCAGCTACGCTAAACCCTATGCGACTATCGGTATAAAGGTGAAAGGAGTTCGCAAAAAGTTAGAATTATTGGTTAGTGATAATGGAATCGATGTTTCAGATTGGAGTCCGGGAAGTGATCTCATATTGATGGGAGGAGGAGAGCCTATCACAGTTGACGTATATGGAAACTACGAACAATACACTATGTATTCCGAACTTATTCCTAAAATTAACGAAATAATATTTCAGACAATAGCCGATTTTAAGAATGTTGAAATTGTCGATACGCTTACAGTTATTGTAAAGCGTATAGATTATACAATAGGAGGTTTGGTTGAAAGCATTCCAATGAGCGAAGAAGATAATGCTGAGTTCTTGCGTCTGTATAATCATACGATACACAGTACCAGTTATTCGGGAGGTGATCTTTGCTATGAGCAACCTTCCGGAGTTGAATATAACTTCGTGTATGGACAGAATGGTTTGCGACAAATATCAGACTACACACAAGGCACACACGAATTTACCTATAATATATTTTCAGAAGCAGATGCTAAAGCGATGACAAAACTTGAGAATAAATACATCGCTTTACTTGATAGTCTGGAATATCCGGACGGAGGGTTTACAGCCACACTGCCTAATGGCAGGAGAATCGAGGGATGCTATCATAATGGAAAGAGAGAGGGCGTGTGGGTCGCATACGATCAAGATGATACGTTATTAGAGTTGACTACCTATCGTAATGGTAAGAGAAACGGGCTTAAAATCACCTACTCTCCACTGTCTAAATACCATTATAAGGACGACAAACTTGACGGTCGATATGAGTTATACTCTTATAATGGAAGAAAAGAGCAAGATGGCAAATATGAGAATGGTAATGAGATCTACCGTCGAATGTTTCATGGCAATGGTCAATTACAGTACGTTTATAAGAGTATTGATGGAAACTGGAAAATGCTTGAAGCGTATGATGATCAGGGAAAGAAAAGAGAATTAAAATGAAGATAAAAAAGTCAAACTAAAAAATGCGAACCATAATTTCTAAGAATGACCGGTAATATTGAATGATTTAAAAGGAATATGAAAAATATAGTAAAGCTATTATTAGTTGCTGTGTGCATAATATCTTGCTCTATGCAATCTAAGCAGGGCATGCCTAAAAAAGTTTATGAAACAACATGGATGGAATTGACTGAAACGGATAGCGGATATGTCGTTTATAATTATTCAGATTTAGAAGATGATAATTTTAAAACTCCTCAAAAAATAGTCCTCAAAGGAGATTCTATAATCTGGATTACTTATAGTGAAATGCCGATTATTGATATATTTGATAGTGTTCAAGAACTGGCTGATGAAGAATACTTCTTCCCGGTAGGAAATCATTATAAATTTGAATGGTCAGATAAGGATAAACATATTGCCAAATGGACAATATATTATGGAGATGAAAGAATTTTATCGAATCGTCTCTATATAGATAGTGTTTATAATACATATCCGGTTATAGACTACAAATAGTTTGATGATGAGGTAAACAACAATTGATATCTGTTTACTGTAAATACATATTATGAAAATGCGAGTTGTTTGACAGTTTAGCAGATAAATACTCAGGAAGTGAAAGTCAACGGAAGTTGCAAAAAAAAGTTGATAAACAACTAGGGCTTATCAAACTTAATTAATACAAGAATACGACACGGAAACCATGAAGAAAATAATCGTTGTACTCGGAGCAATAGCATTGTTTGCTCAAATAATAACCAGTTGTAATGGAACGAAAGATAATAAAGTTTCAGAAGATACAACTGTAACTAAGTCCGATAGCAACTTTGTTGCCGAAACACTTGATGAGCATAGCTTTAATCAGAAAACATTCGATAGTATTTTACAGCAGTTGAATCTGAAACGAAGTGAATGTTACTTACGCTTTGTTTCGTCTCAGGTTTTGCCTGCGGATAATTCACTTACGATTTGGGTAATTCCCCGAATAAATTCCAAAGAGGAAGATTCCTCAGGAAATGAGATGTTCACTTTGGATGGTTATGTCTTACTTGCAGATACAAAATCGGGAAAGATTGAAAGTAAATTCTATAATCCGAAAGCTTGGGAATCTGATGCTTGGAAACTATCAGCAATCGAAATTGATACCCTAAGTTATCGCCTGAATGATAACAAGGTTATGTTGGGTGTCCGTTCAACTCATCAGGGAAGTTCAACTGCTTTTCCTGCCGGTGAAAGCCATTGTCAATTGCTTGTCCGGGAAGGTAATTCGCTGAAATGTATTTTTGATTATGTGACTACTAAATATCAGGGAGAAGAAAATGAAGACACAAGCTGCTATTCTGAATATACTACTGACGTAGTTGTGACAGACCATAAGACAAATACCTTTTATGATTTTGCACTGTTGACCGATAGCAGGACCGAAGAACGGAAAAATGATGGAATAGTAGATAGTCGTTACTCCATAAGAGACTCCATTCGGTTGTTTTGTTTTACGGGAGAAAAATATGAAGAAGTAAAGCATAGCGATACTGCGGTTGTTTATACCGAACAAATAGGGGAATCATACAGGCAATATTGGTATTATTATGGGAAAACGTTGGAACAGGTATATAATATTTTCATAAACAGTGAAAAAAATGGTAGAGCCGAAAGATTATTTAAAAAAGAGATGCCCAAGGAGAATCTGAAATATGAAGTGGAAGATGAAGATAATGGTGAAAGCAAAATCTCGATAAGTTATGAATGTAAAAATAGTAAGTGTCTGGAAATAAGTGTTGAAAGTGATTTGTTCTCTAATTATACAACAATAACCGAGAAGGAAGGATATACGCAGGTTTCTGTATGGACAGCAGATTAACAATGAATAAAGATAACAATATAGCTTCGCATAGCGTAAGTTTCATTCATGAGATCAAACAGATTGTAACTGAAGCCTGGCAGAAAGCCTGTGCCGATATCAATTCGGCAATGGTGAAAGCATATTGGCAAATGGGCAAGCGCATTGGGGAAGAAGAGCAGCAGGGAAAAGAAATATAGAATAAAAAGCTATCTTTGCAGTCATTACGACTTGAAAGCATAGACGAGAAGGGATATTGCCGGGAAGATGTTTCTTCGGACATGCTCAATAAATACTTGTCTTATAAACTTTTCAGAAGAAAGTGGTATTTAGGAGTAGAGCGTTGGTTATATGTAACGGATGTATTATATTTGCGAATAAATAGAAACGGGTAATACTATATTTTTAGATGAATAGTTCACGAAAAGTTACTTCTGTATCCACGAACCATTCATAGAAAAGCAATAAGGCGAGTAAGTGTTTTATTCGGTTGGGTTGTTACATTATACACGTTAACCCTATAATGTTATGAAATTGATTAAATCTTGTAGTCTGTTTTTAGTCTTTTTATCTCTTTTGGCTTGTACTTCACGAGTGTCAGACGTGGAGAATGTATCTTATGCAGATTTAGTGAATCCCTTTATCGGTACAGATTTTACCGGAAATACATATCCGGGAGCTCAGGCACCGTTCGGTATGGTACAACTCAGTCCGGACAACGGACTGCCGGGGTGGGATCGGATCTCAGGTTATTTCTACCCTGACAGCACGATTGCGGGGTTCAGTCATACGCATCTTTCCGGTACGGGAGCAGGAGATTTGTACGACATCTCTTTTATGCCCGTTACACTTCCCTATAAAGAAGCGGAAGCACCCTTGGGCATTCATTCCCTGTTCTCTCACGACGACGAATCGGCGAGTGCCGGATATTACCAGGTGCGGCTGACCGACTATAACATCAATGTAGAGTTGACGGCAACCGAACGTTGCGGCATCCAGCGCTATACTTTTCCCGAAGCCGATGCTGCCATCTTCCTGAACTTGAGGAAAGCGATGAACTGGGACTTTACAAACGATTCGTATATAGAAGCGGTAGACTCCGTGACTATTCAAGGCTATCGCTACTCCGATGGTTGGGCGCGCGATCAACGAATCTATTTCCGTACCCGCTTCTCCCGCCCCATCGGCGCCATGCAGCTCGATTCCGCTGCTATCATGAAAGATGGCAAGCGGATAGGTACGTCCGTCATTGCCCGCTTCGATTTCAAAACGAAGCAAGGCGAACAGATTCTTGTCAATACAGCTATCTCCGGTGTGAGCATGGAAGGTGCCGCACGCAATCTTGCTGCCGAAGTTCCCGATAATGATTTTGATAAATATCTTGCCGCCACCCGTAAGAACTGGAACGAGCAACTCTCTAAAATAGAAATCAAGTGTGACGACCGGGATGAAAAGGTGAAGTTTTATACAGCCTTATATCACTCCATGCTGGCGCCCACCATCTACAATGATGTGGATGGCGCCTATTACGGCCCCGACAAACAAGTTTATCAGGCGGACGGGTGGACCAATTACAGCACCTTCTCGCTATGGGATACTTACCGGGCCGCTCATCCTCTCTATACCTATATAGAACCGCAACGTGCCAATGATATGGTAAAGTCGTTTCTGGCTTTTTATGAGCAGAACGGACGTCTGCCCGTATGGAACTTCCAGGGTGGTGAAACGGATATGATGATAGGCTATCACTCTGTGCCGGTCATTGTAGATGCTTATCTGAAAGGTATCGGCGATTTTGATGCGAAGAAGGCATTGGATGCTTGTGTAGCCACAGCCAATATCGACTCATATCGGGGAATAGGACTCTATAAGAAGTACGGCTACGTGCCTTATAATGTTACCGATCAGTATAATGCAGAAAACTGGTCGCTATCCAAGACTTTGGAATATGCTTACGATGACTATTGCATAGCCCTCATGGCCGAGAAACTGGGAGAGAAGCAGATTGCCGGGGAATTTTATAAACGCTCGCAGAATTATAAGAACGTATATAATCCGCAAAGCGGTTTCATGCAGCCTCGTGATGATAAAGGCAACTTTATAAAAGATTTCTGCCCCGACGATTATACACCGCATATTTGCGAAAGCAACGGATGGCAATACTTCTGGTCTGTGCAACAAGATATTGACGGATTGATTGCTTTGACAGGTGGCAAAGAGCGGTTTGCACAGAAACTAGATAGTATGTTTACTTATCATCCCTCGGCCGAAGATGATTTGCCTATCTTCAGTACAGGAATGATCGGGCAATATGCGCATGGCAATGAGCCGAGCCACCATGTCATCTACTTGTTCAATGCAGTAGGAGAGCCTTGGAAGACTCAAAAGTATGCGGCGGAAGTGATGCATGAATTATATAAAAATAATCCGGCCGGTTTGTGCGGCAACGAAGATTGTGGTCAGATGTCTGCCTGGTATGTATTCAGTGCGATGGGCTTCTATCCGGTAGATCCGGTTAGCGGAAAGTACGAGATTGGCTCTCCGTTATATCCCGAAATGAAAATGCATCTGCCCGGAGGAAAGACATTTACGGTGCTTGCACCTGCGGTAAGCAAAGCAAATTGTTATTTTCAGTCGGTGAAACTCAACGGAAAACCATACGATAAAAGTTATATCACCCACGATCAAATAATGAACGGTAGTACTTTCGAATTTGAGATGGGAGAAACCCCGGGCAAGGTGTGGTATTAAGGGAGGTGATGAGGTGATAGGGTGATGAAGTGATAGGGTGATAGGGTGATAGGGTGATAAGGTGATGGGGGGATGTCGGATAATTTAGGCTATGAAAGTATGAATGAAAATTTTGATCTGACTTATAAACTTCTTTTCCGGAAGTATTACACGAATCTGCTCTTCTATGCCACGCGCATTGTAGGCGAAGAAGAAGCGGAGGATGTAGTACAAGATGTATTTGTTGAACTATGGCGTCGGCAAGACTCGATGACTGTGGGCGACCAGATACAGGCTTTTTTGTATAGGGCGGTGTATACCCGCGCGTTGAATGTGTTGAAACATCGGGATATTAAGAATAGCTATGAGGCTGTGATGCTTGAGATTCACCAAAAGAGGATAGAGTTTTACCAACCCGATAGCAACGATGTAGTGAAAAGAATAGAAGACGGAGAACTACGAAGGGAATTGTCCGATGCCATCAATGAATTGCCGGACAAGTGTAAAATGGTTTTCAAACTAAGTTATATGCACGACATGAAGAATAAGGAAATAGCCGAAGCGATGGGTATTTCACTGCGTACGGTGGAGGCTCATATGTACAAGGCTCTGAAATTATTGCGCGATAGATTGGGTTACTTGAACCTGATGTCTACATTGTTATTTCTAGGTAAAGTAAGTGTTTTTGTAAAGAGTGTTGTTTTATTAGCATAATGGATAAAGAAATGAGTAAGTTGAATGAGGAAATAGTAGCTAAGTTCCTTTTGGGTGAATGTACGGAAGCTGAACTTCGCGAAGTGAACGCTTGGCTGGGTGAGTCAAGGGAGAATACTCGCGAATTGTTCAAGCTGGAAGAAGTATATCACTTGGGGAAAATAGGTTGTGCCTCAGATGAAGAAGAGATTGAGAAAGCGGAGAAACGACTACTGAAGAGATTGGAGCAAGAGAAAAACAAACAATATAAAGTACGCCGTATGTATGGCTGGATGCGATATGCTGCTATGTTCATCGGAATCTTTATCTTGGGTGGTGTGGGATATCAGCTTCTCCGTAATTACGACCAGGCAGAAGAATTGCTGGCGGTTACAACTCAAGATACGGTCAAGGAACTGAAGTTGCCCGATGGAACACAAGTTTGGCTGAATAAGCATACCACCTTGAAATACCCGCGTGAGTTTTCAACAAACGGAAGAAAGGTTTACCTCGAAGGTGAGGGGTATTTCGAAGTGAAAAGAAATCCCGAAAAGCCTTTTATCGTTCAGAGCGAGGCGATGCAGGTCAGGGTGTTGGGCACGGTTTTCAATCTGAAATCGGATCATGTAAAGATGTCTGCGGTAGCCACTCTGCTGAAAGGAGAAATAGAGGTAAAAGGTAACCATGAAGAAGGAATGATTGTGTTGTCTCCCGGACAAAAAGCCGAATTGAACGGCGTTACCCGCAAGCTCGTAGTGAAGCAAGTAGATACCGGATTTGAGAACTGGCACGACAATCAGTTCATTTTTGATAAAGCGGACATATACATGATAGCCCGTACATTGGAAAATTCTTATGGTGTAAAAATTATTCTTGCGCCCGACATAGACGGGAAGAAGACTTATTCAGGCACAATCAAGAAAAAAGAGAATGTAGAGGCTGTTCTGAATCAGATAAAGAATGCTATTCCCATAGAATATAAAGTAGTGGGAGGCAGCGTGTTTTTGTCGTCAAAGAAAAACTAACCCCCCAACCCCCCCTAAAGGGGGAGGGGGATACTCTCATACCTAATATGCTTATATTTAGGATAATGATATTCGGAGTATCCCCCTTCCCCTTTAGGGGACCGAGGGGTTCGCAAAAATAATAAATACCTAATATCATGAGAAAAATCCTTTTATTAATTTGTTTTTTAAGCAGTGCGCTTGGGATGCAGGCTAAGGACTTTACACAGTACGTCAGTCCGTTGATAGGCACCCAATCGAGTTTCGAACTTTCTACGGGTAACACTTACCCTGCTATAGCCCGTCCCTGGGGCATGAACTTCTGGACTCCGCAGACCGGGAAAATGGGCGACGGCTGGCAATATGTATATACAGCCAATAAGATCCGTGGTTTCAAACAAACCCATCAACCCAGCCCTTGGATTAACGACTACGGTCAGTTTTCTATTATGCCCGTAGTTGGCAAACCGGAGTTTGATGAAGAAAAGCGTGCCAGCTGGTTCTCACATAAAGGTGAAGTGGCATTGCCCCATTATTATAAGGTGTATTTGGCGGAGCATGATGTAGTGACCGAGTTTACCCCTACGGAACGTGCGGTCTTGTTTCGTTTCACTTTCCCGGAGAATGAACATTCCTATATTGTAGTCGATGCTTTTGACAAAGGTTCTTACGTGAAGATACTTCCCGAACAGAACCGTATCATCGGCTATACTACCCGTAATAGCGGCGGGGTACCCGATAACTTTAAGAATTACTTTGTGATAGAGTTTGATAAACCGTTCACATATAAAGCTTCCGTCGCCGACGGTGCCCTGAAGGAGAATGCACTGGAGCAATCGGCAGGACATGCCGGCGCTATCATCGGCTTTAAGACCCGCAAGGGCGAGGTGGTGCAGGCGCGTGTAGCATCCTCTTTTATCAGTCCCGAACAAGCCGACCGAAACCTCAAAGAACTGGGCAACGACAGTTTTGAAGCCTTGGTGCAGAAAGGACAAGATGCTTGGAACCAGGTTTTAGGTAAAATAGATGTAGAAGGAGGCAACCTCGACCAACTCCGTACATTCTACTCATGCCTATATCGCTCCGTACTTTTCCCCCGTGCATTCTACGAACTCGATGAGGCGGGAAATCCCATTCATTATAGTCCTTATAACGGACAAGTATTGCCCGGATATATGTACACCGATACCGGCTTTTGGGATACTTTCCGTTGTCTGTTCCCCTTCCTGAACCTGATGTATCCGTCGGTTAACAAGCAGATACAAGAAGGCTTGGTCAACACTTATAAAGAAAGCGGATTCTTCCCCGAATGGGCGAGTCCCGGACATCGTGGTTGTATGATTGGCAATAATTCGGCTTCCGTTCTTGCCGACGCATATCTGAAAGGTGTAAAAGTGGACGATGTAAACACGCTTTACGAAGGATTGATTCACGGAACGAAGAACGTGCATCCCGAAGTGTCTTCTACCGGACGTCTGGGTTATGAATATTATAACGAACTGGGCTATGTACCTTACGATGTGAAAATCAACGAGAATGCTGCCCGTACTTTGGAATATGCATACGATGACTGGTGCATCTATCAGATGTCCAAAGCTCTGAACCGTCCCAAGAAAGAACAGAAACTCTTTGCGAGCCGCGCCATGAATTATAAAAACGTGTTCGACAAAGAAAGCAAACTGATGCGTGGCCGCAACAAAGACGGACAGTTTCAATCGCCTTTCTCACCCTTGAAGTGGGGCGACGCATTTACCGAAGGCAATAGCTGGCACTATTCATGGTCGGTATTCCATGACCCTCAAGGTTTGATTGACCTGATGGGTGGCAAGGAATCCTTTGTTCAGATGCTGGATTCCGTCTTTATCGTTCCCCCTTTGTTTGATGACAGCTATTACGGTCAGGTTATCCACGAAATACGTGAGATGACAGTGATGAATATGGGTAACTACGCCCATGGCAATCAGCCTATCCAACACATGATCTACCTGTATAACTATGCCGGACAGCCCTGGAAAGCGCAATACTGGTTGCGCCAGGTGATGAATCGCATGTACACTGCCGGCCCCGACGGCTACTGCGGCGATGAGGACAACGGTCAGACTTCGGCCTGGTATGTATTCTCCGCCCTAGGTTTCTATCCCGTTTGTCCGGGTACGGATGAATATGTATTGGGTGCGCCATTGTTCCAAAAAGCTACTCTTCATTTTGAGAATGGCAATAGCTTTACAATTGATGCAGCTAATAATTCTGCCGATAATCTATATATCGAGTCTCTCCGGTTGAATGGAAATAATTATAGCAAGAATTTCTTGAAACATAGTGATCTGATAAAAGGTGGTGTCCTGAATTTTGAAATGGGTAACAAGCCCGATATGCAAAGAGGTACTCAACCGGAAGATCTGCCTTATTCTTTTTCGAACGAACTGAAAAAGTAGAATTGAAGTAATAATCTATTAAGCTGAGGCTATACCGAAACACAGACCATTGTATCATTTTGTTATGCCGGGTGTCGAAGAAACAGATATTATCTTTGTATTGAAAGATAATTTGGCTGTTTGATTCTATACTGAAAAACAAAGTGCTAACGGTTTCTGGTTTGGGTATAGTCTCTTTTTTTTGATTAATGATAAAAAATGTATTTTTGGACTAAGTGTATTTTCAGATAGCGTTGTTTTATATACGAAAGCAAGAGAAAGGAATCTCTTGAAGTAATTATTGTATAACCTATAATTTTTGTTTATGAAAAACAATCATGCTTTTCAGAGTTCGATGTTCATGCGAGCTTTATTAGTCTTGTTGTTCATGACGGTTTCGGCTCAATGGGGCTTTGCCCAGTTGAACTTGAATGTCTCTCGTGCCACATTAGGCACAGTCATTGAACAGATTAAATCTCAATCAAAGTATCAATTTTTCTATGACGACAAACTAGCGGCGTTGTCCGTGGAAAATGTCAAGGTGAAAGATGCGTCCATAACAGATGCGTTGACCACAATTCTTAAAGGGAAAAACATTTCGTTTAAGGTGGAAGATAATATCGTCTATCTTTCAGAAAAAAGCAATTCTCCGCAACAAGGAAATCAGCAAGGTAAAGAACGTACGGTTACCGGAGTAGTGTCGGATGATATGGGGCCGCTGATTGGTGTTAATGTCTTAGTTAAAGGTACAAGCAATGGTTGTA
>JAEXAJ010000023.1 GCA_023458215.1 Bacteroidota bacterium
CTGTAACGCGCTTTACCTATATTAAATTTACTTCAAGCTATTTTGAGACTTATGACCGCTCCTATAAGTCCTTTTCACGAGAAATAACTCCAACTTCCATCATGGAAATTCAATGGCTGAAAGAGGACAAGATAACGGTGAGTGAACCTTGCCAGACTATATTGAAGAATATTTTTGAGAATATTATCCTATATAATTCAACGGTTAACGTACTTCGTTCGTCTATTGTGTATTATCATATTCTTTCCATTTTCGGAATGATAAAAGAATACATTGAGAACCGGAATATTGAATTAAAGAAGAAAACTCCCACTAACGCTCATATAGCAGCATACATTCAAGAGAATATATCTAACCGTGACTGTATTTCCATCAATATGATTGCTAATAATTTTAATATTTCGCCATCTTATTTCAGTACTTATTTCAAGCGGAATTTCGAGATAAGTTATAAAGAATACATTGAGAAGATGCAATTACAACTCATCAAGCGCAGATTGGAAACCGGAGAAATCAAGTTGAAAGAAATTGCGGATGAATTTGGTTTTACAGATGTAAGCCATTTATCCAAATTCTTTAAAAGGCATGAGGGTATTAATCCTTCTGCTTATAAAAACGTAGGAAAATAGGAGATTGTATCCCAAATAAATAGATTGATATTACATATTGTTGAACTTTATGCATCTTACTATATGATCCGATATTGTGTTCCAAATGTGTTCCAGTAAAAACAAATCAGCCACTTACTTGATTGTAAATGGCTGATTTTCAATGTCGGGGCAACAAGATTCGAACTTGCGACCACACGCCCCCCAGACGCGTACTCTACCGGGCTGAGCTATACCCCGAATTGCGTGTGCAAAATTACAGCTTTATTTTTAAATAGCAAATAATTTGAGAGGTTTTTGTTGTGATGAATTTACTGGTGTTAGTGTATTTCATTTATTATTAGTGACTTATTGAAGCATAAAATCACTCAATTGGGGCTGTTGATGAAAAGCAATTCGCTAATATTGCGAACTTTATATTTATATGTTACCTTTGTATTATCTAAGAACAGAGGCATGAATGTAGAATTTGAAAAAGAGTATTTGGTAGAACTTTATGAAAAAGGAAAGACCGATGATAAGAAACATCGCTTTCAGCCTGAAATAGTTAATGGTTATTTGAAGTGTGTCAAATATTCAATTTTTTTTTTTCATCATTTTATGGTGTAATCTTGCTTGGACCTTTTATTTATTTAGGAACATACATAAATTGCCTTTATAATTATTAATGTCATAGCATTGCTTGGTTCGTAATCCAAATGGTAAATTAACAACTTCTGAAATATCTGAAATAACACTTAGAAGATGTCCCTTTTTACGTCCGGCAGTTTGCTCATCCAAAAACAAATTCCATTCGGCATGCACATAAGGAGTGCTAATATATTCCAATTTTGTTGCAAACACTACCATATGTTTGCAAGTATCAATAACTTGCCTGATTAAGTCGCCATAGCCATCAACACCGATTTCGCGAATGGAAACGGATGCAATGAATGGTCGCAAGCCATTATCAACCATATGAGCGTACAATTCCATTGCTTTATTATAATCTTCGCTTTTGCAAGATATGAATACATCAAATGCTTTATCTTGAATTTTTTTGTATATGTCTTTCTTGATATGATGAATCGTTTGATTTCTTATTGCGATTCTATCAACTACGTTTTTAAGTATAATGGGTATGACAGACCTGCTTGCTTCGAGCATTTGAAGAATATCATTGCCGTCGCTCACCAAGAGCTCTTTTTCGATTTCTCTTTTATAAAACATCCTGAGATTATCTTGTTCCTCACGAAGATCTGCTATTTTAACGTCTTTATCCTTTGATAATAGACTCGTAGATGTTTCTGTAATCAAGTTGTTTAAAGTAGCCATTCTGAAACTCATCTGCTTTGCTCTATTTTTACATTTAAGCTCATACATCCATCTTTTACCAATACTCATGATCTCTTGATTCTGGTATACTTTTGTTGCATATAATATCTTTCTGTAATTTTGAGGATAAGTTCTGATTTGATTGAGTACGGAATCTTCAATACCTGCGGAAATGAGTTCTTTGATAAATATTTCTTCTAGCTCATCTGCGTTATGTACAATCTCTTGTTCCAATAAAACTTCTTTTTCTTTTTTGATTGACTTTAATTTGCATTGCAGTTTTTCGTGGCTTTCGAGTTTGTGTAAATCACTGAATCTTCTTTCTATATTATCCATGTCTTTAATATAGCTATTGATTACTTTTACCGGGGATAGAATTGCTTCTAGATCTTCTTTAGCCTTAACGGTAAAGAGTGTGTACGCTGATAAATCCTGTGATATAAGAATAAATGCAGGTAATTGATAATTCATTAGTTGAAAGTAGTTGCAGATATCTTCCGCAGCTTCTGTTGTAGCTTCCATACCAGCCCCGCATCTTAATGATTGATAGTTGAGAAGCTTTTCTCCTTTTTGTGTCCTGAAATCATTAATATGCCAAAGCATCATTTGGGACGTGGCAGTCTCCATTTCTGATGCTTCGATTATACTGTTTTCTACAAAGTGGAAAAAGCAGATATTATTCCCGGTAATCTTGTCAATACGGGATTTTTCCTGGATAAAGTATTTGACAATATCTTCATCACTCTTTTTATAACTGCTAACGAATAGCATCATATATTGATAGTTGCTTTTAGTAGTAAACCATTCAAGTACTTTTTTGAATTTAAGTGTAGTGATATACATGTTTTTACTATTTATATGATTTGATTGTGGACATCACTTGCTTTATCGTAGAAGATAATGTTAGCACTGACGTCAAATTTACATAAAGTTTTCCACTTGGGCAAAGAAAAGAATAGAACTTCATTTCCAAAAATAGGAAGATAATTGCATCTCACCAGTATCTTTCTTGCATATCATCTTAAACATGTTTACCTTTGCTGCACAAGATGGCATCTTGTGTAGCATGAGATGGCATCTTATACAACACAAGATGGTATCTTGTGCATCTTATCCAATAGTGTTCCGGTTCGCAAGGTAATAGGTTGTAGATGTTAGCTAGTAATGCGCTGATTATTGTAAAGGTATAATACAAATAAAAGAGAATAATGTTATGGGAATGATTTATTTAGTAAGAAAGAAACTCTTCCGTACCAAGGAAGGAATGAAACAGTTGTATTATGCCGTTCAGCGTACTTTGCAAGTCCGTGGCGGAGTAACCACAGAGGACCTGGCAAGACGGATGGCTCAGAAAAAGGGCATGAGCGAGGGAGATGTGCAGAGTGTGCTGGTGGATTTGCCAAAGTTTATAGAGGAGGCGTTAGAGGCGGGTGAATCGGTAACTATCAAAGGACTAGGCTCCTTTAATGTGGCGATAACAAGCGAAGGGTTCGAACATCCCGACGATGTGATGCCGGGCAAGGTGCGATTGTCGCGCATCTATTTTAAGCCTGATCGCATATTGACCCGTCGCTTGGGCAACAATATGAGCTTCTTCCGCTATCCGTTGAGCAAGTACTTCCCCGCAAATATGCTGAGGAAGGAAACTTTGGAACACGAACATGCCGCCGAGAAGAAAACGGGTTTGGAAGGAGAGGAGATAGAATAGCTATACCCCCATACACTCCCTATAGAAATCGAACATCTCGAAGATTGTTTCTTTGTCCGTCGATTGGTTGAGGCAGATGTCTCCCACATTTTTCAATAATGTGAAGTTGATGACACCCGCTGCATTCTTCTTGTCATGTTTCATCAATTCGTAAAGTTGCTCGTACTGATTGCAGCTGAAAGCAAAGCTGCCGTAATTCTCTTTAACGAATTGGATGGTCTGACGCATCTTGTCTTTGGGGAATCCTACCATTATATAAGAAAGGTATAACTCGCAGACAAGCCCCCAGGCAACAGCGTAACCATGCAATACCGGGCGATTCTCGGCAAGTGCCAGGCTCTCGAAAGCATGGCCTACGGTATGTCCCAGATTCAGCGCTTTGCGGATGCCATGTTCCAGCGGATCTTCCTCTACAATATCTTCCTTCACTTGTACGGAACGTCCTACCATGGACTTGAGTGCTGCATAATCTATATTCTCGGTATTAAAAGAAAGCAATTCGGCAAAGTGCTCGGGCGTGCTGATAAGTCCGTGCTTCAGCATCTCGGCGTAACCTGAGAAGAAGTTGTGGGCATCGAGACTACGGAGAAACTCCGTCTCCAGCAAGACGCTGGCGGCAGGGGCGAAAACACCGATTTCGTTTTTCAATCCATTGAAGTTGATGCCTGTTTTTCCTCCTACCGAAGCATCCACCATGGCGAGCAGGGTGGTAGGGATATTGATGTAAACTATTCCGCGTTTAAAAGTAGAAGCCGCAAAGCCGCCCAAGTCGGTCACCATGCCGCCACCCAGGTTGATGAGCAACGAATGGCGGGTAGCCCCTTTTTCGCTCAACGCTTGCCACACCGAAGCCAGTGTTTCCAGGTTCTTGTGCACATCTTCTGCGCCGATAACGATTTCTACCGCCTCTTTCAGGGCGGGAATCTGTTTTAATGAAGGCAAACAAAGCCGGTGTGTATGTTCGTCCGTCAGGATGAAAAGTCGGTCATGGGGACATTTGTCGATGGCAAGCATCAGGCTGCTTTCCAGTTTCTCGCAAAGGATTACTTCTTGTTTACTCATGATGTATTTGTCTTTTTTGCTTTGCAAAGATAGGATTTATCTACGAAACAAGTATCTTTGCATAGTAAAATTGATTCTCGACACTCTTTGTCGTACCCATAATCAAATAACTTATAACTAATAACTCATAACTAACATGAAAGCATTGTTACCCATATTCTGCCGTCCCTTTGGATATTTTATAATTGCCTTGGCGTTGTTCCTGCCTTTTCTCATGATGATGATGGGGAAAGTAACGGATGCCAACTTATTGTTCTATAAAGAATGTGCCAAACTATTGATGATGATGGGTGCCTTGATGATAATCTTTGCTTTGGTAAAGAACGAGAACGATGAGACGGAAAAGATACGCAACCGCGCAACACGCAACGCCATGTTTATGACCGTACTGTTTATCTTCGGCGGTATGCTTTACCGGGTAGCAAAAGGTGACTTGATTTCGGTAGATTCTTCATCGTTTCTCATCTTTCTGATATTAAACGTACTCTGCTTAGAATTTGGTATTAAAAAATCGACAGTTGATAGATTGTTTAAGCGGAATAGTCGATAAATGGAACAAAACGTCATGCGTCCCGTTAAACCTTTTGTCTGTTACTTTGTCAAATGAAACAGTGTAATATGACATTGTATTTTTTAAGAATAGACGCATGAAAAAGATCATTACCGCAGGAGTGTTATTGCTTGCAACAACGCTGACTGCATTCTCACAAACAAAAAACATTACGGTATCGGGCCGGGTTATAGAGGCCGATACAAAGGAACCTGCCGCGCAGGCTACTGTTCAGTTGCTATCCTTGCCGGACAGCACTTATGCTG